>JBAWZH010000092.1:0-9734 GCA_037143135.1 bacterium
TGGCGATGATCCAGTCTGCCGGGTTCCACGTGGCGGGCATTACCGACGCCTGATGATGTGCGCCAGGATCCGATGATTTATGAAAAAAACTAACACGACGATATCTCCTGTTCCTAATCCTTCCCCGGCGCCCTTGTGGCATGTGCTGGCTGTAGAGTTAGTTCTGGCTGAATTGAAAACCATTCCCGCCGGCCTTGACGCGGAAGAATCACGTAGGCGCCTCGACATCCACGGGCCGAATGAACTTCAGGCAACCCACCGCGCATCACCCTGGAAACTGCTTCTCGACCAGTTTAAAAACGTGCTGATCGTGATTCTGCTCGTGGCTACCGGACTGTCGGCAGTTCTTGGAGAAGGCGTCGAAACCATTGTTATTGGCGTGATCGTGCTGTTTGCCGTCGGGCTGGGATTCATTCAGGAGTTCCGCGCAGAGCGGGCTATCGACGCCTTGCGCAAGATGGCGGCCCCCACGGCGACAGTCCTTCGGAACGGCGAGGAACTCGACGTGCCGGCCGGGCGACTGGTTCCCGGCGACATCGTGTTGCTGCAGGCAGGTGACCGCGTGCCCGCCGACGTGCGGGTTATCGAGTCGATCAATCTCCAGATCGAGGAGTCCGCATTGACCGGCGAATCGGTGGCGGTGGAGAAGCATGCCGGACCGATCATTGGCTGTGACGCTGCCCTGGGCGACCGCAAGAACATGGCCTATGCAGGCACATCGGCGTCTTACGGGCGGGGGCGCGCCGTTGTTGTGGCCACGGGCATGAACACCGAATTCGGCAAGATCGCCCGTATGTTGCAGTCCGTCGAGACCGACCGTACCCCGCTCCAGAAGAATCTCGACAGGGTGGGGCACATGCTTGCGCGTGTCGCGCTGGTCATCGTAGCCCTGATCGTCGTTGTGGGGCTTCTGCGCGGCCAGCCGTTCATGGAGATCCTGGTCTTCGGTATTGCCCTGGCCGTAGCCGTGGTTCCTGAAGCGTTGCCGGCGGTGGTCACCATTTCCCTGGCCATCGGCGTACAACGCATGGTCAAACGTCATGCCTTGATGCGGCGGTTGCCCGCGGTGGAGACCCTCGGCGGAACCTCGGTCATTTGTTCGGACAAGACGGGGACGCTGACCAAGGACGAGATGACCGTCCGCAAACTGTACGTGGCGGAGCGTCTATGGGATGTGACCGGCGCGGGATACGAGCCCCACGGGCAGTTTCTCGTTGAGGGAAAGCTCGTTGACCCGGATGAGGCCCTGCTGCGGTTTCTGCGGGCGGCCACGTTGTCGTCCGACGCGCATAGTTCGCGCGGCGAGGCGGATGGCCGCTGGCATATCAAGGGTGACCCGACTGAGGGTGCCCTGGTGGTGGCCGCCGCCAAGGCTGGCCTGGTCAAGTCCGAACTCGAGCGGCAGGAGCCGCGTACCGGCGAGATACCGTTTACCTCGGAGACCAAGCGCATGACCACGTTGCATGCCGGTTCCCGTGGGGCGGTAGCGTATGCCAAGGGGGCGCCGGAAATTATCCTGGCGTCCTGCACGCATGTGCTGGCAAGAGGGGATGGGGCGTTGCGGGAGTTGCCTCTCGATGAGGCGGGGCGGGAGCATATAGCCGAGATTGGTCGCGGGCTGGCCGATCAGGCCCTGCGTGTGTTGGGCGTGGCGTGCAAAGCCGGGGCCACCCTTGAATCCGCAGAGCACGGGATGACGTTCCTGGGGCTGGCTGGAATGATTGATCCTCCGCGGCCCGAGGCTCGTGAAGGAGTACAGAAGTGCGAACAAGCAGGGATCCGGGTTGTCATGATCACGGGTGACCACCCTGTGACGGCGCAGGCCGTGGCCCGGGAGTTGGGTATTTTGAAGAGCGGACGCGTCATCACGGGCGCACAACTGGACGCCATTTCGGATTCTGATTTTGAACGAGAGGTGGCTGGTATTGATGTCTATGCGCGGGTTTCTCCCGCCCACAAGTTGCGGGTTGTCAGTGCCATGCAAAAGGGGGGGCATGTGGTGGCCATGACCGGCGACGGTGTCAATGATGCCCCTGCCCTCAAGAAGGCCGATATCGGCATCGCCATGGGTATCACGGGAACGGACGTCACCAAGGAGGCGGCCGCCATGATGCTCACGGATGACAATTTTGCATCGATCGTTGCGGCCGTTGAAGAGGGCCGGGGAATTTACAGCAACATCAAGAAGTACCTGATGTACCTGCTTTCATCCAATATTGGCGAGATGCTGATCATGGTGGGGGCCATGGTGATGGGCATGCCGATGCCTCTCAGCGCCGTTCAGATCCTCTACATTAACCTGGCCACCGACGGCCTGCCTGCGCTGGCGCTGGCCGTGGATCCACCAGAACGAGATCTCATGCGGAGGCCTCCTCGGGATCCGCGCGCTGGCATCTTCAGCCGGTCGGTCGTGGTTCTGATGGCGGTGGGCGGAATCTGGTCCGCCATGGCCAATCTGGGTTTGTTCATCTGGGCCCGGGCCATGGCCTTTCCGATGGACGAGTGCATGACACTGGTATTCGTGTCCTTGTGCCTGGTCGAGTTCTTCAAGGCCTATAGTTTCAGGTCTGATCGTCACACCGTGTTCAGGCGTCCGTTTGCCAACAAGTGGCTGAATCTGGCGATTCTGTGGGAGTTGCTGTTGCTGACGGCGCTGGTGTATGTGCCCTTCCTGCACAAACCCTTTGGCACTTTCGCGTTGCCCCTTGCTGTCTGGCCCGTGGTACTGGGTGTGGCGGTGTCGATCGTGCCGGTGCTTGAAGTCGTGAAATGGGCGATCCGGCAGGGTTGGTTTCGTGGATCCCCTGCGGGCGTGAAATGAGGATTTGTGATTGGATCACACTGGGCGGCAGGTGTATACTGTCGGCCATAACAGGGGTATGATTATGGCGAAGCAATCAATAACAGAAGCCATCAAGGCGGGGCGTATTCTGGTGTCGGATGGCGCATGGGGAACCTTCCTCCAGAATAAGGGCATGAAACCCGGGGAATGTCCGGAATTATGGTGCGTGACACACCGTGCTGATGTACTGGACATAGCCAAAAGTTACATCGCCGCCGGCGCCGACATGATCAAGACGGATAGTTTTGGGGGAACACGCTGTAAACTCCAGCATTTTGGATTGGCTGACCGTACGGCTGAGTTGAACCAGGCGGCGGCGGAGATCTCTCGCGAAGCGGCCCAGGGTAGCTGGGTAATCGCCTCTGTCGGTCCCACAGGCCTCATGACCGCCATGGGTGATGTGACGGAGGAGGATTTCTATGGGTTCTTCAAGGAACAGGTTGTGGCGCTGGCCAGGGGCGGGGCCGATGCCATCTGCATCGAGACCATGAGTGCCCTGGATGAGTCCATCGCGGCGGTTCGGGCCACCCGCGACAATACCTCGTGCGAGGTGATCTGCACCCTGACTTTTGAGCGAACCGTGCAGGGCGAGTACCGTACCATGATGGGGGTTTCGCCGACCGTGGCCGCCGCCGCGCTGGTTGAGGCTGGAGCCGATGTCATCGGCGCCAATTGCGGGAACGGTATGGATCGGATGGTTGATATCGTCAGGGAACTGCGCGAGGCGGCTCCGGCCACGCCTATTCTTGTTCATGCCAACGCCGGATTGCCGAAAAACATCAACGGCGTGGATGTCTTTCCGGAAACACCGTCCGACATGGCGGCCCGGGTTCCCGCCCTGGTTGCTGCGGGCGTCAACATCATTGGCGGGTGTTGCGGAACTACGCCCGCACACATTACGGCGATTAAGACGGCGCTTTCGGCGCTGAAGTAGTCGATGCATGATCTTTCGCATACTCCGCGGTTGGGCGTTTTGGGAGGAACCTTCAATCCTGTTCACCTCGGGCACCTCATTATGGCCCAGGATGCCCTCGAGCATTTTGAACTCTCGAAAGTGGTGTTTGTCCCGTGCGCACTGCCTCCCCACAAGTCGGTTGCGGAACTGGCGCCCGCCAGGCATCGACTGGCCATGCTGGAGACGGCCATCGAGGGGGATTTGAGATTCGAGGTGTCGGACATTGAAATTCAACGGGGTGGTACTTCCTACACCGTCGAGACCCTGCGAATCCTCGCCGCCGAACATCCCGGGGTGGAATTGTATTTCATTATTGGCGCGGATTCCCTGCCTGAGTTGCATCTTTGGCGGGAGGTTGAGTCGCTTCTGTCCCTTTGCCGGGTGGTGACCATTGCCCGGCCCGGGGTGAACTTGGATGTCTTGCAGACCGCGACCATGAACCTCAAGGATCCCTGGCCTGTCCGGATCCGTTCGGATATCCGGATGGGCCACATGGTGAATGTGTCATCCTCCGATGTGCGCTATCGGGTGGCGGAAGGCATGGGCATACGATATCTTGTTCCGTCGGGGGTGGAGATGTATATTGCTGAACATTCCCTGTACAGGAGATGAGCCAAATGATGGATTCTCTAGATTTGATGAAACGTGTCCGGGACGCCCTGCTCTCCAAGAAGGCTGCGGATATTGTTGTGTTCGACGTGCGCGAGACCTCGCCGGTGACGGACTATTATGTCATTGCCTCGGGCGCGACAGCGGCACAGTTGAAAGCCATGTCAAATTCCGTCAATCAGACGCTGAAGGAGGCTGGACAACCGAATGCCCGCTCTTCCGGTGTGCCGGATGACGGGTGGCTGGTTCTCGATCTTTTCGATGTGGTTATACACATTTTTCAAGACGAGATTCGGAGTTATTATTCCATTGAAGAGTTGTGGGAAGAGTGTCCTCGGGTTCAATAAACTCACTGAATAGGTCGTCCCCGGAGTCGATCTTAACACCCTGAAGGATCAGCATATGATCGGCCAATATGGTCAGGTCTGACTCTCCGGAATAAAGATCCGCAGAGGAGTCGCTCTCTCCCATTACCAAGTCAACCAGAGGCATGATCTCAGCCGCAATCGAGTACTCGGGAGATGGGGTTCGATGCTTCGATAAGGAAGGGGCCATGAACCGGATGCCAGTCAGGAATACGACAAAACACGCTGCGGCCGCCAGGGCGACTTTCCAGAGCGGGCGAATTGCCCAATGAATTCCGGTTACTCTTTCATCTGCGGTCACACGAATGGTTTCGAGAACGGTCGACGATGGAGCGTGTGTCATATTCTGTTGATTTTGAAGGACTTGATGCAATGAAGCCAGGTCGGCAGCCAGGTCTCTGCAGGTTTTGCAGGTGTTGAGATGTTCCTCCAGAGTCCGACTCTCGGATTCTGTCACCTCGCCTGAATCCTTCAACAGGATCAAGGTTTCAAAGATTTTGCAGTTCATTGTATTGTTTCTCCGTCCTGTTGAAAATCCTTCAGCATCGTTCGCATTTTCCCCAAGGCATATTGCATACGCGCCAGCCCTGTGCTGAGAGACGCCTTCTGCGCTTTCGCGATATCCTTGAACGCCATACCTGACTCCATTCGCATCACAAACACAGCCCGTTGCTCCCCAGGCAACCGCGCCAAAGCCTTCCTGATGGCCTGTCCAGTCTCGTGTCCACTCACCTGTTCATCCGGGCGAAGATCGCGAGACACCAACTTATCGCCCCACGTCTGCCCCCCGCTCTCAGGGCCCGATGTCGGGGCATCGAGACTGACGAGTTTTCGTTGCCGTCGACTCCAGTCGATCACGAGGTTGTGAGCAATTTTAAACAACCAGCCTTTGAACCGTTCCTGTCGGAAAGTTCGGGATTTCTTTATGACCCTGATCCAGGTGTCCTGAAAAATCTCATCCGAATCCGACTCGCATTCTGTCATGCGCCACAAAAAATTGTACAACGGTTTGGTGTAACGTTTCACCAGGGTGTCCAGCGCTTTGCGATCACCCCGGTTAAACCGTTTGATCAGCGTCTCATCGCTGACCTCCACAGGTTCATGATATCCTCCGCTTTGTGGCTCTAAACTCATAACGAATGAGACGGGCTGTTTATTATAAACAAAATTCAGGTTGACTTGACCTGCTATCCCGATATTATGTCGGCGTTTTTTGCGATCAGCAAGCAACAACAGTAGATTAAAGGATAATTGTATGCCGAATATCAAGCAAGCAGGCAAGCGCGCGAGACAGGCGTTGGTTCGTCGGGTGCGTAATCGTAGCACCAAAAGTGAAATCGCGACCGCGCGCCGGGTTTTTGTGGATGGGATTGAGTCCAAGGACAAGGCTAAGGCATTGAAGGAGTTCAGTGCGTTTTGTTCGATTCTCGACAAGTCCGTCAAGCGCGGGATTGTGAAGAAAAACGCCGCAGATCGTCGCAAGGCGCGGGCGTCCGCCGCCCTGGCAAAAATGGCATAAGCCGATTATTTGTCGTTCGATATGAATAAGCCGTTCCGGGATTACCGGGACGGCTTTTTGTTTCGAGGCGCTTACCAGTATTCAACCACGCACTTGACCAGGCGCTGGCCGAGGTCGGCGGCAGCCTTTGGCAGGGCGAGGCGGCGTGCACTGGGAAGGTCGGCCAAGGCCGTGAAGGTCGTGAATCCGACGATGCCCTTGGTGTTGACGATCTCCTCCTTGCCGGATTGTTTACGGATGATGACATCCGCCGTGATGTTCAGCCGGAATTCCTGGGCGGTGATCGCCTGATCTTTTTTGTACCGCAGAGGTTCCAGATCATATTTCCGGATGGTCACTTCCATGATGCAACTGGCCTGATCGCGGGAGAGCACCTTGAGCGAACCGTCCTTTTGGAATTCCTGGATTGTCGCGCTGGTCAGAATGGATTCCAGACCCGGTTCCTTGGTGTCATTGATAAAAACCGGGATATTAATGGACGTGATTCCGGGCGGCAGGTTGCTACCCAATTTGTACCCCGCGCAACCGGAGGTTATCAAAAGGCCGGACAGACAGGCCATCGCAAGCCGGAGCACGGTACTCTTAATGTTCATGGGGTGTTTCCTTTTTAAGACTTTCGACCCGTTCCCGGGCGATGGTGGTGAGTTCCGGATTGAGCGCCGCATATTTTTTGAGGAACCCCTCATAGGCAATCAACGCGGACTTCGGGCGATGCGCAATCTGATCGTAGTAGCGAGCCTGCTCAAATGAGCGCATGGCCTGTTGATTGTTGAGGGTCAACAGGAGTGTCCTCGCTTCCTTGATTTTTTCATGGCTGGGATACGTGTGGATAAACTGAACCAGTGCGGCGCGCGCCGCGTTGCAGGAATCCTCGTTATTGGGACGCTCAGAGTACAGTTTATAGAGGCAGTGGGCTTCCCGGAAAGAGGCCTGCGCGAGAATCGTCTCATCGTTATACCGGTTCTGGAGAATCTCGTAGGCGGTGACGGCCTCTTCATACTCCTCGTTCAATTCATGAATGATCCCGATGTTTAACTGGGCCGTCGGCGCACGTTCCCAGGCCGGCGCGTTGCGGATGATTTTTTCATAGAGCGGCAAGGCCCGCTCCGGCGCCTGAAACCCGTGGAAGAAGAGAAAGGATCCCTTTGGGGTTGTCATCAGGTAATTCGCGATCTTGAACTGGCGGTCAAGCACCTCCCGGTAGTCGAATTGGCCGGGATAGTAGTCGAAGAGATACTGGTATTCATCGAATGCCTTGGAGTAAAGTTCCCGGTATTCCTGAACCTGGGCAAGGGCGAGTTGCGCCTGGGTGGCCTCGGGGGAGTCGGGCCAGGCGTAAACGAGGGCCTGATACGCGTTGGCGGCCTTCCTGAGGCTTCCTTTCTTATACAGGGTAAAGGCGAGTTCAAGTTGCTTGGGGGCCGTCGCGCAGGCAGGTTTGCGATACCAATGGATCCCTCTCTTGATTTGCGCTTTATTGTCACCGGGTTTAGCCGTACTGGTCGGCATAGTCGGGGGAGGAGTAGGCATGTTGTCGTAACTGGCCATGCCGGACAAGGTTGCCATAACCACCCACAAGCTGAGACATTTGATCAGAGTTCGCATGAGGGGATACTTTATGGGGCATGACGGGGAGGGTCAAGTGAGGATTTGGGTGTGATTTGGGTGGTCTCCGGACAAGAAAATGGTAGTGTTTCCCCCATGTCCATGAAAACCTGTTCGCGATACGAATCTGAAGCCGTCGAGCCGAAACAACGTGCCGCCCTGTTGGACTATATCCCGATCTTCAAGGATCCGGCATGTTGCCCCGGACATATTATTCCTCTGGACGAGAGTGAGTTGCCTGACGGTGAGTTCATGAAGACGGTCTCCCGTTTCATGGATGCCTGCTACAAAAACGGATTTGTTGTCCGCTTCGATTGGGAAGGGTGGGAGGCTGAAGGAACCCGGGCTGTCAACACTCCTGAACTCGTGCAGGCGGCGGATATCGCGTATGTGCGCCGACTTCTCACCTGGCATATCCGGCAGAACCGGTTCACCCGGAATCATGTCGCCTCCATGATTGCCTCGGGCCATATTCTCCTGATACTCAATCGCCTTCGCGAACTGGACGGTTAACCGTGTTCAAGGCCGAAAAACTCCATCCCAGGTGACGCACTATGAAAGCCTCCTCAAATGATCTGGCTGTCCGCAACGACTTGCTGCGGATTGCTAAACTCAAACGCCTCGACATCCGTAACGGAACCATTCGCCGAACCTCCTCCCGCTTTTGCCTGGGAGTCGAGCATGGCGATTACAACGGTACCGAGTTGTTCGGTGTCGGAACCGACAGGTTTATCTGGATGGCCTACAAACCCAATGGTACCGACCGCTTCAGACTCTACAGTGACACGTTTCCCGGCGACGGAGTCATTGAATTCACGTCAGGGAAGATACCGCCTCCCCGCCATGCCTCGAACGCCGACACCTGGGCGCGGTTTGTTTACGGGTGCGACCACATTCTTAGGAGGGCTGGGTTTGAATTGAAGGTCGGTTTCGATGCCGTTCTCTTGGGCAACATACCCGGGGGTGGGATGTCCCGTTCGGCCTCCCTGACGCTGAATCTTCTGTTGACCCTGATGGAGGTCAATGGAATCAAACTCGGCAAGGATCCGATGCAGATCATCGATCTTGCCCAGGCGGTGGAGAACGACTATATCGGCTCGCCCTGCGGCCAACTTGACCAGATCATGATTTATTTTGCCAGGACCGGCATGGGAACGCATTACAACCCCAAGACCCGCACGATCAGCTATATCCCGCTCGGTAAGGGCGCCCCTGACTTCCGCATCGTGAGCCTCGACACCGGAACCGTACGTCCCGGATTGGAGAAATCAACCTATCGGGTGCGCAGGGCGGAGTGTGATGAGTTTGCGGCCCTGGCCGGGAAAGCCTTCGGCTTCGAGAAACTGGCTGACGTGCGTGACGACAAACTTTTCAAGACAATTCTGGGCGCGTTTGGCAGGAGTCATCCTGACCACTGTGAACGCCTGACTTACATCTACGGCGCCCAGAAGAGGTTCAACATAATGCTCAAGGCCTGGCGTGCTGGCGATATTCAGACGGTGGGGGCGGTCTTCCGTGAGGACGGGAGAGGCCTTCGCGACCAATACAGGATTTCGGGCCCCGAATTGGAGACGATGTGCGACATTGCCAGAACCATTTCTGGCGTCTATGGCGAACGGATGCTCGGTGGTGGAGATAAAGGGGCCGCCGGCGCCCTCGTTGCGGCTGGCAGCGTCACGCCTTTGAAGAAGGCTGTGGCCATCGCCTATCCCCGCAGCGTGCCCGCCTTGGCCAAAAATTATGCCGTCCATGTCCTGAAGGTCGTCGATGGAGTGGCGGTTTTCAAAACGCTGCTGTAATCATCCAACAGTGAAGTGTTTCCGTTGTTCAGGGATATCT
>JBAWZH010000093.1:0-9592 GCA_037143135.1 bacterium
CCGCCATGCCACTCAGCATCGAGGAGGAACTCAGTCCCACCCGTTGGGTCATTCGTGCAAAAACCACTCGAGATAACAATAATAGAAAGACATTCAATGAATCCAATCGATCTCTCTGACTTCAAGAATCCCGGTTCTGATTACCGGGGAGCTCCTTTTTGGGCGTGGAACGGGAAACTGGAACCTGCCGAGTTGCGCCGACAAATCCGGATCATGCGAAAAATGGGACTGGGTGGATTTTTTATGCACTCGCGTGTTGGACTCGATACTCCTTACTTGTCTGACGAGTGGTTCGATTGCGTCGAAGCCTGTGTGGATGAAGCGGAAAAGCAGGACATGAAGGCCTGGTTGTATGACGAGGATCGATGGCCTTCCGGCGCGGCTGGCGGTTTGGTTACGCGGAATCCAAAATACCGTATGCGAGCCTTGAAGGTGATAGAGAGTCAATCTTCGGCGACCTTTAAGTGGACGGCGGATACTGTCGCGGCTTTCACGGCCTCCCTCGATGGCGTCATCGCCCGTAACGTCAAACGTATTCCGCGTGGACGTCGGCCCGGTCGCCTGGATGCAGACCAGACACTCGTGGTATTTGTCGTTGAACTTCAATCTTGCAGTGATTGGTACAACGGCTTCACTTACCTTGACACCCTTAATCCCGAGGCGGTAAAGGCGTTCATCCAAGTCACGCATGAGGCCTATCGCAAGACCTTTGGAGACCGGTTTGGCGGTGTCATTCCGGGGATGTTCACCGATGAGCCGAATCATGGTAATATGCTTTCTCACAATAATAGCACCGGTGACGCTGGGGGGTTGCCCTGGACAGGCGTATTCCCTTCGGTGTTCCGAAAACGCTATGGGTATGATCTTGTCCCTCATCTCATGGAATTGGTCTATGATGTGGATGCCCGTGATATGACGCCCGCCCGTTACCATTATCACGATTGTGTAACCCATCTCTATGTGGATGCCTTCTCCCGTCAGATAGGGGAGTGGTGCGCCCGGAACAATCTGTTGTTCACGGGACATCAACTGGCAGAGGAATCGCTCTCGAGTCAGGTTGGCTTGGTGGGCAGTTGCATGCGCAACTACGAGTATATGCACGCGCCGGGGATGGATTTGCTGACCGAACATTGGAGGGTGTTCAACACGGCAAAACAGGTGGCGTCGGTGGCCCGCCAGTTTGGACGTCGTTGGCGACTGACGGAAACATACGGTTGCACCGGGTGGGACTTCCCGTTCCTGGGGCATAAGGCGTTGGGTGACTGGCAGGTGGCTCTCGGGATCAATTTCAGGTGCCAGCATCTTTCCTGGTACACCATGGAAGGGGAGGCGAAGAGGGATTACCCGGCGGGTATATTCTACCAGTCCCCCTGGTGGGAATTGTACCCGAAGGTGGAGGATTACTTTGCCCGGATTCATGCCGTTATGACGCGGGGCTCAGAGGTCAGGGATCTGTTGGTGATTCATCCTGTGGAGAGCATGTGGACCCTTGTGAAGAAAGGATGGAAGGGGCTTCCCGCTACTCAGGATTATGACGGCGATTTTGAAAAGTTGACGAATGAATTGCTGGCGGCGCACCTGGATTTCGATTTCGGGGACGAAGAAATATTGTCACGCCATGCCTCAGTGACCCGAAACGCGGGGGCGCCTGCGTTTCGGGTTGGCAAGGCAACTTACAAGACGGTTCTTGTGCCACCCCTCAAGACCATGCGCCGGAGCACGCTGGCATTGCTCAAGCGCTTCAGGGCTGCGGGCGGAACCGTTGTTTTTGTCGGTTCTCCTGCTTCTTATGTAGAAGCCATGCCGTCGGGTGACGTCGTGTCCCTGGCGGAATCCTGCCAGCGGGTCGCTGAGATAGGCTCAGAATTGAGTCGCCCCCTCGAGTCGTCACGGCGACTCTCCATTACCGATGGCGCCGGGAAGGAAATCAACGCCGCGCTCTATCTCTTGCGAGAGGACGCTGATGCCAGTTACCTCTTCGTTTGTAACACGGGGGAAGACTTTATTCATGCGCCCGGCAATCAAATGCAGCAACCGATGGCACGGGATCGTGTGCTGGCTTTCGAGGACGTACGGATACGCGGGTTCGCAGGGTTTCGTGGCGCCCCCCTGGAACTTGATCCGGAGACGGGTGAGATTCGGTCGGCCAAGGCTAAACGACACGCTGACGGATGGGAGATCGCCACCTCGTTTCCGATGTTGGGAAGCCGTCTTTTTGTCATTCCCCGGAAATCTGAAGCGACGCCGGCGGCCACTCGTCCCCTCAGGACCAGAAGCGTTGTCAAGCTCGGAGGCCGACGTTGGGATATTACTTTGTCTGAGGATGCCAATCTGGTGCTTGACCGCCCGAGTTACCGGATCGGAACACAGCGTTGGAACCCGGAAGACGAGATCATGAGAGTGGATCGCAAAGTGAGGGAGGCACTCGGGCTCAAGGTACGGGGAGGGGCCATGAAGCAGCCGTGGACAAGAGAACCGTCCAGTGAACCCAAACGTATTGCCGTTACCTTGTCCTATAAGTTTGACTGTGAGTCCCTGCCCTCGGGCGCTGTGAGTCTCGCCCTGGAGCAGCCCAAGACGTTTCGTGTCAGATTTAACGGAACGGACGTATGTGCCGATGCCGAGAGCGGTTGGTGGGTTGACCGATCCCTGCGAAAAATTCAACTGGATGGGTCGCTATTCCGGCTAGGCGAGAACGAATTAATTCTGGAATGCGATTATTCCGAAACGCATCCCGGATTGGAAATTGTCTATATTGTGGGCGCCTTCGGCACTGTTGCGAACGAGAAGAGGGTAGCCGTTACGGCCCTGCCAAAGTCACTGGAGCTCGGGGATTGGGTGCCGCAGGGTTTGGCGTTCTATTCCGGCCATGTGGGCTATCGACGCCGGGTCACGCTTGCCGCGAAATCAGGAGAGCGGGTTTTTGTCAAGGTGCCGGAGTATCGCGGGGTCGCGATTCGAGTACTGGTGGACGGTGAGGTCGCGGGTGTTTCGGGGTGGGCGCCCAACGAGGTGGACATCACGCCATGGGCAGAGGGAAAACCGGTGGATCTGGAAATCCAGGTTATCGGGCACCGCCGGAATTCACACGGTCCGTTTCATTTGACGAACAAATGGCCAGCCTGGACGGGGCCGGGTGAGTATGTGCCGGATGCGAAAAACTGGTTCGACGGTTACCAATTGGTTCCGTGCGGGATCATGAAACCGCCACACATCGAGATACGCAAGTAAATCTATTAACTCCGCACATCCCGTATGAACGACTGGTACGCTTTGAGGCAGGCGGAAAAGGCATTTTGCGAGTTTGGCGAGGGGCGCACAAGACTGGTTGACGCCGCAAATGTGTCGGCCAGTGTCCGGAGCGGGATTCCGCCCCCCGCCTGAGCGGCCCGCATGGCGCCACCAAGGGCGGCGGAATCGGGAACGGCAATCCGTTGCACATCGGCCTGGAAAATATCGGAAATCAATTGGACGATGCCGTTGCTGCGCGAGGCGCCGCCTGTGACTCGGATGGTCTTGAAATCGCCAATCCATTCGGATAGCACCCGCATGGAACATACCTGGCCCTCGACGGCAGAACGAATTTTGGTGGCGGAGGAGACGCGTCCCTGGCAAAACGCCTCGGAACCGCGCCGTCGAACACCCGGAGTCAACACTGGCGGCGTGATTTCCGGGACATAGTAGGACAAGGTCAAATTACCATCGTTACCCGGGGATGGGATATCCATGGCGGGCCCATTGAAGAATTCCCAGTCAACCCCGCACTCTTCCTTGACGCGTTCCCGGGCCAGGGATCCATTTTTAAAACAGATGAGACTCATAAAACCGCCTGCGGGATTACCGTAAATGTGTCCGCAACCTCCGGGATCCGTTTTCATGTTGGGCATGGCCGAGAAAAAGGTGTCACTGGTTCCTAGGCTGATGACGGCAAGACCGGGTTCGGAGGCGCCAACCCCGATGAGACTGCTGGGATTATCGCCGGTCCACAGGATTACAGGGATGCCAGTCTTCAGTCCGTATTTCGCGAAATAGGGGTGCAAACCACCAGCCTTGTCGGTTGCTGGACGGACGGGCGGGAGTTTCGCCCGTAATCCGGGCGCCGTCGCGTTCAGAGCGCCGTCATCCCAGTTACCTGTTTTCAGGTTCAGCAGGTTCATGCCGGCGCCGTCGCCGAAATCAATGGGGGCATGTTTTCCGATCAACACGGAACACATGAAGGACGATACGAGATGGATACGGTGAGTCTTGTTGTAGCCGTCCGCATCGGTCTTGAAGAACTTGCGTATCTGGGGTCCCGTAAACCGTTCAATCGCGGGTGACCCGGTATCCGTCTGCAATCGGTTTCCGACGGCGGCCTCAATCTCGCGGCATTCAACCGACGTGGAACTGTCCATCCAGACCGGTGAACTCTGGCGTGAAAGGGCAGGGGCCACTTGATCAGCCAGCGTTTTATCGGGACTGAGTCCGGCGAGGATACCATCCGACGTTGAATTCAAATAGACTGACCCATGTTGCTGGCCCGCCCCGCTGATGGCGCGGATGGCGCCCATGTCGATCCCGGTCTGCTGAAGGCGCTGCAGGACCAGGTCCAATGCCGCCAGCCACATCAGGGGTGACGACTGTTTTACCAGCGGGTCAGGGTTCGGAAAAACACCTTCCGGGCAACCGAAGGCGGGTAGATCCTTGCCGAAATTGACAACGGAGGAGGCAACAATCTCAGCCTTTGCCGGATTGATGACCAGTGCCTTGATGCTTTGTGTACTGCTGTCGAGGCCAAGATAGTAGTCCATGATCAGCCCCTTACAGATTGTCGTTGAATACGATTTCCAGCATTTCCTGGCGTCCGCTGGACAGGCTCGGTTCGCCATTGTTCAACACCCATTTCTCGAGTGCCGTTGTGTCCATCGTGCCTTTCAGGATGCCTTTTCCCAGACTGCTCTTCCAGGTGGAATAGCGATTGGTCACAAACTGGTTCAGGTTCCGGTCGTTCAGTATCCGGTCCGCCACGAGCAGGCCGCGCGCAAAAGCATCCATTCCACCGATGTGCGCGTAGAACAGATCCAGGGTGTCGTTGGAGCCGCGACGGCACTTGGCATCAAAATTGAATCCGCCAGAGCCGAGACCACCCGACTTCAGGACGACCATCATGGCGGCCGCTGCCGAATAGATGTTGGAGGGGAACTGGTCAGTATCCCAGCCGAGGAGCAGGTCGCCCGTGTTGGCGTCAATGCTGCCCAATTTGCCCTCGGCGGCGGCCACGGTCAACTCATGCTCAAAGGTGTGTCCCGCGAGCGTCGCGTGGTTCGCCTCGACATTGATCTTGAAGTGATCATACAGGCCGTGGGCGCGCAGGAATCCGAGCACTGTGGCCGTATCGAAGTCATACTGGTGTTTGGTGGGCTCTTTGGGCTTGGGTTCGATCAGGAACTGACCCTTGAACCCGATCTTCTTCTTGTAGTCCACCGCCAACTGAAGGAAGCGGGCAAAGGTCTCCTGTTCCTGTTGGTAATCCGTGTTCAGGAGGGTTTCATAGCCTTCGCGTCCGCCCCAGAAGACATAATTCACACCACCGAGTTCCTTCGTGGCATCCATGGCATGCTTCACCTGGGCCACGGCATAGGCGAAAATGCGCGCGTCCGGGTTTGTCCCGGCGCCATGGGTGTAGCGCGGATGGGAGAATAGGTTGGCCGTACCCCACAGGAGTTTCAGGCCGGTCTCTTTCTGGAGTGTCTTGGCCAACTTGACGATGGCGTCGAGATTCTTGCAGGACTCGGCAAATGTGGCGCCTTCGGGCGCAATGTCGCGGTCATGGAAGCAGTAGAAGGGGATTCCCATCTTGACGCAGAATTCGAAATTCGCGCGGAGCGCCTTTTCGGCGGCTTCAAGACTGTTGCCAGACCAATCACGCGCCCAGGCGCCGGGCCCGAACATATCGGCGCCACTGCCTTTCAGAGTATGCCAGAAAGCGCACGCGAAGCGAAAGTGCTCGGCCATGGTCTTTCCGCGCACCTTCTTGTTGGCGTCATAATACTTGAAGGCCAGCGGATTCCGGCTCTTTGGCCCTTCAAAACGAATACGGGACTTCACTTGCGGAAAAAACGACTGCGTGGTCATGACTCTTGCTCCTTCATGTTTTGTTTAGCGGGTGATAATAAACGGAAAGAAAAATAAGTTCAAATATCCATTTGAGGGAGGCCAATCAACCCAATTGACGGCGACCTTCTGCCTGGGCAGATTCATAGACGACCCGGATAGGGACGCCCTGAGTGACGGCCGCCTTGGCACAGTCCTCGTATTCAGGGGACGCGGTCACAGGGGTTCCATGCCAACGCCCGATTTTGATCCGGATGACGCCGTAGGGAGTACTCGCGTCCACGAGTTCACGTTCCAGCATGGTACGTCGTGTCAGATGCTCACGTACTCCAAAGGTGGTGCTCTCTGTGAAGATCAGGTCCAGCATCACCGGTTTCAGGCCGGGTTCACACAAAACGGTCAAGAGCGTGCCGTGCCGCTGTTTCTTCATCTGGATGGCCGTGGTAAAGGCATCGAACGCGCCTGCGGCAAGCAGTTTCTGGGCCAGTGCACCGACAAGTTCCGGAGTGGTGTCGTCGATATTGGTCTCCAGCACAAGGCAGGTATCCGGGTCCACCGTCTTAAGCGGAGGCGCTTCCAGCAATGTTGCACGCAGAAGATTGGGGCGCGTGTTCAGTTTCCTCTGGCCGAAACCATGTCCGACGGCCTTGATGATCCACCCCTCAGGCCACGAATCCATATTCTTCCAGGTCGACAGCAACGCCGCGCCGGTGGGGGTGACGAGTTCAAACGGTTCGTTCACGTGACTGACGGGAAAACCTTTCAGTAATTCAACGGTGCCCGGAGCGGGATTGGGAAATGTTCCATGGGCACATTCAATCGTGCCGTATCCCTGCGGGAGGGGTGAGCAACCGATCTGGTCGATATGCAACAGGTGGAGGCACTCGCAGGCTCCCACAATATCCGCAATGGCATCCAGTGCGCCCACTTCGTGGAAATGGACTTCCTCAGGCGTTGTTCCATGCACAGTGGCTTCCGCCTGTGCCAAACGCCCGAATACGGCGAGACTGTTCATTTTCACGCCCACCGGAAGGGGACTGGACTCAATGAGACTCCGGATGTCCGACAAGTGACGGTGATGGGCGTGTTCGCCGGACGCGTGATGGTCGAGGCCGGCATGGGTCTCATGCGCATGAACCGTTAGACGGGTGCCATGAAGTCCCTGTTCTGCGTGTTGGTGCGCCTCCAGCCGGATGTGAAAATCCCCGAGTGATGTCAGGATTTCGTTCAGGTCGGCCGGTCGTACGCCCAGGTCAATCAGGCTGGAGAGGATCATGTCGCCACTCGCCCCGCCAACACTGTCAAACCAGAGTACTCGCTTCACATTACACCCCCGCATTCTTCACTTTTTTCGATTGATCATCGCGGCGGCCACACCTGCCCCGAACCCGTTGTCGATGTTGACCACGGTAATTCCGGGCACGCAACTGTTCAACATGGCCAGAAGGGCCGTTATCCCGCCCATGCTCGTGCCATAGCCGATACTGGTTGGCACCGCGATGATGGGACATTGGGTCAGTCCACCGACCACCGAGGGCAAGGCGCCTTCCATACCGGCGGCAACGATCATGACCCGCGCCTTCTTCATGACCGGGAGATGATGGAGCAGGCGGTGCAAACCGGCGACGCCAACGTCATAGACCCGCTCAACCTTCGCGCCCATGGCCTCCGCCACCAACGCGGCTTCCTCGGCTACGGGGATGTCGGTTGTGCCTGCTGAGAGTACGGCGATGCAACCGACCGGACGGGCGCGCTTGGATACATCCAGGGATAGGACACGGGCAGTTTCATGGTAACGGGCTTTCGGAAATGTCTGCCTGACAACGGCGGCCTGTTCGGAGTTCACGCGGGTGGCGAGCACATTCTGGCCTGCCTCCTTGAGCGCGGCAACGATCTTGACCACTTGGCCGGGTGTCTTGCCCTGACAGAAGATGACTTCAGGGAACCCGCGCCGTCGCATGCGATCGGTGTCAATGCGGGCGAAACCGAGGTTCTTTTCGCGCAAGGCGTCGATTTCCCGGAGCGCCTTGGATGGCGTCAGTTTTCCGCTAGCGACAGCGTTCAGAAGTTTTTGTAAACTCATGGGCACACAATGTAAGAGACGGGAGCGGGAATCAAGAATGAAAACGATCACAACTCGCGCGTGCAGGATAGTCTGCCTCATATTGATTCTACTCGGTAATACGCCCGTGTATGCTGGTGCGGATGTCGAGCCGGTTCCTCGCATCGCCCGGTATGCTGGGGACAGGGTGGCTGCCGCATCATTTACCTTCGATGACGGACCTCAATCCCACGCCGGGATCGCCCGGACTTTTGACTCGTATGGAATCAAGGCCACTTTCTTTGTTGTGGCGGGGTGGGTGCCCGATGCTCATGAAGTGGGGCCTAAGGCGCGGTTGAGTTGGCCGGAGTTGCGAACGATGGCGCTGTCAGGACACGAGATCGGGAGCCATTCGATGACGCATGTGAGTCTACAGAACATCACCAATGAGGAAGTTCTGGCGAAGGAGATCGATAGTTCTTTCGATAGGATCGCCAAGGGGACAGGGAAGGCGCCCGTTTCCTTCGCATACCCGTTCTGTAAGAGCAATCCCACCGTCCGCGAACGTGTTATGCGTCGGTATGTTGCGGCGCGGGGCTACCATCCCTTGTATGAAGGCAATTGTTCCGCCAGTCAGGCGCGTCAGTGGATTGACAAGGCTTTGACGGACGGCGGGTGGCATGTCTATCTGAGTCACGGTATTGACATCGATGCCTTGCGTGCGCATCTGGATGACATTGTGCCCTTGCGTGATCGGTTATGGATTGCCCCGTATGGTGAGGTGGCCGCGTATTGCTCGGCTCGCGACAAGGCTGTCCTGACGGCGATCATTCGGGATACAAGCCGCTGTTCCTTCACTCTGACGCTTCCCGAGGGATCCTCGGAAATCCTGTCGCGAACTCCTCTGACGGTCGTGATCCCTGCCTCAGGTTCAACTCCTTCCTCGCCTGTCGCCTGTGACCCGCCACAACGCGCCCTGACGTTGGAGTCACGCACGGACTCCGTGTTTGTGATCCTGCTCCCCGGCAGGGATCCGGTAACCGTGACGTGGCAGAAACCGATGGGAGCTCAGAAATCCGGAATTGTCGCACCTTTGCGTCTGTGAGAGAGGCTGGATAACGGGCGATAAGCGGGTTTGATTAGGGCAAGAAGGAATTGAGGAGCGGTATCGGGATCGGGTGTCCGGCGTACGCACCCGAGAGGACATCGGTGGCGGCGCGGATGCTGTGTCGCCATGGAGGGCTGATGCAACGTGAGGCGGCAAGGGCGCTTGGCATGGGAACGGGGGTGGCGGTCAGTTGTCAACTCAAGCGTCTGGGGGCGTTGTTGGAATCGGATACGACCCTGTTGCGAGCGGTACAGCGGATCGATAGTCAATATCGGCTGAAAGGCCGGTGAACGCACGGCGGAAGTCAGCAGAGGGCGTAGTAGTCCAACGGCAGGCGAGGCTAGTGAGGC
>JBAWZH010000094.1:0-9065 GCA_037143135.1 bacterium
TCAAGTGTCCAGTTTAAGTTTTAAGATTGACCCTCGGCCCGTGAAAGTGCGAAGCATACTTCACAGGGGCACTTCGCGCGTAGCGCACAATCTGCCTACCTGGCACCCGGCGAGTCGCCAGATGTCCGGCAGGCGAGTCGCCCGCCCTCCCCTCTGCGGGAGTTCCTCTGCTTCCCTCATTCAAAATCCAACATTCAACATTCAACATTCAGCATTCAACATTGGCGCGCCGCTCGGAGCGCGCCGAACCACCCCCGGATCCGGGCGGTTTGATGTTCTGTGAGATACCAGACTCCGAGGCAATAGGCGAAGACAAGCAATCCGATCGCAACGGGTGCGGACGTATGCGGGAGCCTCCCCTGATCAAAGCCAAATGGCCGGGTGCCTCGCAATGAATTCTTGTGGGCTGATGGGACGCGGTTTGTAGCCGGAACCAGTCAGGGGAGCGAAATGCTTGTCCTCCGTGATGATGAAATCCGCTCCGGCCGAGATGGCGCAGTCGGCGAACAAATTGTCATCAGGGTCATCCCGAATGATCCTAAACTGGTAATAGGGCGTGACCCGCAACAAGTTTCCGTCCGTTAATTCAGCCAGATCCATCAGACGGGAGAGCTTCCTCCAACGATTAAGTCCGCAAAGGCGGGTGATCACTTCCTCGTATTCAAGCAAAATCCCACTCGAAACAGCCAAATTTATTCTCCCCTCGACCCATGCTGATAGAATGGGAAAAAACGGATGATGTGTGGCCAACGCCTGAACGAGCGTATTAGTATCAATGCAAACTATCACGCCCGTTTGATTTCACCGCGCACTTCCCGGATGATGTCCGGCAAGCGTGCAAACTTGCCCTCATGGTGATCGGCATCCATTTCTGCTGAAAGCTCTTTCCACAACTCATCCTTCTCAAGATGCAAGAGAACTTTATGCACCCAAAGAAGACCGTCTTCAGGCAAACTTTCGATTCGCCGGATTAAATCTGGACGGAGGTTGTTTGGCGACGGTTTCATCGTAATCATGGTAAAATATATCCTCAGTTGTCACCGATGTCACGGCAAATTCATTCCCATCCGCGACTTCGTTCCTCGGCCCGTGAAAGCGTGAAGCATACTTCACTGGGCCTATTCCGCCATCCGTGGAAATCCGAGATATTTGATGCCCTTGCTGCCCGCTGCGGTCACCCTACGAACTCTTGGCGTCTTCTTTGATCTTCTTAAGCTCACCGACTCCTGCGCTCCTCAAGAAGCCTTGCCCTGTCCGGGAATAAACCGGATCCGCTTGAAACCGGTCTTGGATTGAAAGAGCATCGCGCAACACACGCTGAAAAACAGGATCGCGGCTGAATTTGGAATCAAATGCCGTATTCATGATATTTCAATTTAATTTGCGTTCCATTCGATCGGGTGTCAAGCGGGATTTCATGCCGTTCGCTCTGCATTTGC
This sequence comes from bacterium, assembly GCA_037143135.1. Classification (GTDB taxonomy): domain Bacteria; phylum Verrucomicrobiota; class Kiritimatiellia; order CAIKKV01; family CAITUY01; genus JAABPW01. The sequence continues at coordinate 1,440 of JBAWZH010000094.1, forward strand.
GCATCTTGGTGCCGTTTTGCGGCTAAACCTAAATCCGGCATAAGAAATTCACCACGAAGCTCACGATGAACACGAAGAGAGAAGAAGGAAACGCTGTTTAACCACAACCGACCAACGGGAACCGGAGCAAAGCGGCAAACACCGGAATCTTTTAACCACTAATATACACTAACCTGGCCGGGCCAATATGCCCCGTCATCCACTATTGTCAGAAGAGAAGAGGCAAAGATCACTCGTGATCTTGGGCCTGCGGGAACAATCAATCTCGCAACCTCACTTGCAGAGTTGATTCCTCCCGCAGACCTGCGAACCGATCTCCGGTTCTGCCTCATCTCCCTCCTCCGCCGGCTGTATCAGTTGACGTCCGCCTTTCCCAGGCGTGACGCCCTGCGGGTCAGCCTTCGGCTGTTCCATCGAGCAGCTGCCATCGCTGCCTGATTGGCGGCGGAAATATTTCCCACATTAGTGTTCCAAACAATTCAACGAAATACCCGCCGCAGGCGGCTTGAGCAGATCAGTTGACGTCCGCCTTGCCCTGGCGTTGCGCCCTGCGGGCCAGCCTTCGGCTGTTATCTCACTTCTTGTCCCAGTCGTGTTCCGGCTCGATATCGGGAACTTTTTCCAAGAGCAGTGAAATGGCTGCGGGATCAACAGCAACCGCGCGTTCTTTGATGATATCATCGGCTTCCCATACAGCCACTTTCTCGGCTGCGGCTGATGCGAGAAACTGGCTAGCAGTAAGACCTTCGTTTCTGGCAAGATTAAATATTCGTTTGGCGAGCGAACTCGGAACATCGACGGTTATAGTACTCATAGCGGGTAGTGGCTTCGATAAATGCGTTGTGATTATTACATTTGTATCAACGACAATTCTCATTCTGATACCAATATTTCAAAATTCAACATTCAACATTCAAAATTGGCGCGAGTGCGCATCCTGACGATCTGGCACCCGGCGAGTCGCCAGATGTCCGGCAGGCGAGTCGCCCGCCCTCCCCTCTGCGGGAGTTCTTTTTATCTGCGTTCTCTGCGACCTCTGCGGCTAACCTTCCGGATCTTTTTAGTGCTTTTCAGCACCCTTTAATGGTAAAATCTCTCCCCGCATAAAATCAATAATTTCAAATTGCTTTGTTCCGCTATGCGGCCGTTGCGGCTTGTCGTCTCCAGTTGTCAGCGGCTTTTACAAAATTCGGGAGGTGCAGATTCCAATCATGCAGGATCGCGGGATCGAAGTCCGCGCCATTGGGCCACACTGGCACACCGGTCTCCTCATCAAGTCGCACCTGAGAAAAAACAGCCAGGTCGCGGAGGGGACCATAAAGTGCACCCGCAAGAACCGGTTCAAGGTCAACAATCCGGGATTCCCCGTCATTGAAATGAAGCTCCAGTTTGTATGCAGACAGAGCCCGACAAAAAGTCGCGCGATAAATCGGATGAATCATGGACTTATTCAAGTGGCTTGATGGGATTGATGGCATGTCCGGAAATCAAACTCTCCCAGTCAGTTTTCAATTCTTCTTGGTGAATTTCTCCCCAAGCTTCGACTAACCTCTGCTGTCTTTGCGGCATATAACCGGCAATCAATGCCACTGGTTCAATCGAATATACCGCAGTGTGTTCTTGCTGCTTTACCAGAGAATCGGAACTCCGTAGAGAGGGAACTGAGCGTCACATGATACGAGCGTCATTCTCTCCCTGCGGGCTTGAGCAATGAGCAGGCGATCAAATGGAACAGGACATGTAATCTTGGAAATCAGCCAGCGGTTCATCAAAGTCATCGGCAAGGTGGATTTTTCCTTTCAGGCACCCAAACCCGCTTGCGGACATCTTCCGATGAACATCATCCTCAGATTCAATCGGTGTGAAAACAGCATATACTTTGAACTTGCCTGATCGAAGTTCCTCCGGAATTGGCAGGTGTAGGGTCCCGTCCTCACTCGGATCAAAAACTGCTGTAACTGTACTCATAAATGAAATCTACGCGCTGAGCGTGGATATGCCAATAAAAATACAACGGGCGTTTTTCGACCCATGTCTCCCTGACAACCTGGCACCCGGCGAGTCGCCGAATGTCCGGCAGGCGAGCCGCCCGCCCTCCCCTCTGCGGGAGTCCTCTTCTTCCCAATTCCTCATTCAGAATTCAAAATCCAACATTCAACATTGGCGTGTAGCGCCCATCGCGCCTCCGCGGGAGTTCCTCTGTGTCTCCCTTCCGGATTTTCTTAGTGCTCCTTAGTGCCTTTTAGTGGTGAAATTCATCCCAATTTCTCATTCCTAATCCAACATCCAAAATTCAACATTGGCGCGCGGCTCGGAGCGCGCCGAACCACCCCCGGATCCTGGCGGTTTGATGTTCGGTAAGATACCAGACTCCGAGGCAACAGGCGAAGACAAGCAATCCGATCACAACGGCCATGGTCATATGCGGGAGTCTCTTCCCTTTGCGCCTCCGCTCCTCTGCGGGAGTCTCAGCTTTCCGGTTTCTCTTTCTTCAGACTTCGCGCGCTCAAATCCGGAACGGCCATAACGCGGGAATCTGTTTCGCGGCCTTAGCTGCAAGAAGGGAAAGTGCGATGGTGGTCACGAGTGTGAGCACCAAAGTGAGGGGATTTCCGCCGAAAAGGTGCGTCCAGAAGAGCGCTGTCGCTGGCAGGATAATCGGGGTATGCCAGACATAGATCCCGGCGGAATGCCGTCCGAGCATTGCCAAAAGATTATTTCCACCTAACTGAATCCATCCAAGCGCGAGATAAATAACGCATGGGGCCGCTATGAAGAGGAGTTGCGGGCAATGCCGCCATACCGCCGCCGCACCGGCAAGCAGGCAAACGGCCAGGACACCCTGCCAACGCACCAGCACCGGGAATGCCCTCGAGGCAAAGCCGTGAGCAAACATTGCGAGGTAGAGGGGAAAAAGATCAGCGCGGTCACCGTAAAGAGGTAAGCGGGCGACTCCAAAAAACCCGGCGAGGTAAAAGAGGAGTGGCGCAAGAAAACACCCGATGAGCACGGAATAACGTCCCCCGGCTGCCCATGTGAGCATGGCGACCGCCTGAACGATCAGTAAAAATGGAAGGAAATAGAGTTGGGGAGGTGCGGGCGTGAATACCCAGAGAGCCCAGCCGGTGATGTCATGCGGGAACTTGAACGAATATGACGAAATGAAACCCATCGCAGAAAGCAGGGCGAGCAGGAAGCGATAAAGTAAGGAGAAGGCAACACACGGAATTAGCAGCCTGCGGGCGCGATCCAAAAGCTGGACCACAAACTCTCGCGAAAAGCTATCTGCCGTCGGGCAGAGCCGCCCCGATACGAAAAAGAACGCGAGGACGCACCAGGATACGGCAGCCTGCGCATTGGGGAGATACGAACAGTTTGCAGGAGTGAACCGTGAGGGGGGGAGATGTAAAAGAACCACCGAAAGGATTGCAATTCCCTTGAGCAGATCAAGCGCATGGTCTCGTGGACGATGATTCATTTAAACAGCAGAAGAGTTAGCCGCAGATGAGAGGGACTCCCGCGGAGGCGCGAAGGTGGAAAACATGATAACGGAAGTTGGTAGATGGAAGAGGACAGTGGGAAAGAAACTTGAAACGTGAACACCCGCGCGATAGCGCATCGAAAATGCCAGGGACCCAGGCGGCGGGGGAAGCCGCTCGGGAGACTGCCGGAACGGCAGCCCGCAGGGCGAGAAAAGCGGGAGCGAGCGAGTCAACACCAGTAGAGCGTGTAGCCGGGGAGGCAAACCGGAAGAGTAGGAAAGGGAAAGAATATTTAACCACGGATTACACCAAAAAGACACGGATGGGAAAGAAGAACGGAGAGGAAAAATAGAATCTTGTATGTTTTTTTTGGCTTATCCGTGAAAATTCGTGCAATCCGTGGTAAAACTGCTTCTCCGGGTCTTTTTAGTGCTTCTTAGTGCATTTTAGTGGTTGAGGATTCTTCCTCCGTGTCTCGCGACCGCATTGCCGGACGCCTCGCGGAAACTGCAGGACTGTATCGCCGCTTATCTGTATTCAGGAACTTGGCAAGAAGGATGCAGGGAAGGAAAAAGTAAAGGAGCTGATAGAAATACTGCCACATACAGAAACGTGCCAGGAAGAGGGCATTGACCACCAGTCCGGCATAGAGACAAACCCTGATATAACCAGTCAGACGAAATAATGCGTAAAAATCGGCAGCCCCGACAATTGCACCAAGGAGTCCCATGCTGAAGAGCATCCAGGCATAACCGCCATCGAGAAGGTAAAGGCCCGAGATCCCTGGGTTGTAGGGGGCTTTATGCATAAACGAAAGATCTTGAAGGATCCCCTTCGCCGGTTTGCCGGGCCAAAGTTTTCGTGGCACCCAGTGAACGAACGTGTAGAGCCAGACCCAGACGTGATTCTGCACCTTTGGCGAACTTTCCTTGGCCGCGACAAATGTATCGAAGATATTCATGTCTCCTCTGCTGTTGTAAAATGTCCAGTAGCTCAAAGGTGAAAAGATTTTATCGGATTGTTCAATTATAACCTCGTCAAGCTGATCTGCTGCAACAGTGCGCTTTGATCCGAGAAATCCGAACAGGGGAAATAAAAGTACGATTGGCAGGATCAGCCAGATGTAAGGCACCCTTTTCTTCCAGTGCATCAAAAAGCCGACGCCGAAGATCATAAGTCCAGTGACCCATGATCCCCTGAACAAAGCAAACTCACGTATCATATATGTCGAACAGAGAAGGAGAAAAACTGAAATGATAAGGGGGATCAGTGCGCCCAGTGTCTTTCTTTGAAGATAACAGTCAATGATTACCAGAGCGCAAAAAAGATGAATCCCTTGAAAAACGATCGGGAGATCGTAAGCGTAGGCACCGGCTGCAGCCCCATATTTTGCTGCGCCACGGAATAGAACTCCAAGTCCTACTGTCAGGAACTGCACAACGAGGAGAACAGGGATCTTCCTTTTCACAGTCTGAACAGAAATGGCAGGCATTGCCCTGTCTGTATGCATCCGCTTTCTGTTGAATAGGGCGGAAGCCAAGCGTCTTCCGAGAAATCCTCCCACCACAAAGGCGAATAATGCGACGGCCCCCCACCACATTCCTGAACTGATCATCTCCGGGTTCACATAAAGCCGGAAAGGCGAGGAGAAAAGTTTGTAATCCTTTTCCCATAAAATGTAGATCGGACGGATCGCGAAAAACTGGAAATACATGAACGTGAATGCCCCCAGCCCGGTGACAGTGTTTTCCTTCACGAATCGCAGAAGCAGAGCAAGTTGCGATGCAGCCAGCAGAATGACAACGGTTAGCCCAGAGCCTACAAAAAGTCCGACGATGAGTAAAAGCAATGAAAGGCCGATGAAGAACATTTATCGATGAAAATAGAAACTCAAAATGGGAAATGCGGAATGGGGAAGAGGAAGACAGAGATCAGCGATCAGCAGGCCGTGAGGGAATCGAAATGGGAATTCGAAATTGGAAAGATCCCGCTCAGCGCGGCAGTTGGGCACGTGTGCCTCAATTCATCATCCAAAATCTAAATTTCACCATTGCACGCGAGGCGTGCATCGCCTCATATCACCATTTCCCCGTGTTTAGATTATTTCGCCGCAGGAAAAGGCTCGCGGAAAAAGCTGAGAAAAGTATCCGCCATGCCTTCGATGCTATAAAGTTCGGCGGTTTTCTCCGCGAAGTCGCAGCCCCTGCCGAGCCATGTTTGTCTTTCTCTGTAGAGCTGTGAAAGCGCGTCTGCGAGTGAATTTGCATCGTCCTTCTTAAAAGTCAAGCAATTGAAGCCCTGCTGGGCGATTTCTGTTTCAGGCCCATTTTGTTCCGCCGGACAAAAGACAAACGGGAGCCCAAATCCTTGTGCGTGCATCAACGCGAGACCCGCCGTCCCAGGGCAGACCACGCAAAATGCCCGGGAAGCAAACTTGCTTATTTCCTCTATACGATTCTGGTGGCCGGCAAATGTGACATCGATCAGTTTCTCGTTCTTTGCCAGTGCTTCCAAATTGGGTCGTTCGGGTCCCTCCCCAATAATGACTCCTCCGATAGGCAAACCCAGTTTCTGTAGAAATCCCAAAGCCCGAAGAAGCAGTTCCACTTTCTTCTCGGCGACAAGCCTGCCGAGGATGAGGATCTGGTTCCGGCCTTCGGCGGCGAAGGGAAGCGGATGGCAGAGATCTTTCTGCAACACGGAATTCCCGGCGACGGTTATGTGCTTCTTTGGGAGCGCTTCCACTAGCGCCGCTTTCTGACTGTGACTATAGCATATGATTTCATCCGCCATTAAAAAAAGCAGTTTGCGAATCGGGCGCAGTCTGTTCGCGCCACGCCCGAAGGCGTGCCCCCATGCTGCAGTCCTGATGCCGGCCGCTTTGGCGCGGGCCAAGTAAATCCATGTGCTAAGGATTCGCGGGTTGGCCTCCACGACAAGGCGGGAGCCTGGCTCGAGGACGGGCAAGCCACTTTGCCAAAGAAGGCTGTTGTTCGCGAGAAAACGGTTCCTACAAAAGCGATACCACGGCTTACCCTCGCAGGCTGTGCTTAGACTCGGGTCGAAGTAGCGAGCTCCCGCGACCACGGCGAAATCCACGCGGAGGCTCTCGGCGAGAAGATCAAAAAACGGGACCCGGTAATCAGGAGCGCAGGTCTGTAGAACAAGATATCGGGGACTGGTTGTCGGTTGTTTCCCTGCGACATCGGCTCGGTGCCGGACGAGCGCCGGCGCGTGTTCAGCCGATCCACGGTGCTCATGGTTCTGGAAGAAGCGGGTAAATGTCTCCGCCATCCCATCAATCGTGTAGCGCTTGAAAACATGCGCGGAAAACTCACCCCTACGGGAAAGCCAAGTCCTACGATCCTCATAGAGTCTGGTAAGTGATTGCGCCAAGGACTCGGGATTATCGCTAGCAAATGTCGTGCAGTTGAACCCTTGTTGCGCGATCTCGATTTCCGGCGCATTCGGTTCATCCGGGCTGTAGACGAACGGCAGTCCCAAGCCCAACGCGTGGAGTATCGAGAGACCCGCGTATCCCGGGGAAGCCAGACAAAAGCATCGTGAGGCATACCCTCGAAGTATTTCGAGGGATTCCTGATGTCCGGTAAACTCGATGTTGTGGAGATCCCTTGATTGCGCGAGTCGTTCGAGGAAAGCTCGCTGGGGACCGTCTCCCACGATAATACAACCGAGGTTCATGCCACGCTTCTGAATTAAAGCGAGTGCCTCAAGCAAGATGGATATCTTCTTCTCCGCTATGAGGCGTCCGAGGCAGAGGATGTTAGTGCGGTCTGCGGTCTGCTCCGCCTGCGGAGCAAGGTCAGCACGCCGCAGCACGGAGTTCCCCGCAACGGAGATCGGCTTGTTAGGGAAGTGCTTCCGCAACCGATCCTTCTCATCGAAGCCATAGCAGATGATTTCATCCGCCATTGAAAAAAGCAGTTTGCGAACCGGCTTCAGTCGGATTGCGCCGCGTCCGAAGGCATGACCCCACACCGCCGTCCTAACTCCGGCGGCTTTGGCTCGGGCCAGGTAAACCCATGTGCTCAGGATGCGCGGGTTGCCCTCGACCACGAGGAGTGAGCCCCGTTCAAGGATGGGCAAACCGCTTTGCCAGAGGAAGCGGTTGCCCAGCAAGAAA
>JBAWZH010000095.1:0-9006 GCA_037143135.1 bacterium
TTTTCATGGGGCATAACATGCCTATCCCGCTCGAAACGGTCAAGCGCATAGCAGTTCATTTTTCCGGATGAATCTTGGGGGAATATGGGTTCTGTCACTTGACTTGTCGCGTTATCGCCCAAAATTCAGACGTGTGATTATTTTCTTCAGTTAGGATAGAATTCACTTGTGTTTTCTGAACTGATTTCGCATAGTGTCCGCTGTTTTTGACGGGAACAGCATGAGTGTGAACAAGTAAGAGGAGATACGACAATGGAGAACGAGTCTTTGCGCGAACCGAAGAATACAACGGCCATATTTTTGTTGATTGTTGTGGCCGTCGTCACGATCTGGGCCATTTCTGCTTCCGTGATGGCAACAAACCGCCGCAAGGATGTCGAGCGCCTTACCGCTGAAAAAGTTGCTCTCGCGAATGAGTGTGAGCAGATCAAGCAGGAAGCCGTCGTCAAGATGAACGAGGCCGAGAGACTGCGTCAGGTCGCCATGGAGTGGACGCGTCAGCATCAGTTGCAGATTCAGGAGGAGATGCGTAAGAAGGCCGAGGAGGCCGCCAAACAGGCCAAGGCGAAAGAGGAAGTGAAGAAGCCTGATCCAACCAAGGGTAAGGTTGTGCCTGTCAAGAAGGCCGGCACCAAGACGGCTCCGGCCAAGAAAGCCGTGCACAAGACGACGACCCATTCGTAATGATCCGGGTAGGGTTTTAGTTTGGGACGCTCACGAGCGTCCCTTTTTCATTTTCAGGGAAATGGTTGCGATCAAGGAAAAGGAGAACGGCGATGTCAGGCATATTCAAGGCGTATGATATTCGGGGAATCTACGGCAAGGGATTGGATGAGACCTTGGCCACCGCGATAGGCCGGGCCTTTGTCACATTCTTGAAATGCAAGAAGGTGGTCATTGGCTATGATATGAGGCCTCATTCCAGGCCGCTTTTTGACGCCCTGTGCAAGGGAATCACCATGCAGGGGGCGGATGTTGTGAGCATTGGCCTGTGCTCGACGCCGATGTCGTATTATGCCAATGGATCGCTGGGCGCCGATGGCAGTATTATGATCACGGCCTCCCATAATCCCGGGGAGTGGAACGGATTTAAACTTTGCCGGGAACAGGGCATCCCCATCAGCGGGGCGACGGGGATCAAGGACATCGAGCAAATCGTCGCGGCGAAAACATTTGCGGCGCCTGCGGCAAAGGCGGGTTCTGTAACGACGCATGATATTGTTCCCGCCTACGTCGCCCATGTCTGCAAGGTAGCCAATCTCAAACGTCCGGTTCGTATCGCCGTTGACTTCGCAAACTCCATGGGAATCCTGGAGGCGAAGTGCCTGGAAGGCCTGATTGAAATGACCCGCCTGTACGACACGCTCGACGGTACGTTTCCCAATCATGAAGCCAATCCCCTGAATACGGAAACCCTCGAGGCTCTTGAGAAAACAGTACGGGAGGGGAAGTTTGATTTTGGCGTGGCCTTTGACGGCGATGCCGACCGGGCGGGTTTTGTGGATGAAAAGGGGCGGATTGTTCCGATGGATATCATCACCGCCCTGATTGCGACCAGCATCCTGGAAAAAGAAAAAGGCGTGATCTTCTATGACCTGCGGAGCAGTTGGGCAGTCAGGGAAGTGATCGAGGCCAACGGCGGAACGCCCATGATGAGCCGGGTGGGTCATGCCTTTATCAAGCAACAGATGCGCGACAATAAAGCCCTCTTTGCAGGGGAATTGTCGGGGCATTATTACTTCCGCGACAACTATACAACCGAAAGTTCGGCGATGGCAGTCCTGTACATCGCCAACGTCATCACCAAGACCGGCAAAACACTGTCAGAGTTGATCAAACCGATTCAACGCTATTTTGCCAGCGGGGAAATCAATTCCGAGGTTCGCAGTTCCCAAGTCGTGCTCGATGCCATCCGCGCCAAGTACAAGGGTGGGGCGATGACGGAACTTGACGGCATCACGGTCGAGTACGCCGACTGGTGGTTCAATGTTCGTTGCTCGAATACCGAACCCCTGGTACGCCTTAATCTAGAAGCCAAAACCAGGGCTTGTATGGAAGAAAAGCGGGATGAGCTCCTCACCCTGATCCGCAAGGCGCGATGATCACAATTGAACAACAGTTGTCGGACTGGATGCAGCAGTCATTCAGGAAGGCTTTGCCTGAAATCGATTGCGACTGGTCGTCGGTTTCCATCGTCGCGACCACCAACGCCGAGTTTGGAGACTATCAGTGCAACCATGCGATGGGGTTGGCGAAGATCCTGAAAAGGGCACCGCGCCAAATCGCCGAAATGGTTGCGAAAAGCGCTCCGGCACATGAGGCTGTGCAGGGCCTCGCTATTGCCGGACCGGGGTTCATCAATATCACGCTGAATAACGGCTGGCTGGCCAGCATGGTGTCCGAGGTTCATCGGGATGAACGGTGTGGCGTCCCCCAGGTGGGTAGGGGAAAAACGGTCATCCTCGACTATTCGAGCCCCAATGTGGCCAAACCCATGCACATCGGTCATATTCGTTCCACGGTTATTGGTAATTCCCTGGATCGGTTGCATCGTTACCTGGGGTATCGCGTAATGTCAGACAACCATCTGGGTGACTGGGGCACCCAGTTCGGTATCATGATTATGGGGTACCGCCATTATGCAGATGCCCAGGCGCTGGCTGTGGAGCCCGTTGAGGAACTTGAGCGCGTCTATGTGAAAAGTTATGAGCAATCCAAGAAGGATGATACATGGCTTAATCAGGCGCGTCAGGAATTGGTGAAACTTCAGGCTGGCGACGAGGAAAACCTTCAGTTGTGGAAGCGGTTCGTCGAATTGAGTCTGAGTGAGTTTGATCATATCTATAAGCGGCTGGATGTGAAATTCGACCTGGTTCGGGGCGAGAGCTTTTATCATGACAAACTGGCGGGTGTCGTTAAGAACTTGATCGAGAAGGGATTGGCCCGTGAGAGCGAGGGCGCGCTGGTCGCGTTTCTTGACGAGGATAAATTACCGCCCTGTATTGTTAAGAAAAGCGATGGAGGGTTCAATTACGCCACAACGGATCTGGCTACGATCGAAAGCCGGGTGTCGGAATTCAATCCCGACAAGATAATTTATGTGACTGATGAGCGCCAGCAGTTGCACTTTAGGCAGGTTTTTGCCGTGGCCCGAAGATTGGGGTGTACGACCCGGTTGGAGCATGTCTGGTTTGGCCTCATGCGCCTCCCTGAGGGAACCTTTTCGACGCGGCAGGGCAACGTGATCAAACTCGAGAAATATCTTGATGAGGCCGAGTCACGCGCGCTGGCCATCGTGAAGGAGACCAGTCCCGGGATGCCGGAGGACAAGCAGAGGGATGTGGCGCGGGCTGCCGGGATTGGCGGGGTGAAGTATGCCGACCTGAGCCAGAATCCTCAGAGTCTGGTGACGTTTACATGGGAAAAGGCTCTCGCCCTGGATGGTAATTCGGCTCCCTATCTGCAGTATGCCTACGCTCGTATTGCCAGTGTTCAGGACAAATACCGGGATCAATTCCCGGGGGCCGACCTGGCAAAATATCCCATTCTTTTGGGCGAACCTATCGAGCGCACGCTGGCCATTCTGATCCTGCAGTTCCCGGAGGTGGTGGTGAAGGCCGCGGAATCCTATAAGCCGAGCGCGTTGGCCGACTACCTCTACGGGCTTTCCTCCGCCTACAGTACCTTCTATCAGAACGTTCCGTTTCTGAAGGCGCCGGAAGGGCTCAGGGAAAGTCGCGTCAATCTCTGTGCCATCGTCGCCCGGATACTTAAGCAGGGATTGAACCTGCTGGGGATCGAGACGCCTGAACGGATTTAAGTGGCGTGCTCACGACACCCGGCGGATCGAATATTCGGCCAGGGCGATAAGCGGTTGAATGTCGCCTGGCAAGGCTCGAATAGCCTCGACGGCTTCCTGGATCAGGAGATTGGCCTTGTCTTGACTGGCCTTCAGGCCATGGACGGCGACATAGGTTAGCTTTTTCATTTCCGCATCGTTGCCAACAGGTTTCCCCAGTTGTTCCGGAGTCGATGTCACGTTCAGAATGTCATCGGCAATCTGGAATGCGAGACCGGCGCATTCACCGTAACGGGAGAGACCGTCCAGACTGGCGTTTGAGGCGCAACCGCAAATCCCACCCATGCGCACGGCGGCGCGGATGAGGGCGGCGGTCTTGTTCCGGTGGATATACTCCACAAGATCCGCATCAGGCGTCCGGCCTTCCGCAGACAGATCCTCGCACTGTCCCCCGATCACGCCCTGACTTCCGGAGGCCCGGGCCAGTTCCAGAGCGAGTTGGTTCGGTGAATAGGGCGGGGGCGCCTGAACGAGGGCCAACCATTCAAAGGCGAGTGTCAGCAAGGCATCGCCCGCCAGCAGGGCATTAGCCTCGCCAAAGACAACATGGGAGGTCGGGCGTCCCCTGCGCAGCACGTCGTCATCCATACAGGGAAGGTCGTCGTGGATCAGGGTGTAGGTATGGAGGATTTCGATGGCAAGTCCCGGAAGCAGGGCGCGCTCCGGGTTTCCGCCAACGGCCTCGATGGCGGCCATACAGAGGATCGGACGGAGACGCTTACCCCCCGCCATGACCGAGTAGCGCATGGCTTTGTGGAGAACCGCCGGACGGATCTGTTCAGGAGGCATATGCTGTTCGAGCGCTAATTCAACACGTTTCCGTCGTTCATCGAGGTATGGTTTTATGTCAAACATAATTGACTTCGGTAATAGTTTAACTCCGCAATGGAGGCCATAACGTCGTAGAGGGCGTCGTGTCGCCGGGCTTGTTCAGGAAGTGTCCATCCGGGCAGATACTGTTGCAGCAAGGCGCGATCTTCCTTGTCAAACTCAGGCCCCAGTTTGGAATCCAGCCAGAGAATCTTCAGAGAACTGATGTCGAGGTTCCGATAATGGAGCCGGGATAGAAAATTCGGAAGGAACCGCCGGGCCATCCACCAATCCGCGTGAATGGTGTTGCCCGCGAGAATAGGGCGGTCCTTGATATTTTCGGGGCTCGGGCCCAGGAGATTTTCCAGGCGAGAGGTCAGAATCCCGTCAACAGTCTCACTCGTCGGGGCTGTGTCCGAGCGCGCCTGACGGACAAGATCAGGGCATTCCTTGGCAACGAAATCGCTGACGTGAGCGTCCGGGTGTAATCGCACCGGGGTGACCAGATCCTGTTCCGGAGAAGCAATCCGGTGCCCCTGCATGTCCGTTACCACCATGGCCACCTGGATCAGTCTGGCCTCGTCCAACTCTAGCGACGTGTATTCAGTATCGAACCAGGCCAGATAGGTGCTTTGCGATGAGTTCATCACGTGATTCTTAAGAACATTCTCCCCGAAGGCAAGCATGGATGTCAGAGTGATAGAGATATTTCACCTCTTGACAAGGGGGATGGAAATATCAAAATGGGCGCCTTTTTGAACTAAATAGGAGTGAAAACAATGGCTGATGACAAGAAAGAACCCTGGTTGAACTGGTTGGCCCTGACGACAGTAATTCTGGCCCTTTGTGCCACAATGGCAACGTTCAAGGGCGGAGGATATTCGACCAAATCGGTACTGACCCAGACTCAGGCCTCGGATCAGTGGGCCTTCTACCAGGCCAAGAGCATTAAGGGTTATCTGTACGAACTGCATCGCGATAAACTGCAACTGGAACTTAAGGCACTGGGAGGTACTTTTGCGGCGGATGCGGTGATGGACTATTCAAACAGGATTAGCATGGCCCAAGTCAAAATTAAGAAATACGAGGAGGAGAAGGTCGAGATCCAGAAAAAGGCGAAGAACCTTGAAGACTTTCGCAATGAGTGCGGAGCCCACTCCTCGGCGTTCGGCATGGGGGTGATTTTCCTCCAGATCGCCATTGTTCTGTCCTCCATCGCGGCTTTGTTGAAGAAGAAGGGTCTGTGGTACGGCGCCCTGGCCGTTGGGATCTTGGGCATCGTTCATTTTGCGAATGGATTCTATCTGTTTCTGAAGTAGTCATGCGGCGATAAGGCTCGGCGAAAATGCGAGTTCTTGCATTGGTTTGCGGAGGAAGGTAAGGTCTCTCAGATTATGAACAACGATCCTTCCTCCAAATTGAAACCGGGCCTCGGCGCCATTCTTCTGCAAGCCCTTATCCCGGCTGCGGTGGGTGCCCTCTTTCTGTTCAAAGGCAAGCCGGTCGGCGCAGGGATCCTTTTTGGAATTGGCGCCGGTCTGTTGATCTCGGGTCTGTTCTTTCCGTCTTTGTTCCGGCGTATTGAAAAAGTCGGTCAAGCCGTGGGGCGGGCCGTGGGCGTCGGACTGACTTGGATCCTCCTGGCACCCATGTTCTGGCTGGTGTTTGTGCCCGGGCGCCTCATTTTGAAATTAAGGGGGATTGACCCCCTGTGCCGCAAATTTCCGACCGATCTGCCAACCTACTGGATCCCCCGCAAACCGATCATCAATGCGGACTATTATAAGAGGCAATTCTAATGAATATCCTCGGGATCAGTGCCTTTTACCATGATTCTGCCGCCGCCCTTGTTTGCGACGGAAAGATCGTTGCTGCAGCGCAGGAAGAGCGGTTTACTCGAAAAAAACATGACGCAAGTTTCCCGGTGAATGCGGCGAAATATTGTCTGCAGGAACTTGAAAAGCGGGGTGGAAAACTTGATGCGGTTGCCTTTTATGACAAGCCTATCCGTAAGTTCGAGCGCATTCTAAAAACGTATTTCAGCACGGCGCCCGCCGGTCTCCAATCTTTCATGATGGCCATTCCACTGTGGTTGCGGGAGAAACTCTGGATTCCCATGGAGATTGAGGGGGCATTGGAAAAGTGCGGGATCACCACCATGCCCCAACTGTATTTTCCCGAGCACCATGAATCCCATGCCGCGAGCGCCTTTTTCCCCTCTCCCTTCCAGAAGGCGGCCATTTTGACGTTGGACGGCGTGGGTGAATGGGCGACCAGTGCGATCGGGCGGGGGGACGGCAACCAGATCCAGATTCTGCAAGACCTTCATTTTCCCCATTCACTCGGGCTGCTCTATTCGGCGTTCACGTATTTCACTGGTTTTCGCGTCAACTCGGGTGAGTACAAATTGATGGGATTGGCGCCCTACGGCGAACCGAAATACGTGGACGTGATCAAGGACAACCTTCTGGATTTGCGTGAGGATGGGTCGTTCCGGTTGAACCTGAAGTATTTTGGTTACGTGGATGGACTGACGATGACGAATGATGAATTCGCCCATTTATTTGGCGGGCCGGCCCGGACGTCGGAAAGTGAAATATCCCAGCGTGAAATGGATATCGCGCGTTCGATTCAGGTTGTGACAGAGGACATTGTTATCCGTATGGCGAAGCACGCTCGCAAGATAACCGGCGAGGAGTATCTGGTCATGGCTGGCGGGGTGGCCCTGAACTGCGTGGCAAACGGACGGCTGCTGCGTGAAGGGATTTTCAAGGACATCTGGATTCAGCCTGCGGCCGGGGATGCCGGTGGCGCCTTGGGCTCAGCCCTTATGGTGGCCTATCAAATAGAAAAACACGTTCGTGTGGCTGATCATGTTCATGACGCCATGCAGGGATCGTTGTTGGGACCGGACATTGAGGATGATGCCGTTGAAGCGTTTCTCACGGCGAACGGGTATCCCGCGAAGAAATACGGCCCGCAGGATTGGGGGGCTGAGATTGCAAAGATCATTGCGGCGGAGAATGTCATCGGGCTGGTTCAGGGACGTATGGAATTTGGTCCGCGAGCCTTGGGCGGCAGGTCGATTGTTGGAGATGCCCGGTCAGTCAAGATGCAGTCGGTCATGAATCTGAAGATCAAATACAGGGAATCATTCAGACCCTTTGCTCCGTCCTGTCTTGTGGAACGGGTGGGCGATTACTTTGAGTTGGATCGGCCGTCGCCCTATATGTTGCTGGTTGCACAGGTTCAGAAAAGCCGATGCAAGGGACTGGAGGAGGCCGGGAGTCTTTCAATTCGCGACCGGATCAACCAGATACGTTCGGATATCCCTGCGATTACCCATGTGGATTACTCGGCGCGCGTTCAAACCGTGTCGCCGGATAACAATCCGCGTTACTATGACCTGATCAAGGCCTTTGACAACCAGACCGGATACGGGGTGATCATCAACACCTCCTTCAACGTGCGAGGCGAGCCCATCGTTTGCACTCCTGAAGATGCGTACCGGTGCTTTATGCGAACCGAGATGGACTATCTTGTGCTAGGGTCATTTGTCCTGTCGAAGAAGGATCAGCCACCGTGGCTGGACAAGGCGAACTGGCGGACGGAATACGCGTTAGACTAGGGGGATTATGCGCTTTTTAAAACATCTGGGACGTTTATTAAAAGAATTCGGGAGTTTTGCCTGGCAAAACAAGGCTTGGTGGATCATACCGGTCGTCGTGGTTCTCCTTTTGCTGGCCGTCTTTATCGTAGCCGGCCAGGCTGTGGCCCCCTTCATTTACACGCTATTTTGATCGACATCACACCCGTTGGATCTGACTGGCGTCGAGACTGGCGAGATGCCTTTTCCGGTACCACACGAACCCGAACAGGTCAAAAATGGTGCGAGGCAACCGTTTCATGTTCGTGTATTTCGATGTTCCCATCGTCCGGGCCCGGTGATCCACGGCCACTTCCTTGATGATGCGGCCATTGAGTTTGAAGTAGGCAGGCATAAAGCGATGGACGCCTTCAACGGACGGAAGATCGTGGATGCAGTCTTTTCTAAACACTTTTAGACTGCATCCCGTGTCACGGATTCCATCATGTGTGGCCCAATTCCTGACCCGGTTGGCAATCTTGGATCCAATCCGCCGTGCCCAGGTGTCCTTTCGTTTGGCCCGAAACCCGCACACCGCGTCCGCCCCCTCGAGTTCCTTAATCATCCGGGGGATGTCGGCCGGGTTATTCTGCATGTCGCCGTCGATGGTGACCAGGATATCCCCTGTTGCTAGTTGCATACCCACCAGCATGGCATGGCTCTGGCCCCGGTTCGGAGAATAGTGAAGCCC
>JBAWZH010000096.1:0-8959 GCA_037143135.1 bacterium
GTGGATTGGCGCGTCCGGGTGGTGAAGGAGGGTCGGGCGGTAGTTCGCATGAAGGCGCTGACGGACGAGGAATCTGATGCCATGGAGATGAAGTTCCCGGTCTATGTCCATGGAATGCTCAAGACCGAATCCTGGTCAGGCGTGTTGCGTCCGGATCGTGATCGGCAGGAATTTTCCATTTCGGTGCCTGCTGAGAGGAGACCTGAACAATCTCGCCTCGAAATCCGGTATTCCCCGACCCTGGCCGGCGCCCTGGTGGATGCGCTCCCCTACATGGTGGATTATCCCTATGGATGCACGGAGCAAACTCTCAATAGGTTTCTGCCGACGGTTCTCGTCCAGAAAACACTCAAGGACATGGGATTGGATCTCAAGGCGATTCGGGACAAACAGACGAACCTGAATGCCCAGGAGATTGGCGATGACAAGGAACGGGCCGCGCAATGGAAGCGCAACAATCCCCCGAATCCCGGGGAGGAGCGTAACCCGGTATTTGATGAGGCGGTGGTCAAGGACATGGTGAGGCAGGGACTGAAGGCGCTGACCGCCATGCAGTGTGACGATGGCGGTTGGGGCTGGTTCTCGGGCTGGGGCGAACGGTCGTGGCCGCATACCACCGCTTATGTGGTGCATGGTCTCCAGATCGCGAAGCAGAACGGCGTGGCCGTGGTGCCGGGGGTTCTGGAACGCGGCGTTGAATGGCTGGCGAAATACCAGGCGGAGGAATTGAGGAAACTTAGAAATTACTCGCTCCGCCTCACACTGCTGGACTGCAAAAGCCATGCCGATGACATGGATGCCTTTACCTATATGGTGCTGGTGGATGCGGGCAGGGACAATTCCAGCATGCGCGACTACCTGTACAATGGCCGAACCAACCTGTCGGTCTATGCCAAGGCCATGTTCGGGTTGGCGTTGCACAAGACCGGTCAGGTTGAGAAGCGCGACATGATCCTGCGCAACATCGAACAGTACCTGGTTCGTGATCCGGAAAACCAGACGGCGTACCTGAACCTCGGGAACTCCGGCTACTGGTGGTATTGGTATGGCAGTGAGAACGAGGCTCATGCCTATTATCTCAAACTTCTGGCGGCGACGGCTCCGAAGGGTGAGGTCGCCTCGGAGTTGGTCAAGTACCTGTTAAACAACCGCAAGCACGCCACCTATTGGAATTCCACACGTGACACGGCGTTGTGCATCGAGGCCATGGCCGACTATCTCAAGGCCAGCGGAGAAGACAAGCCGGATATGACCGTCGAGGTTTTCCTTGACGGGAAGTCGATCAAGAAAAGTCGGATCACGGCTGAATCGCTGTTCAGTTTCGACAATAAACTGGTACTTGAGGGAGTGGCGGTGTCGGCAGGAAAACACACTGTTGAGGTGCGGCGTCAGGGCAGGGGGCCTGTCTATTTCAATGCCTATCTGACCAACTTTACGCTTGAGGATCCGATTACGCGGGCCGGTCTGGAAATCAAGGTCAACCGGTCGTTCTACAAATTGATTCCGGCCAACAAGACCATCAAGGCGGCGGGATCGCGGGGTCAGGCGCTGGATCAGAAAGTGGAGAAATTTGAGCGGAAGCGCCTCAACAGCGGGGATTCGCTGAAGAGCGGAGACCTGATTGAAGTGGAACTGGAGATCGCCAGCAAGAATGACTACGAATATGTGGTTTTTGAAGACATGAAGGCGGCCGGATTTGAGCCGGTTGAAGTGCGAAGCGGGTATAACGGGAATGATATCGGGGCCTTTGTGGAATTCCGGGACGAGCGCGTGTGTTTCTTTGTGCGGCAGATCCCGCGCGGGCAGAACAGTGTGAGTTACCGGTTACGGGCCGAGATTCCCGGCCAGTTCAGCGCCCTTCCCGCGAGAGCCAGCGCCATGTATGCGCCCGAACTCAAGGCGAATTCCGACGAGATAAAACTGAAGATCGAAGATTAATGAACCCGGAAAAATCTTCAGGCTGGTTATCGTTTGTCGTTAGCCAGCCGCTTCATCAAGGCTTTGTAGTCCGGAGGCGGGGCGGGAATGTCATCGGATGTGTCTGCTTTACCGTCAGGGCCGCAGGAGGAAAGTTGAATGGTGTCGTTGCTGGAGGAATACCTGAAGGGATGTCCCCAGAGATCGGGATAGAGCGCCTCCAGGTAATACCCCTTCCACCCTTCGACGCCGGGGTTGCGGATCAGGGCTTTCAGGCCTTCTTCGGTGGTGGGATAGCGTTTGCAGTGGGTTCGGAACCATTCCAGGGCGGTGTGGATCACTACCAGGTCGCGTTGGGTCTGGAAGACCTTTGAGGGAGGGCGGTAGGGGATGCCGGTGTTGATATTGAGCGTCATTAAGAACCCGACCACCAGGATTGAACTACCCAAAACCCAGACCAGGAAGCGGGGACGGTTGACGAAGGCCATCCAGATCGGCTGGTGGAGATGTCGAGAATCCGCCAGTCGTTCCTGAACCGGAGTGCGGCGGGCGGATTCGGATTTTGGCGTTTTCCATTTTTGGGGATGACGCAGGTGTTTTCCGCAGTCGGGACACTGGGAGTCCTGAAAGGCCTCGAAGACGTGTCGGCAATGAGGGCAGCGATATTTCATGATTTCAATAAATCAAACATTGAAGACGGGGGATTATAGTGTATTCTGGTTCGGAAACAGGTCGTCTTCTTGACGGGATAATGGCTGTTTGTTATCAAGGTGTCAACATGCTGGCAACAAAGCGTGACAAAATGAGTTGGCGAACGTTGTGTCGGACGCTGATTGGTTCGGTTGTGTTCATGACGGTTTCCTGCTCCTTTGCTGACGAGCAGACGGAGGTTCAGGATGAACTCAAGTTTGCCTCCGAATTGGTCAAGTGGCATATGCCCGATTATGCCCAGAAGGCCGTTGACCGGCTTCTTCAGAAATATCCCTCCGCCAAGGCGCAGGCGGCGAGGGTTCGCATCGAGGTTCTGACGTCACGCGGCAAATTTGAGGACGCCGAGGCCCTGGTTGGCAGCATGCCTGCAGGCGCCGCCGAAACCCTGGTGATGCAGCTGGCTATCGGCGACCAGTATTATGCCCGGCAGCGGATGAAGGATGCCCAGCGTGTGTACGAGGCGTTTTTCAAGCAATTCCCGAGTGGTCCCCCGGCGGAGGTGGCGCGGTTATACGGCGAGTCCGCCTATAAGTTTGCCCAGATGTTGCTCTTGAGTGGCGATGTGTCGGGCGCGTATGAGGCCTATCGCCGGGTTTTGGCCTGTCCATTGGCGGCGGACATCCAGCGCCGGGTCGAAACGGAGATCGCCGAACTGGGTCTTCGTGTGGCGGGAAAACCCGACCTGCCCGCCGCCGCCAAGGCAAAAATTCTGTCTGATTCGGCGGCGCTGTGCCAGAAAATCCAGTGGAAGGGAACCGACCTCTGGTTTGCCAAGACAGTTGTGATCCTGGCCCACATCAAGATGATGCAGGGGGATCGGGCGGGCGCCCGCAAGGTGATCACCGACTATATGCCCATGCTGAGTGATGTCGATAAGATCCTGCGCGAAGCCAATGAGGAGAAACTCAGTCCCATGGCGGAGTGCAAATTCCTGTTGGGCACACTCTTCGAAGAGGAGGGACGTGCCCTGTTGAGTGACAAGGCGAAGGAGCAGGAGTGTGTCCCCTTTCTTGCAAAAGCCATGTCGCATTTATACACCGTGGCCAAGAACTACCCCGGCAGCAGTTGGGCCCCCGAGGCGCGTCGTCGTGCGGATGCCATTGCGGACACGTTGGAAAAAGATCTGGGCAAGACGATAACCCGGCCCACCTTTGACGGCAATACGATGGTTGTGGAGCAGTTGAAGGAGGCGAGACTGCTTTTTCAGCAGCAGGATTTCAAGGCCTCGGCGGACAAATACGTTGAGGTGCTCAACATCAATGACACGTTCAGGGGGGCGCCCGCCGCCGTGAGCGAGTTGGCCCGGTGTTATGTGGAACTCAAGGATGATCCGTATGCCCGCGCGATGACGGGGTTTCTCGCCGAGCGATACAGTCAGGTCACCAATGCCTATGAGGATGCCGGGTATGCCTTGTTGGCCGTGGCGGGGGCCTATGATGAGCGACAGGCCTGGTTGAAATCCGAGGCGGTTTATGATCAGTACTACCGATATTATCCGAACCACTCGCAGGTTCCGGCCGTCCTGTTCCGGCAGGGCGAAGCTGCGTTACGGCTAACCAATACGGTCGAGGCGCTGAAGAATTATCAAAAGGTGACAACCGACTACCCGAAGGCCAAGATTTATCCGGAAGCCTTGAGTCGCGAGGCGTACTGCCTTTCGACGTTGGGGGATCACACCAATGCCATCCCGGTGTTGACCAACTATGTGGCCCAGTTGTCCACGGGCGTGGAACTCCTCTCGACCCGGGGGCGGTTGGCGGATGAATACCGTTCGGCGGGAATGATGGTTCCGGCGCTCAATGAATATGCGCGCCTGATCAAAACGATTGAGCAGGAAGGGGCCACGTTTACGGGTGGCAATGTGGAGGACACGGCCAGGATGAAGCGGATCCATGAACTGGCGTTGTATTCCAAGGCCCAGTGCTATTCCCGGTTGCGCGATCCGGAAGCGCAGATTCCCGTTTACCAGGCCAAGGCCATAGAAGGGTACGATCTCTTTCTGAAGGCATTTCCAAAGTCCGAGATGGCTCCCGGGGTTTTGGGCGCGATGGGAACGTTGTATTACCTCCTGAACAAGCCCGATGAAGCGGGTAAGGCGTTTGACCGTCTGGCCAAGGAGTATCCCGCCAGCCAGCAGGCGCAGAATATGGTATTTGTCCGGGCGGATGCGCTCATGAACATGGGCGAGAAGGATCGCGCGGTCAAGGTGTATGCGGAGATGCTTAAGAATGCGACGCAATTCAATCCCTCCCAGTTTCTGCGGGCGGGTCGCGTCCTGTTTGATGAAAAGGAATTCACGACCGCCAGCCTGCTGTTTGCCGAGGCGCGGAAATCGACCGATGTGCCTCTCTGGCAGGCGGCCAGTCTGGGTTTCGGCCAGTCCCTGGCCAGCGCCGGCCAGCACGTCGAGGCGATCAAGGTTCTGGAGGAGTTTCTTAAGAAATATCCAAAATCCGGTTATATTATTGAGATTAACCTGACCTTGAGCCGGAGTTATGCCGAGGTCGCGAAACCGGAGCCCGATGCCCAGAAAAAGAAGCAGTATTTCGACAAGGCGTCCTCGGCCATGAGCAAGGTGCATCAATATGCGCGCGATCCGGAAATGAAGGTCAAGGCGGACGTTGAAATGGCGGCCATTCAAGTGCTGATGGGGGATAAAATGGGCGCACTGGCGTCCTATCAGAGGATCCTGTTGTTTACCGATCCCTCGAATGTCAAGGTTCGTCCGCATGTGGAACAGGCCTTTGACAGCAGTCTGCCGCTCTTTCGTGAAACAGCCCGGTTCGCGGACATGCTGGAGGCGTCTGAGATGTATTTGAAGCAGTTCCCGCAGGGACAATTTCATGCCAAAGCGCGCCAGGCGCGCGATGAGGCCAAGGCTAAACTGGCGGCAGGCAAATAGAGGATGGCATCATGAACCGTAATCCCATGATCATCGTGACGGTTATAGCGGCGGGGTTCCTGGTGTCCTCGGGCCCGGCGGTCATGGCGGCCTCGCTGAAGAAGACGGATGGCAAGGTTCTGGAGGGAAGCCGGATCAAATGGTTCGAGACACGCCGGGAGTATCAGGTCGAGAATGCGGATGGGTCGATGCTGCCCGTTCCGTTCGATGAGGTTGAGTCCGTTGAGGTCGATAAACCGGCTGAGTTTGACAAGGCCGTCCAGGCCGTGGCGGCAAAGCAATATGACGCGGCCATTCCGATCCTGGAGGATCTGGTGCTCAAGTACAGGCGGTTGCAGTGGGATGCCAAGTCACGTGAAGTGCTGGCCAAAGCCTGCGTGGCGAAGGGGGATTTCAAGAAATCAGCCCAGGTTCTGGGCGACCTGATGTCGAACACGCCCAAGAGTCAGATTACGGACGAACAGCATGTCCTGTACTGGTCGGCGTTGCTGGGCGCACAAATGACCGCCACGTTGAAGAAGGATTTGAACGAAACCCTGGCGGGCGATTCGAAATCACTGGCCGCCCTGGCCATGATCAAGCGCGGGGATATCAACAAGTCCGAGGGGAAGCGGGATGACGCCGTACTGGATTACATGCGGGTGGTTATTTTGTACGACGAGGTGCGCGAGGCGCAGCCCGAGGCCCTGTTCAAGGCGGCGCAGTTGTTGGGGGAGATGCGTGATACGGCGAGAGCCGACGAATTGAAGAAGAAACTGGTGTCTTTGTATCCCGCCAGTGTTTATGCGAAAAAACTGGGCGGGGGACTGTAATGATGAACGATAACGTAGCAAGGAGAAACGGGTAATGAAAAAAGCGATGTGGTTGGGATTGGTGGTTGCGGTTTTCGGTGTGTTCACGATGTGCCATGGCGCCAAGGCGGAATCCGCTCCGGCGGGAACACCTGCGGTGGCCGCAGGAAGCGCTCCCGCTGCCGGACTGGAGGTCAAGGATGCGGCTGCGGTTCCGACTGAAACCGCCGGGCACGGGGGGTTCCTCGAAATTGTGACCCGCGCAGGCTGGTTCGGTATTGTCATCTGGGTTATGCTGATCGCGTGTTCGATCATCAGTGTGGCCCTGATTGTGGATTCGTTCGTCAACATCAAGGATGCCAAGATCATGCCTCCCGATTTGATCAGCAATGTCCGGACTTCGATGGAACAGGGCGATCTGCTCAAGGCGATTCAGTATTGCGATGGCGCCCCGGGCCCGCTGGCAAGCATCCTGAAGGCCGGTTTTGCCCAGGTCGAGGAAGGGTATGAGGTTGTCCAGGATGCCGTGGGAGTGGCCGCGGATCTCGAGACGGAGAAACTGTTAAGCCGCGTAACCTACCTCAGCGTTATCTCCAACACGACCCCGATGCTGGGACTGATCGGTACGGTGCAAGGCATGATCTTCGCCTTCCTGACGCTGGGTACGATGGAAGCCGGCGCGGCGCAACAGGCCATGCTCGCCGTGAACATTTCGCACGGGTTGTGGGCCACGGCCATCGGACTGGGAACCGCCGTGCCGGCCACGATCTTCTTCTACTATTTCAAAAACCGGTCCATGGGCATCATTCTGCGCATGGAAGCCCTGACGCTGGATCTTATCAAGGCCCTGCGTAACGTCGAAGTGGTCTCGGAATAGGCAACGGGAGTCAGTGCCCTATGCGACATCAACGAGAAGAGGATTATTTGTCAGGGAACCTGACCGCCATGATCGACGTGGTGTTCCAGTTGATCATTTTCTTCGTCTGTACCGTCAATATGCAGGACAAGGCGATTGACGAACGGATCAAGTTGGCTATGGCCCCGAACGGGAAGGTCGATAACAGGAAAAATCCCTACGAGGTCAAAATTGACATCAGTGACAAGGGCGTGATCTCCATAGCCAGGTTCCCGATGAACACGAAGCTGCTGACGACGATTCTGAATAAGGCCAGGGCGGATGCGCACGGGGTCGAAGTCCCGGTGTTGATCCGGGCGGATGGTCGAGTCAAGCATGAGACGGTTCGCAGGGTCATGGACGCCTGCACGGATGCCAAAATCTGGAAGATCAAATTTACGGCGCTTAAGGAAAAGGCCTAGATCGGCAAGGTGATTTATGGGTAGAAAACGAAGACGAAGCAGTTTTCAGGCCGGGGAGTTGAACCTCACGGCCATGATCGATGTGGCGTTTCAGTTGCTCAGTTTTTTTATCATCACTGCCCATCCGGTGGACGTGCTGACCAACCTGGATGTGTTCCGGCCCATGAATGATACGAAAGCGACGTCGGATAACACCAAAGTGATCCGCGTGACGGTTTTCCCGGACGGTTTCACGATCAACGAACGCGCGGTGGACAGTCGCCAACTGAATGCCCTGCTCGGCAAATTGGCGGATTTGGATAAGACACAAACGGTTGTCATTCAATGTCTGAATGAGTCGCCTCATGGAAAATTGATTGAATTGCTGGATGTGTGTTCGAAGCTCGGGTTGGTGAATCTCTCGGTAATCAGTTCCGGAGGCGCGTGACGGAGCCGAGAATTAACTTTTTTTGTAATGGTTCCTGGTTATTGGGGAATACGCTGGTGAGGGAGATAACCGGCTTCTGGGATAAACTATCATGAACATTGATTATCAAGATGTGATGCGGACGATCAAACAGCATCTCTGGGGTCCTGTCGGGTCGGTGTTGTTTCATATCCTCCTGTTGATCGGCCTGGTTAGTTTCTCCGTTGGCACTCAGACTCAGAAGGCGCCGGAAGTCGCCGTCACGGTGATGGAGACCAAGGCGGATACCCTCGATAAGATTGAGGAAGTGGTCAAAAAGGAAGTGGAGCAGGTCATAACGCCCCCGGATCAGGTTGTGGTGGATCAGCCGAATGTCGCCACCGTCAGCACCATGGATGTTCCTTCCGATACCGTTGGAAGCGGGGCTGGCAATTCAGAAGGCGCCGGTATCGGGAGCGGCGACCCGTCCCTGGCCGCAGGGTTCGAGATGGCCGTGTCCAAGAGTCCCCTGGTGATGAAGGGGTTGTACGCGCAGCGGACGGCCGGCGGACGGAAGGGGGCGCTCAGCGCATTCGGGGGATCCGGGCGCGGCGAGGAATGTGTGCTGCGCGCCTTGCGTTGGCTGAAGGCGAAGCAGGATGAGGACGGCTCGTGGTCCAAGGCGGATCCCACATCCGCCCCCGCGATGGCCGGCTTGGCCCTCTTGTGTTTTCTGGCCCATGGCGAAACACCCGGATCGGTGGAATTCGGGGCGACGGTCGAGAAGGCGATGAAGTATCTGGTCGGCAAACAGAATTCGGCCGGCGCGTTTAGCGCCAACTCGTATGAACATGGTATCTGTACGTATGCCGTGACGGAAGCCTTCGGCCTCACCAAGATCATGGCGCTGAAGGAGTCCATGGACAAGGGAATCCA
>JBAWZH010000097.1:0-8885 GCA_037143135.1 bacterium
GAACTGCCCATGCTGACCCTGGGTGATGATTACGTGAACATCGCCCAGTTCTGCAACCCAGGCAACCCGGACTTCAGCGCCGCTGATGTCATCCGGGTCATCCTGGGATAAACCACCCTACTTCTTCGCCTTCTTGGGAGTGTAGCCGTATTCCGACAGGATCTTCCCAACCTGGTCGGGTTTGACCTGGGCGTAAACTTTTTCATCCACGATCATCACCGGCGCCAGGGCACACGCGCCGACGCACCGGGCCACGTCGATCGAGAACTGGGCGTCCTCCGTGGTTTGCCCGACGTCAATGCCCAGTAATTCCTTGATCTTGTCCAGAACATGACCCGCGCCCTTCACAAAACACGCCGTCCCCATGCACAGGGAAACACGGTGTTTCCCCCTCGGTGAGAAGTTAAAGTAGTGATAGAAACTCGCCACCCCGGTCACCTTCGCCGACGGGATCTGCATCAACACCGACACGGCATCCATGTGTTCCCGGCCCAGATACCCGAAATGATCCTGCACTTTGTGCAGCACCGAAATCAGATGACTGTTGGGATTGCTTTTAGCCGCACAGTCCTCGATATACTGGATCACGGTCGCCGGAAGAACCGCCTTCGCCTTGTCCTTCTCTTTCTGGAGCAATATCGACTTCATTTCACACCTCTCGGATACTTGGGTTCATAATGGGTATGCAGCAACTCATGACACACATGACTGTTGGGCGCCCCCAGGAAGTTTTCATACAACAGTTCTATGGCCGGATTCTCATGGGACTTGCGAAGGGACTTGCTCCCATCAATCGAATACAGAGCCTTGGCTCTCAACCGGGCCAGTTCGGGATCCAGCACATGCATCCCCCTGGGCGGATACGGTTGACCGCCTCCCGCGACACAGCCTCCCGGGCAAGCCATGATTTCAATGATGTGGTACTCCTTCTCTCCGCTGGCCACGCGATCCAAAAGATTTTTGGCATTCTGAAGGCCATTGGCAACCCCGATGTTGATGGATGTGCCATTGATCTGAACCGACGTTTCCTTCACCCCTTCCACGCCGCGTACCTCATTGAAATCCAGGGAATCCAACTCCTTCCCCGTAATCTTTTCATAGGCCGTCCGCAGGGCGGCCTCCATGACGCCCCCCGTGGCGCCGAAAATATCGGCCGCCCCGGATGAGACCCCCAACGGGGAATCAAACAACCCGTCTTCAAGACTATGAAAGTCAACTCCCAGGCATTTCAGCATCCAGATTAACTCACGGGTAGTCAACACGGCATCCGTGTACGGCTTGCCCCACGGCGCCACATGCTCGGCTCGTTTTGCCTCAAACTTTTTTGCCGTACAGGGCATCACCGCCACGACAAATATGTTCTTCGGGTCAATCCCGATCTGCTGGGCATAATAGGTCTTGAGCAGGGTCGAGAGCATACTCATCGGCGACTTGCACGTTGAAGTCAGGGGAATCAGCTCCGGATAGAAGCGTTCCATGAAATTGACCCACCCCGGCGAACAGGATGTGATCAGCGGCAACCGTTCCTTCTTCTGAATCCGGCTGATAAACTCATTGGACTCTTCCACGATTGTCAAATCGGCGCCAAAGTTGGTGTCGAACACCTTATGAAACCCCGCCCGGCGCAAGGCCGTCACCAGTTTCCCGGTCACCGGCGTTCCCGGCCTGAAACCAAATCCTTCGCCCACCGTGGCGCGAATCGCGGGGGCGGTATGCACCACCACGTGCAAGTCGGGATTCGAGAGGGCCTCAAAAACCGCTTCCGTTGCATCCTGCTCCGTGAAGGCAGCCGTCGGACAGACATTGACACATTGCCCGCAATGAATGCAGACGGAGTCAATCATGTTTTCCTCATGAGCCGGAGCAACCACGTTTCGGAAGCCGCGGTGCTGGACGTTGAGGTTGTGAACCCCCTGCACTTCGCCACAGACCCGGATACAGCGTCCGCACAAAATGCACTTGTCCGGATTGCGGTGCACCGGGGATGATTTGTCGATGGCGTAGTGCTTGCGTTCCCCTTCGAATAACCGCTCACGAACTCCAAGGTCATAGGACAGTTTCTGCAATTCGCACGTTCCATTCCGTGTGCAGGCCTGGCAATCCATGGGATGATTGTCCAGAATCAGTTCCACCACGTCACGACGGAGTCGGCGCAGCAGTGAGGAGGAGGTTTTGACCTTCATCCCCTCGGCTACCGGGAAGGAACAGGAGGCCACGGGGTTTCGTTGGCCCTCGACCTCAACCACGCACACACGGCAGGCGCCGATCACGCTCAGGTCGGGATGATAACACAGACTCGGCACATCAATATTGATCGAGGCGGCCGCCTCGAGAATGGTGGTCTTCTCGGGCACGGTCACCTTCACGCCGTCGATCCACAGCGTAACTTTTTTTTCTGATGTCATGGCTATTTCCTCTTTATCGCGTCAAATTTGCAGGCTTCAAAGCACTGACCGCACCGGATACAGCGCGCCTGATCAATCTCGTGAATCTCCTTCGGTTTCCCGCTTATGCAAGGCACCGGACACCGGCGTTTGCAGGCGCCGCACCCGATACACTTTTCGGGAATCACCGTATAGGTCTGGAGTTTGGGGCAAACTCCCGCCGGGCAGCGCTTCTCCCTGATGTGGGCTTCATACTCATCCCGGAAATGCTTGATCGTGCTGATCACCGGGTTCGGAGCGGCCTGTCCGAGACCACACAACGAAGTCCGCTTGATCGTGTCACCCAGGCGGAGAAGTTTCTCAATATCCCCTTCCACCCCCCTGCCCTCGACAATGCGCTGGAGGATTTCCAGCATCCGCTTGGTCCCTTCCCGGCACGGCGTGCATTTCCCGCAGGATTCATCCTGCGTGAAATCCAGGAAGAACCGGGCCACATCGACCATGCAGGACTCCTCGTCAATCACAATCATTCCGCCGCTACCCATCATGGATCCGGCCGCCGTCAGCGACTCATAATCCACCGGGGTATCAAGGCATGACTCCGGGAGGCAGCCCCCCGCAGGGCCGCCCGTCTGAACGGCCTTGAATTTCTTGCCATCCCGGATGCCTCCGCCAACCCCATAAACCACGTCGCGCAGGGTGGTTCCCATCGGAACCTCCACCAGTCCGGTGTTGCAGACTTTTCCTGCCAGGGCGAAGACCTTGGTTCCCTTGCTCTTTTCGGTTCCGATCGAGGCGAACCACTCGGGCCCATCCAGAATGACCACGGGAATATTGGCAAAGGTCTCAACGTTGTTGATAACCGTGGGTTTGCCCCACAGTCCCGAGGCGGCCGGATAAGGAGGACGGGGTCTGGGCATGCCACGCTCGCCCTCGATGGAACGGATCAACGCCGTCTCCTCGCCGCACACAAAGGCGCCGGCGCCAAGACGGATCTCAATATCGAAATCCCAGCCGGTTCCGAAGATTGTCTTCCCCAGGAATCCGGCCTTGCGGGCGGCGGCGATGGCGATCTCAAGCCTCTTGATGGCCAGGGGATATTCCGCTCGGATATAGACATAGCCCTTCCTGGCGCCGATGGCATATCCGCCGATAATCATCCCCTCCACCACGGTATGGGGGTCGCCCTCAATCGTGCTGCGATCCATGAACGCTCCGGGGTCGCCCTCGTCCGCATTGCAGATGATGTACTTCTCCTCGCTCTTTTGAACGGCCGCGAAGTTCCATTTCACACCGGTGGGGAATCCGCCGCCGCCGCGCCCGCGCAGGCCGGACTTGGTCACCGCGTCAATGACATCCCGGGGTTGCATCTCCGTCAGAACCTTGACCGCCGCCTGATAGCCGCGTACGACCAGGTATTCGTCAAGGCTCTCGGGGTCGATCACGCCGCAATTGCGCAGGGTGACGCGCATCTGTTTCCCGAAAAAAGCCACATCCCCGAACACGGGAGAAAACCGGTCGGCCAATCTCGAATCCGCCCAGAGTTTTTCTTCGACAAAAGTGGCATCCGCCTTGTCGACATGGGGCATTGAAAACGCCTGAACGGGAACGCCCTTGAGAATGTGCGATTCGAACACGGCGTCAACCTTCTCCGGGTTCATGGTGATATATTTATCCGGCAAATCACCCCTCGAGAACACGGTCACAACCGGCTCCATGTCGCACCGACCCGTGCATCCCACGCGGCTCAATGTCACATCCTTCAACTGGTTTTTCCGGATCAATTCCTCGATACGGGCAAACACCTCATTGGAACCGGCGGCGTTTTCACAGGTCGCCGACCCCACGGTAATCCTGATTCTCGAATTGAACTTTTCCGCATGCAACCGTTGTTCGGCCGCCCTGCGAAGTTCCAATAACTGCTCCATTGGTTTCGTCATTAACTTCCCTTTCGTTGGCATCTCAATTACAAAAAAATGGCTTCTGATTGCAAAGCGTCACCCCACGTCACCTGCTCCTGACCCGATAGGCCAGTTCACGCAGACTCAGCAAAATCCTGACATCCACAACCGAAACGGTTTCCGGAACCTGAAGGTGGGCTGTTGTCATATTGAGAAGCCCGCGGACTCCCGCTTTAATCAACAGATCGGCAACATCCTGGGCGGCATCATGCGGCACCGAAATAATACCGATATCGACGGTCCCGGCGGCAACATGGGGAGCGATGTCATCCATGCCCTGCACCGTAAACCGGCCGATTTTTTTCCCAACAATGGCGGGGTTATTGTCAAACACACCCACGATCTTGAATCCCTGCCGCGCAAACCCCTCATGCATCGACAAAGCACGGCCCAGATTTCCGGCTCCCACCAGGAGACAGACGACATCACGATCCACTCCCAGCGTCCGGGCCAAGGCCGTCTCAAGCCCAATCGCCGAATACCCCCGCTTGGAGATACCCTTGAAATCGATATAGGAGAGATCCTGTCGCACGGTGGAACTCGTCAGTCCCAGTGTCTTTGCCAGAATGGCGGAGGAGACCCATTCGACTCCCTCCTGACAAAGCCGTTGAGCCTCCGTCAGGTATCGGGGTAAACGCCTGATGACTGACACAGGAATACAAACGGTCTCTAACTCTATTTTTTCCATGGGTTCTATTTCGGCAAAAGGGATTGTTTACAGTAACACTTCGTTTTCGTCAAAATATTAACGTTAAATTTTTAACATTTTTTATCGTAATGACTTTATTCTGATGAAGTCGTGGAATTATCCCAGGTGGGTCAACCGGCGGAAGTCTTCAAAACGATGTTCAATTTCACTGCGGGACAGTGTCTGCAGGCGGTTCAGACTGAAATCCTCCACCCCGAATGAAGCGACGACGCTGCCATAAGCCATGGCCCGGCGGATGGTGGAATCGTTTATCTCGCCCCCTTCACTGAGCGCTCCCATGAATCCCCCGGCAAAGGTGTCCCCGGCTCCGGTGGGGTCGTGAACCACTTCCAGGGGATAGGCAGGCACGACAAAGACGCTGGTCTTGGAAAATAGCATGGCGCCATGTTCGCCCTTCTTGATTGCCACGAACTCAGGACCCCACTCCAGGATTGTCTTTGCCGCCTTGACGAGATTATTCACTCCGGTGATGAGGCGCGCCTCGGACTCGTTGAGGGTCAACAGATCCACGGCGGCAATCACCTCCATCAGGGGTTTGCGGGCAATGTTGATCCACAGATCCATGGTGTCCGCCGCCACAAACTTCGCCGCTTTGGCCTGCGACAGAACATGCAACTGCAATTCGGGTGAAATATTGGCCAGAAATAGAAAAGGGGCATTCGTGTAGTCGTCCGGCAACTCCGGCATGAAGGATCCAAACACGTTCAGATCCGTCGATACAGTCCGGCGGTTGTTCATGTCCTGCTCATATACACCCGACCAGCGGAATGTCTTTCCCTTCGCCGTCTGAAGCCCCTGCAAGTCGATTCCAAAACCGCGATAAACATTCAAATCGGCTTCCGGGAAATCAGTCCCGACCACACCCACCATCCCGGTGGAGGTAAAATAGGACGCCGCCGCACACGCATAACTCACGGAACCACCCAGGATATCCACTTTCCTGGCGCTCTGGGTTTCAATGGTATCGAGACCGATGGAACCGACAACGACAAGTTGAACAGGTTTCGTCATGGCCATGTCCCTACTTCTTAAGATGGGCGCCCAAGGCGTCCAGGGCCAGTTGGTAACTCATGGCGCCAAACCCGCAAATCTGCCCGACACAGGCGGCGGCCGTCAGACTGGTATGGCGGAACGCTTCCCGCGAGTGAATATTGGAGAGATGAACTTCGACGCAGGGGAGCGCCACCGCCTGGAGGGCATCACGAAGGGCGATGCTGGTGTGCGTATAGGCCGCGGGATTGATAATGAGCCCGTCATAGCGGCCCCGGCTCTCGCCGATCCGCGTCACCAGTGCTCCCTCTTCATTACTCTGGCACCACTCCACCTCGATCATCCTGGCGCGCCCATAGTCCTGCAATCCGGCCATCATGTCGGCCAGGGTCTGGTTCCCGTACACCCCGGGTTCCCGGGAGCCCAGAAGATTCAGATTCGGACCGTTCAGTACCAGTATTTTCATTGTCGTATCTCCTCTCCTTGCTCGCCGGCACAGCCGCAGCCGTCTTCACATCGCGCCACGGCGCCTCCACGGTGGAGGTTATCGCCCAGTTCCCTGTAATTGTCGAATTCATATTTCAGACAGCATTTCAGTCGGCCGCACATCCCGCTGATGGATCCCGGATTCAGCGCCAACCGCTGGATCTTCGCCATTTTCACGGTGACCGGGACAAATTCCTTGATCCAGACCTTGCAGCAGAGGGGGCGGCCGCAAGCCGCCATCCCACCCACCAACTTCGCCGCATCCCGAACTCCGAGCGACTTCAGTTCAATCCTGACCTGCAGTTCGTGGGCAAGTCCGGCGACAAAATCTCCCGACTCAAAACGCTCCTCCGACGTGAACGTGATGTGGAGAATGGATCGGTCGAAACTGTACCGAACCTGGACAATATGGATGGACAGTTTCTGCTCCTCAACCCGTTTATGCACCGTCTTGGCAACCATGCGACCGGTGAGGATATTGTCCTTTGCCCGGGCCTGATCCTGCAGGGTGGCGCGCCGGAGAAGAACGGGCGCCAATCCTTTCCTGGGCGGAGCGGTCTCCCGCTCGACCAATTCCAACACCTGGCCAAACTCCGGAATCCGACTGCACTCCACCACACACCAGTCGCCCTGGTGAATCGCCAATTCCGGAGGACTGACGGCATTCACGAGCGAACCATCTTCAAGGAGAATGACGACGGAACGATACATATCACACACTCAATCCGTTCACTCCGGCCGGCAGGACCAGATCGTCCGCCGTGTTGCGATCATACTGGCGCTGCATGACCTCCACAACCCTCAGATTCGCCAGGGCATCGGCATAGGTCATTCGGGCGGCCAGGGCGGCCAGCCGATCCGCCTGTTCGGGATACCTCAACCGGCTTGCCTCCACGCCGCAGACCAGAACCAGAAGATCCCGGTACCAGAACAGCATACTCCTTAATACCATGGAGCGGTAGGCCCGATACCGAGCCTCAACGCGAGCCTTCAAAACATCGTCTTCATCCTTGAGATTCTTCTTGGTGATTTTCTTGTCATCCGGATTGCGCCGGTTTTCCAGTTCTTCATTGAGCCGCTGCGCCTCTTCCTGCTCGACCGTCTTCTTGATCCGGCCCAGCAGAGCCCCCAGATTTCCGCTTCGGAACATCCTCGAAATCAGAGTATCGTCCATCGGTTCCGAGAGGATCCCGATGAGTTCCTGAAACCAGGGTTCCTGCAACCGCTCGGGTTCCGTCGAGAGAATGATCCGCTGGCACCGGGACAGGATCGTCGATAGGATCGTTTGCGGCGAATCGGTCAGAAGAAAAAAGATACTGCGCGCAGGGGGTTCCTCCAAAGTTTTAAGGAACGCATTCGAGGCCTCTTCACCGATCCGGTCGGCATTGACCAGCACCACAGCCTTCCATCCCCCGCTGTAGGAGGTTTGATAGATGACCTGCTGCAACTCGCGAATCCGGTCAATCCCCACGACCCGGGATTTCTTCTCGGGCTCAATCCACACCACGTCGATATGCTTGTGCTCCCGTATCCGGGCACAGGCCGGACACGCCCCGCACGGTTTAAGAATCCCGTTGCAGAACAGGCGGGTGAGGGCCTCCTCCGCAAAGGGAAGCGCTTCTTCACGCACATTGCCGACGACCAGATAGGCCTGCGCCAGCCGGCCGGCCTGCAAGGCGGCATCGAAGGAGGCGAGCGCCGTCGTTATTGGGTTTTGCGCATCCATAATGTGAAAAATGAATCCACGAGTTTCCCAATCTCGCCAGCCACGATGTCCGGCTCCCGCATGACATTGACGACCTTGATCCGGTCGGGCCAACGTTTGGCCAGTTCCAGAAATCCGGCGCGAACCCGCTCATGAAACTCGACAGCCTCACGCTCAATCCGGTCACTGGCGGTATTCTGCGCCCGATTCCGCTGCGCCAATCGCTCCCGTCCCGCCTGAACATCAATATCCAGTAGAAGGGTCAGATCGGGCACGCACTCCCCCATGGCGTGCTGATTGAGCCTCAGGATGGTCTCCAGGTCAAATCCACGGCCATATCCCTGGTAGGCGGTGGTAGAGTCGGCAAAACGGTCACACAGAACCCAGATCCCCTTCCGGAGAGCGGGGAGGATGACCGTCCTGACGAGTTGGGCGCGACTGGCCTCAAAGAGAAGCAATTCGGCCTCCAGGCAAATGGCCTCGCCGGTTTGATCGTGCTGAAGTATTCCCCGGATGGCCTCGCCCGTCGGAGTCCCGCCTGGCTCACGGGTTAACAACACCTCCTGCCCCAGGGAGTTCAACCGCTCCGCCAGTCTCCTGATATGGGTCGATTTCCCCCCACCCTCCGGCCCCTCGAAGGTGATGAATTT
>JBAWZH010000098.1:0-8844 GCA_037143135.1 bacterium
GCGGTTTTGCCAAAGGGATTGCTGGATGCATTGCGAGACCACAACACCGATTTGATCACCTTAGGCATGGCGCACCTGCTGTTTGGTAAGTGGCTGTTGGCCTGGCAAGCACCCGTTGACGAATATATGTATGATTGTTGGTGCGCGTTCATCGAACGGTTTCCGTTTGCCGAAAAATTGGCTCCGACACAGCTAGGGCTCTGCGGCAACAATCCAGCATGTTTCTCCCCTCTCAATGGGAGTTGCCTGCCAGCGGAGCCGGTATCTAAAATCAAGCGAAGCGGCCGGGAGTTGACCGCTTGGTATGCCGTGGATATTCGATCCGTTTCAACTTTCCTGGAAAAAGCCGAAAAATATCCGGTCACCTTAGAGAAGGCGCTCTCAATACAGGATGAACGGGAGGCTCTGGCCAGTGCTGAGCAGTTTTTGGAGATGGCGGCGCCGAAGTGGCATCTGGCCTTTCGTGGACTGACGAACGCGACTAATGAGCGCACTGTCATTTCATCGATACTGCCGACAGCAGGTGTCGGGAATAGTGCCCCCTTGTTGTTATGTGCAAAGCTTCATCCCGAGTTGTATCTGTGTTTGGTTGGCAATCTAAATTCCATTGTCTTGGACTTTGTAGCCCGTCAAAAAATTGGCGGCACAAATTTAAATTTTTTCATAGTGGAACAATTTCCTGTGCTCCCGCCTTCTCATTATAATGCAACAGACATCACTTATGTTGCCTCGCGGGTTCTGGAACTAGTTTACACTGCAAATGACATGGAGCCATTGGCAAATGCGGTGCGGTCCAGCAAATCATCGATTGAGAAGGTAGTGCCAGAGGCGCCGTATCGGTGGGATGATGCCAGGCGTGCGATCCTGCGTGCTGAGCTTGACGCCTGGTATGCGCGAGCTTACGGTTTGACGCGTGACGAGTTGCGCTACATCCTTGACCCGACCGACGTTTACGGCCCAGATTTCCCCAGCGAAACCTTCCGTGTGCTAAAAGAGAAGGAGCTGAAACAATTCGGCGAATACCGCACCCGTCGGCTTGTGCTGGATGCGTGGGATGGTTTGGAGCGCAACAGCATTAAGAAATAAACTATTCATGCCTTTGTTGGACAGTGTTGCATAAAGTAGTAATTGGGGAATATGAATACGCTTATCGATAACCTTATGCGGTGGTTGGTCTCTAATGAGGACGAGCATCTTGAATTCAAGGAAGCAAAAAACTCCTTCGAATTTGAGGAGCTTGTCAAATACTGTGTTGCACTTGCAAATGAGGGAGGGGGCAAGTTTATCCTGGGCGTGACCGATAAACGCCCACGGAAAATTGTTGGCACACGTGCTTTTGACAATCTTGTGCGAGCGCGTTCCGGCGTTACAAATCGTTTGCATCTCCGCATTGACGCAGATGAAATAGCGCACCCCGACGGGCGAGTCGTCGTATTTCACATTCCTTCACGCCCCATAGGCATGCCAATTCATTATGATGGGCGGTACTTCATGCGGAGCGGTGAAAATCTCGTGCCGATGACCCCAGATCTCCTGAAACGCATCTTTGATGAGGCAGGGCCGGATTTCACGTCTGAAATATGTTCTCGGGCGGTAATTGCTGATCTCGACACTGGTGCGATTGAGGACTTCCGGAACCGCTGGGTACAGAAGTCGAATAACGAGGCCTTGCGTGGCATGACACTGAAACAACTGCTCGGCGATGCCGAGTTGATTCGGGGGGATGGTGTGACGTATGCCGCCTTGATTCTGTTTGGGAAACGTGAGGCTCTTGGCCGGCTGTTGGCGCAATCGGAAGTTGTTTTTGAATACCGCTCTGGTGATGCGACAGGCGCGGCTCAGCAAAGAGAGGATTTCCGGGAGGGTTTTTTCTGTTTTTATGAGAAGCTGTGGCAGCTTATCAATTTGCGTAATGACCGGCAACATTACCAAGATGGTTTGTTTGTTTGGGATATCCCGACGTTCAATGAGGCGGCCACGAGGGAGGCTATCCTTAATTCGGTCAGTCATCGGGACTACAGAATGGCTGGCTCGGTTTTCATCCGGCAGTATCCGCGCCGCTTGGAGAT
Organism: bacterium; assembly: GCA_037143135.1. Taxonomy (GTDB): domain Bacteria; phylum Verrucomicrobiota; class Kiritimatiellia; order CAIKKV01; family CAITUY01; genus JAABPW01. Next base: position 2,070 of record JBAWZH010000098.1, read on the forward strand.
TGTGAGTCCGGGAGGGTTGCCTGAGGGGATTACTCTCGATAACATCCTGTGGGAACAGGCGCCACGGAACCGCAGACTGGCCGAGGCCTTCGCGCGCTGCGGGCTGGTGGAGCGGTCCGGACAAGGCATGAACCGCATTTTCGAGTCTTGCATTCGAGAGAGTAAACCTAAGCCGGATTTTACACATACCGATGCGCACCATGTGTGGTTAACAATTCATGGCACAGTGCAGCATACGACTTTCTTACGGTTTCTTGAGAAGGTTGGCGCGGATCGTTTGACTACGTTCACGACCCAAGATTTTATGGTAGTGGATCTCCTGTTCCGTGATGCGGTGGTGCCGGACTCGCTTAAAGGAAGAATTCCATGGTTGATTGAGAGTGGAATTGTGGAGCAGGTTGGGCGGGGGAGGGGCGTCAGGTATTTATTGGCACGCCAGTTCTATGAACTCGCGGGCAAAAAGGGAATCTACACACGCCGACGGGGTTTGGACAGGGAAACCAATAAGACTCTCTTGTTGAAGCACATCGATCAGAATCAGGTGACAGGTGCCCGCATGGAAGAACTCCGCCAGGTGCTCTCGGGGCATTCCCGAAGTCAGATTCAAATTTTACTTCGTGAAATGGCAAAGGAAGGCAAAGTACATGTGCATGGATTGACGCGCGGTGCGCGGTGGTATCCAGGCATGATCAGTTCGAATTGCAACCATGAAGGCGTTGAAAGCAAATAGAGGCGAAGAGGGTGCGTGTGTATTCGTTGTAAGTGGCTGGATGTAAGGCCTATGCGATTGCTTGCGATTGCTTTTAATTGCAAATAAAAGCAATCAGCGTGATGTTCAAGTAAGGTTTAGTAAATGATTCAAGCATCTCAAGCTATAGATATTCAAGCGATAGATACCCGCTCGCTACCCGCTCACTACCCGCTCATTACTCGCTCATACCCGCTCACTGCCAGTGTGCTACCCGCGCGATATCCGCGCGTTACCCGCGCGCTACCCGCGTGCTACCCGCGCACCAGCCGTGTGATGCATCCCGTAGGACGATGTAGTCGGGGTAGCTATTGCGAGGCCAGAATCCGGTTTGCAGTTGCACAAGGAGCCCATCTATGAGCATTTTCGACCTTCATGAAACCGTGCTGGCCGATTACCGCGACTTCGTGCGGTCATTCTTTACGGTGGCCGATGACCGGGCAAGGGAGTTCGTGGAGCGAACTCTGGTTAAGGAGGCCCGGTTATGGCCGGATTTCCTCTTGCAGGTTAGCCCGTCCTATGCCAGGACTGCAACGGTGGACGACTTGGCCAAGCGGGGCGTCTTGTGTGCGGAGACGGCGCAGATCTTTCGGACACCGGATGGCCACCCGTTCCATCTCTATCAGCATCAGGTCGAGGCTCTGGAACATGCCGCACGGGATGAAAGTTATGTGGTCACGAGCGGGACAGGCTCAGGGAAGAGTCTGGCCTACTTCCTTCCCATCGTGGATTCCCTGCTCCGTAACCCGTTCGCCCCAGACCGCGTGGCGGCGATGGTGGTCTATCCCATGAATGCCCTGGTGAATTCACAGGTTCAGGCGTTGGAGAAACTCCGCTTAGGCTATGAACGGCGAACCGGGCGGAAATTCCCCGTCTCGTTTGCGAAATATACCGGCGAGACCTCCGATGAAGCCAAGCAGACGTTGCGTAGTCACCCTCCGCAAATATTGCTGACCAATTATGTCATGGTGGAATTGTTGCTGGTGCGCCCCGAGGATCAGCGCTTTCTGGACAAAACGACAAGTGGTGGCTTGCGCTACCTGGTCTTCGATGAACTGCATACCTATCGCGGGCGGCAAGGGGCCGACGTGGCCATGCTCATTCGTCGCCTGAAAGATCGTTGTGCGGGACCGGCCATGGTCTGTGTTGGCACGAGTGCAACCATGGTGGCGAATCGCCAGGCCACGCCTTTGCAACGACGTGAAGCGGTCGCTAATTTCGCCTGGCGGATCTTCGGCCAGGAATTTACGGCGGATCGAGTGGTGGAGGAGACGCTGGTCTGTTTTACGGAAGGGGGCGCGCCAACCCAAGCCGATTTGATTGCTTCCCTCAAGGGCAGTCTACCAATGGATCTGGATGCATTTCGACGGCATCCCCTGGCGAGATGGGCTGAAGCGGAGTTTGGAGTGGAACCCGAGGAGAGTGAGGGGAGGAACCGTTGGCGCCGGCGCATTCCTCAAACACTGCCGGATGCAGCCGCCCGCCTGGCGAAGTGCACGGGGGGGGGAGTTTCAACGTGCGAGGGCATAGTCCGGGATCTGCTGAACCGGGGTGGAGAATTGGTCCGCGAGGATGGGGGACGGGCGTTCGCATTCAAGTTGCATCAGTTTATCGGGCAGGGTAGGGCATTATATTCGGGCCTGCAGGACGTTGCTGAACGGGAGTTCTCATTGGATGGCCAGGTGGTTGGCGTTGAGGGGCGCATTCTCGCGCCGCTTAAGTTTTGTCGCCAATGCGGGCAGGATTATTACCATGTCCTGCGGGATGGCGAGAAGGGTAGGGTGATGCCGCATCCAATCGGGATGGAAGCCTCGGGGGCTGGTGTGAGTGCAGGATACCTTATGTTGGCTCCCGCCACGGATGACTGGAGTCCTGACCGTATTCCCGAGGAGTGGTTGGATCGGCGGGGACGGCTGAGTGCGACGTGGAAGGATCGGGTGCCCTCAGAAGTATGGGTGGGGCCGGATGGGACGATTTCTACCCGGAAACGGGATGGCATGGTGAAGATGTGGTATCAGGCCGCTCCATTTTCCCTGTGTCTGTGTTGCGGGGAGTTCTATACCGCCAAGGAGACTGAGTTCGGGAAATTAGCCTCCCTGTCGAGCGAGGCGAGAAGCAGCGCGACCACGGTGCTGGCAACGTCCATGCTGCGGCATGCCGGGCGACTGGGTGTCGTTCAGGATAAATTGCTGTCTTTCACGGACAATCGGCAGGATGCGTCTCTCCAAGCGGGGCATTTCAATGATTTTACCCATGTCAGTCTGTTGCGATGCGCCTTGCATGCCGCACTCGAGAAGGAAAAAGAGCTCAGTTTTGATTGTGTGGGTGGCGAAACGGTACAGGCCACTGGATTGACCATACGTGACATAGCGCGGAATCCTGAATTGGATCCTAACTCACCTGCAGCCCGCGATGTGTGGAAAGCCTTTGCCGAGTTGACGGAATACCGTTTATTCGAGGACTTGCGGCGGGGGTGGCGCGTTGTGCAACCGAATCTTGAAAATGTGGGTCTTCTCCGTGTGGGTTACCGTGGCCTTCAGGATTTGTGCGCCACCAAGGAACCGTGGTCATTCTGTCCCGCGATGGTGGCATTGAGTGCTGATGAACGCTTGATCCTCACTCGGGCCATTCTGGATCAATTCAGGCGGAAGCTGGCCATCGCCAGCCGTTGTTTGCAGGAAACAATGCAGCAACAGATGCGGCGGCGGGCGGAGCAACATCTGAATGAGTTCTGGGGGCTGGATGAATCCGGTGCCGAATTGCGGGTGGCTAATCGTTTTGTGCGAGTAGGGCAGTCGTCGAGGCCTGTAGACGGCTTCAGTCTCAATGAGCGGAGCAAAGTCGGGCGTTTCCTGGCTCAGAGATTGGGATTGGACACCGCCGGCTATTTGGACTTTCTGACTGGTTTTCTGGATTTATTGGTGGGGCAGGGGCTTTTGGTCCGACTGGAGCCCGTGGAAGATCATCAACTCTATCAACTGGACGCATCCTGCCTGATTTGGATGCTCGGTGATGGGACCCCGCCCCCGGCAGATCCCCTGTATTCAAAGCGGGCTGCAGGAAAAGGATATGAGGAAGTTCCCCGTTCGGTGAACGGTTTCTTTCAGCGATTCTATCGCGATAGTGCGGCCACGCTATCTGCCTTTGAGGCCAGGGAGCACACTGCGCAGGTGGTGAAACCCGGCGAGCGGGAGCGGCGCGAACGAAGGTTCCGCTGGGAGGCCAGCGACCAGCATAAGGAACGGGATGGATTGCGCAGACTTCCTTATTTGGTTTGCTCACCGACGATGGAGTTGGGAGTGGATATATCCGATCTGGATCTGGTTCATCTTCGCAATGTTCCCCCGACTCCAGCCAATTACGCGCAGAGAAGCGGGCGAGCTGGCCGACAAGGGCAGCCGGGCCTTGTATTTACCTACTGCGGGGCGATCAATAGTCATGATCAGTACTTTTTTCAACGTCGGACTGAAATGGTTGCTGGCAGCGTCCGACCGCCCCGTTTGGACCTAGCAAATGAAGCGTTGGTACGCGCCCATATGCATGCAGTCTGGCTGGCCCAGGTTCGACTCCCGCTCCGGCAATCCATTGATGAGACGGTGAATACCGATGATCCGAATCTTGCCTTGCAGGCTAATGCGGCTAGCGCAATTCAGTTGAGTGAGTCGGCCCGCGCTGAAGTCAGGGAGAGAATGCGATCCATCTTGTCGCATGATAATGCGGTTCTCTCGGCGTCAGGCTGGTATGGCGATGCCTGGTTGGATCTGGTTGTCAAAGAGGCTCCTGTAAGGTTCGATCGTGCCTTCACTCGCTGGCGTGAATTGTATCGTGCCGCCACACGGCAACTCGTTGAGGCGCAAAATGCATTGAGGCGTGCTAGGCGACGGGAAGAACAGGCCGATGCACGCCGTCATGAGGATGAAGCGTTACGCCAACTCAACTTGTTGAGGCAAATCAATACAGGGCGTGAGGAGAGCGACTTCTACCCCTACCGGTATCTGGCCAGCGAAGGTTTTCTGCCTGGTTACAACTTCCCCTCACTTCCTGTCAGGGCGTGGATTCCTCGTGATGACGGGGAGTTTGTGGCGAGGCCGCGATTCCTCTCACTGCGGGAGTTTGCCCCGGGCAATATCATCTACCATGAAGGTGCTAAGTGGGAGGTTGTGTCATTCCAGGCGCCAGCGGGTGGACTTGAGGAGCGGCGGAGCAGAAAACGGATCTGCAAAACCTGTGGTGCTTTTTGCGATGATACGCTTGACCTCTGTTGCAGTTGTCAGACGCGCTTTGACGGCGAAAACAGTTTGCTGGCTCTTTTGCTCGATATGCCCAATGTTCGGTGCCGTCGGCGTGAGCGAATCACCTGTGATGAAGAGGAACGGCGTCGGCGTGGTTATGATCTGACAACGGCCTATCAGTTCGCTCGCGAACCGGGCGGCGCGGCCCGAGTTCAAGAGGCGGATGTAGTCTTCGGCGGCGCACCCGTTTTGCGCCTCAGATATGCGCCTGCGGCTACTATTCTGCGAATCAACAATGGATGGCGTTCAGCCGATCAACCGGGTTTTCTGGTGGATTTTGAAAATGGAGAGGTGTTAGTAGGGGCGCCGCAACCCGGCGCTGGGCCGAGTCGGCCCCGTCGCTTGGATACCGTCAGGATTTCAGTCCAGGATACTCAAAATCTGCTGCTAGTGCGTTTTGAGCGCCCTGAATTAAGGAATGATCCCGTGATGGAATCATCGTTGCAATATGCTCTGCAGCGTGGGTGTGAGCAGCTCTTCCAGTTGGAAGAATCCGAGTTGGCCTCCGAGTGCATTGGTAGTGGTGATCAACGAGCTCTCCTTTTGTATGAAAACGGGGAGGGTGGCGCAGGTGTGCTCAAGAGATTGGTGGAAGAGACTGATGTGCTGGGGCGCGTGGCGATAGAGGCTCTGGGACGATGTCACTTCGATCCGCAAGGCAATGACTTGCATAGGGACTGTCACGCTGCATGTTATGAATGCCTGATGAGTTTCGGTAATCAGCATCAAGCGATGCAGCTGAACCGGCATCGGGTGCGGCAGCATCTCCTTGATATAGCCGCCAGCCAAACCTTGCCGCGCATCGGCAATCGCGATTGGGCCGCACATTTAGTTTGGTTGCGATCCCTGACTGATTCCCGATCAGAGATCGAAAGGCGCTTTTTGGACGCTTTGGTTGAGGGGCACCACCGATTGCCGGATGAGGCCCAGCGAGGTATCCCGGAACCCCGATGCATTCCTGATTTCTATTATTCGCCCAATGTCTGCGTTTTTTGCGATGGATCTGTGCATGACGAGCCTGCTCAGGTTGCGCGCGATCAGAATCTGCGACGGGAACTTCTGAGCCAAGGGTATAGGGTGGTGGTGATTCGTTATGATCGGTCTCTGTCAGATCAACTTGCTGGTTTCCCCGATGTGTTTGGAGTTCGTCGATGAGGAGCAATAGTCATGACACGGCTCGGATTAATCTAATGTGTCAATAGCCAGGTATCGATGAAAAGTTGCAGGAATATCCTAACCTTACTGTCTCAAGAATCATTAAGGATGCAATCGAGAGCGGACTAATTCGTCCGATTGATGAGAGTGCCAGACGAAAATTCATGAAATACATGCCGGCATGGGCCTGATCTTATTTGATGAGAATCCCGATATCGAAGAAAAGTAGGCAGTCAAATATCGGTAATGTGTTGAAAATGAATAACTTGTGAGATTGTCTTATATTTGATTGGAATCCTTACTGAGAATATCATGTCCTCAATCCGTCTCACTGGGGTGAGCATCATCACCTCGCTGGAACGACCGCAGATGTCAAGGCAGGCATCAGGGGTAATTACACCGCACTTGTCAGTGATTATGATGTTCCGGGTTGAATCAGTTTCCTGCAAGTGGTGCTTGAAGAAAAAAAGAAAACGCCAGACGACCTTGCGGCCCGCGGTCGGGACAAGAAAGCCCAACTCCCAGCGCGGAAATAGTGTGCAGGAACCACCTTCACTGATGCAACAAGAAAGTGACGTAT
>JBAWZH010000099.1:0-8736 GCA_037143135.1 bacterium
TTTCCGGATTGTGGATCCTCCTCGCCAATGGCTGGATGCAGCATCCGGTCGGCTATGTAATCCGCAACGGACGCGCGGAGATGGTCGATTTCATGGCCATGGTTCTGAACCCCAACGGCCTGATCAAGTTTGCCCACCAGATCGTCTCAGGCTACACGGTGGCCTCTTTCTTTATCCTCGGCATCGCGGCGTGGCATCTGCTCCGGAAGAACGAAGTCGCATTTTTCAAGGCCTCCTTCAAATTTGCCGCTGTCTTCGGGCTGGTGTCCACCATTCTGGCCGGTCTGACGGGTGATATCCACGCGATTGAGGTGGGCAAAACGCAACCGGCCAAACTGGCGGCCATGGAGTCGTTGTGGGATACCCGGAAAGGCGCCGGGATGTATCTGGTGCAATGGCCGGATCCCGCCCATGAGCGCAATCAGTTCGAATTTCTGTATATGCCAAATCTGTTGAGCCTCCTGTCAACCCATTCGCTAAACGGTGAAGTCCAGGGACTCAAGGCGTTCCCGAAAGAGGAACGCCCGCCTGTCACGCCCGTATTCCTGAGTTTCCGGCTCATGGTGGCTCTGGGCGCGTTATTCGGCCTGTTGGCTGTCCTGGCTGTTCTCTTATCGGCGCGTGACAAACTGGAACACTACCCGATCTTTCTCAAGATCCTGGTATTCGCCATTCCCCTGCCCTATCTCGCCAATCAACTCGGATGGATCGTGGCGGAGATGGGTCGGCAACCCTGGATTGTTTACGGAGTCATGAAAACATCGGACGCCGTCTCGAAGTCCATCTCCGTCAGCCAGGTTGTCTTCTCCCTGATCGGGTTCGTGCTGCTCTACACGCTTCTCGGAGCCGTCGATATTTATCTCCTGGTGAAGTATGCCAGAAAGGGACCTGACGGCGATCTTTCCTCATTCATCAAGACAGCGAAACGGGAGGTGTGACATGGAACTTCAAATCATCTGGTTTGTACTGTGGAGTGTGTTGTGGGCGGTTTATTTCATGCTCGATGGTTTCGTTCTCGGAAGCGGTATGCTCCAGAACTTTGTGGCGAAAAACGACACCGATCGGCGTGTGGTCATCAATACGCTCGGCCCGGTTTGGGACGGCAATGAAGTCTGGCTGATCACCGCCGGTGGCGCCACATTTGCCGCCTTCCCCACGACTTATGCCCTGATGTTCAGTTATCTCTACACCGCACTGTTGCTCCTGCTGTTCGCCCTGATTGTGCGCGGCGTGGCCTTCGAGTTTCGCGGCAAGGTGGATGATCCGCGCTGGAAGTCGGTCTGGGACCGGGCGATTCTCGTCAGCAGTTTTCTGCCAGCCCTGCTCTTCGGGGTGGCGTTCGGAAATATCTTCAAAGGACTGCCCATGGATGGTGTCGGCTACCATGGCGGACTGCTGTCTTTACTCAATCCCTACGGACTTGTAACCGGAGTATTATTCGTCATGCTCTTCCTCGTGCATGGCGCGCTCTATCTTTCGGTCAAAACCGTTGGCCCTCTGAAAGCCCGGGGCGCCGCCGTAGCCTCCGCCCTCTGGATACCGCTTCTGGTCGTAGCCGTGGCCTTTCTGGCTTTCACCTACCCCGCCACACATCTCTTCGACAACTATCTGGCTCACCCGGCCCTGATACTGGTTCCGATACTGGCTGTTGTCGCCTTGTTTGCCATCAAGGTTTTCCTAATGAAGGGTGACTTGCTGAAGGCCTTCACGGCCTCCTGCCTGACCATTCTTCTGGTGGTGGCCACGGGCGTAACAGGACTCTTCCCGAACCTGATTCCGTCGAGTCTGGATCCCCAGTTCAGCCTGACGATATACAATTCATCATCCAGCCCCTACACCTTGAAGATCATGACCGGGGTGGCCTTCATTTTCATCCCCATCGTCATCGCCTACAAAATTTGGGTTTACCGGATCTTCCGCGCGCCGGTTACGGACAGGGACGTCCTGGACGACAAACAGGCCTACTGATTACCCGAAGAGAACCCGCATTAAGCCATCTTCCTTCATCGCGCCAAGGGCGCCGCGGGGACAGTCGATCTCATTGAAAACCTGCACCCCATCCGGCGCCGCTCCGGCCATGCGCACGGATACCGGGACAGGAACCCGGGTATGCTTGCCTGATTTGATGGGAACCGGGTGATCCGGAAGAACCGCATAATTGACCTCATCGCCAAGCGCCGCCATCACCGGAACAATGATACGGGAATCAAAGTCCTCGATGGCCTTGATCTTCAGGGTCAGATTCTGTTCGTGCGAGACCTCATCAATGGCCTCCAGGTGCAGATAAACGAAATCATGGGTCTTGAGCGCTTCGATGGCGGCTGCGGCCTTGCCCTCATAATTGGTGTCGATGTACCCGGTCGCCCCCTTCACGGGAATCACATCCATACCCAGACACCGGCCCAGCCCGACGATCACATCCACCGCCGAAATCACGGCTCCATGAACCCCATACTTGTCCTTGAATTTCCGCAACGCGCCGACTTTCCCGCCGCTCCACGGCCAGATTCCGTTTGCCATGGGTTTCCCGAGAGACTTCAGGCGTTGATTGACCGGATGAGCCTCCAATAAGGCAGGCGCCTCGGTCATCAATCGCAACAAGACGGCCGCCGTCGCATCCCCTTCCGGTGAATCTGACCTGGGCAGATGATCCACGACCCGCTCGCCATGGTTGTCGTCGGGCTTGTCCATTTTCACGCGTGATGAAAACTCACGTCCCGACAAAACCAGGATGTTGCGGTAACTCACTCCCGTATGGAAACGGATCTTTTCCGAGGCGAAATGATCATTCAAGGCCTTGATCAAGGCGGCGGAATCTTCCGGCGTCACATGCCCTCCGGAAAAGTCACGGAGCCGCCCCCCGTCGACCGTCGTGAGGTTCACCCGGAAGGCCACATCATCAGGGCCCAATTTCACGCCCCGCCCCGCCGCCTCAAGCGCTCCGCGCCCGCAATACTCGGTGGACAGATCGCACCCCAGCACCGACATGTTGGCCACCTCGCTGCTGGTCGGGAATCCAGTCGGCAACGTCAGCAAAGTCCCGGAGCGCCCCTCGCGGGCAATACGATCCATTCCCGGCGTCCGGGCTACCTGAAGGGGCGTCTTCCCGCCCAGTTCAGCAACCGGCTCATCCGCCATCCCGTCACCGAGGAATATTATCGTCCTCCGACTGCTCATAGCACCCCATGAACATTCTGAATTCTGACTACTTTCTCTTCACGGACTTGATCATAACCGGTTTCACGGGCACATCACCCGCGCCGGTCTGGACGGCGGCAATCTTATCAACGACATCCATCCCCGCCGTCACCTTGCCAAATACGGCATAGCCGAAATCACGGCCGCCATGGTTCAGAAAGTCATTGTTCACCACATTGATAAAGAACTGCGAGGTCGCGCTGTCCACAACCGAGGTACGGGCCATGGCCAGGGTGCCGCGGTCATTCTTGAGTCCGTTGGCGGCCTCATTTTTGATCGGGGCCTGGGTCGGCTTCTGGCGCATAGTGGCCTCGAATCCACCGCCTTGAATCATGAATTTCGGAATGACCCTGTGATAAATCGTGTTATCGAAGAAAGAGGCATCCGCATAGGCCAGAAAGTTGCTGACTGAAATCGGGGCCTTGTCAGCGAAAAGTTCAATTTCAATAATCCCCTCCGAGGTCGTCATGATCACGGTCGTTGTTTTGGCCACGTCGTTTGTCGTCATTGTTTTCTCCTGTGCGCTTACGTTTCCGGCAATGAATGCCATGGTTAATAAAAGAATCGGTAATCTCATTTTGCAATCTCCTTTCACAAGACCGGCTTATCGTAATCAATCCAACCCTGTTTGTTCAAGCCATTCTCGGGTCTCAACGCCATTCATGTCTCGGATACTTCCGTTGAAGTTCCTTTTTAACCTTGGGGTATCCCTCGCGCCAGAAGGTCGTCAGGTCGGACGTCACCTGCACGGGGCGATGATTCGGAGCGAGCACCTGTATCGTGAGCGCCTGACGCCCATTCGCAATCCGCAGGCTGTCTTGCACCCCGTAGAGATCCTGAATGCGTGCCGCCACGACCGGGGGATTGCTTTCGGAATACAGGATCTTCGCCTTCCTTCCACCGGGAAGTTCGATACGCTCGGGCATGGCTTTATCCAGCAGGGCCTGCTGGCGTCCATCAAGCCAGGCCTTTACGATAGGAAAAACCGGGTACTCCTTCACCTCGCGGGTGCTGAAGGCGCCATGACAGATATCCTCGAGCATCAGCCGCCGATCCTCCGCCCCGATCCCCGGGAAATCCAGTTCCGGACACCACTTCCCCAGCAGGTTGACCCGCAAAATCCATTGTTCAACCTCCTCAGTCCAATATTTCAACGTGCAGCGCCCAGTCTGGATTTCATCCGCCAGCAACCGTGCGGCCTCCGATTCAGATGGGTTCCCTCCCCGTTTGGTCTCCAACTCAAGGTCATGGTAATATCGGCCATTCTCGGCGATCACACGGCGCGAATCATCAAATCGCACTCGTTGTTCCTCGCGGACGGCCCCGGGAAACAGGGCTTCCAACCATTCCGGCTCGATGGCCGTCACCAAGGAGAGGAGCACGTCCATATTACCCTTCCCTCCGCCTGCCTCCACTTCCCTCACCTCGGCCGCGACCACAAACGGACTTTTTCTCACCACGCTGTTTCGTTCCAATACTCCGCGCCGACCGTGGACGAGATCGCAACGCAACGTCCCGCCATCCAGCCGCCTCGCCACCTGGTCGGCGAATCCTGCCAGGATGCACTGCCGCACGGCATCATCCGACACAATTTCGGGTTCAAGGGCCAACCCCTGCCCCGAAGCAATCCGGCAGAACATGTCGTAGAGACGTCCGGCCTGACGTGCCACACCGGCATGAATTCCGACGCTCCGGCAGAAATCGACATTGAAGTCGTGCGCCTCAGCCTCCCGCCAGGCCTTCATGAGCATAAAGAAGTCGGAGAGTCCCTCATCACCCAGATGCCGGTCGCGAAGTTCTTCCTGTCGGGAATCCGCCCGCCGGATCAAGAGTCCGCGCTCCTGTGTCATCGCGGCAATCAGCGCCACACTCCTTACCCGGCCCGCCTCCGCAGCGGCCATCATCATGCGGGCATAGCGGGGATGCAACGGAAAGGCCAGCATTCGGCGTCCCGTGGCCGTTATCACACCGTTCTGCTCATCGGCTGCACCCAGATCCCGCAAAAGGGTCTCAGCGCGGAGTAAAGTGCGCTCCTCCGGGGCTTCGAACCAGGGAAATACCCGGGCATCCTCGCAGCCTGAGGCCTTCAGCATCAGCAGCGTTTCAGCCAGATCCACGCGGCGTATTTCCGCGAGTTCACGGGGCGGACGTTCATTCTGCTCGCGTTCCGCCCAGAGTCTCAGACAGACCCCGGGCGCCATGCGTCCGGCGCGACCGGCGCGCTGATCGGCCGAAGCCCGGCTGATCTTTTCAATCCAGAGTGTGTCAATCCCCCGGTAGGGATCAAACCGCGCCATTCGCGCGAGTCCGCTGTCCACCACCAACCGCACTCCCTCAATGGTCAGCGAGGTTTCAGCCACATTGGTTGAGACGATAATTTTCCGTCGCCGTTCCGGAGCCACAGCGGCATCCTGATCACGGGGAGAGAGTTCGCCATGCAGAGGCAGGATGGCAAAGCCACGGGTCTCCGGCCTCAGGCCCAACGCCTGGATCGTCCTGTTGATCTCATAGGCACCCGGCATGAAGACCAGCACATCGCCCTCCGCTTCACGGGTCACCAGTTCCGCCGTCTCGGTCGCCGCCGTTTCCCACACCGGAACACGCGAACTGTCCACCGGTTTGGGCAGATACTCCATCCGCACGGGAAACATGCGCCCTTCCGACTTCAACACCGTGCAGGGATTCAGGTATTGCGCCACCGCATCACCATCCAGGGTGGCCGACATCACCGCCAGCACGAGATCAGGACGGGCCGTTTTCTGGAGTTGGAACGCCCGCGCCAGGGTAATATCGCCAAACAAATGCCGCTCATGAAATTCATCGAAAATCAGTGCGCCGACATCCTTGAGCGTGGGATCACTGATCAACTTCCGGAGCAGAATGCCCTCCGTGACGAAGATAATCCGGGTACCCGAACCTGTCCGATCCTCAAAACGGATCTGGTAGCCGACTTCGCCCCCTATGGAACCACCGCGTTCTGCCGCCACCCGGGTCGCCAAGAGACGAGTTGCCAGTCGGCGGGGTTGGAGGACAATGACCTGCTTATCAGGCGGTACCAGCCTCTGATCGATCATCATTTGGGGAACTTGGGTAGATTTACCCGAACCCGTTGGCGCCTGGATGACCAGTCGGCGGGTCGCCCCAACCGCTTTGACCAACGCCGCCTCAATCTCGTAGATGGGAAGGCCACGGGGATTCATGACGTTTTACTTGTGATTGAACATGGTGAGTTTCCTGCCCCACATCTTAATATTTTAGTCCTAGGCGCACATCAGGCGTCGTATGCTCGCAGGTCTTCGCCAGTGATTTGGTCGGCAGATACCAATTTATAGTGCCGCTCCTCGATGATACGGATGTCATCACCGACCAGGGCAAGTTCAAAGAGGGCAATCAAATCGTTACCAACGAACTGGGCAGATATCGCACGGCAAAGAAGTTGAGGAAACTTCTCAGCACAACAGGCAATATCCTGTCTTGTCTGCACCGTCGACAGGCGATCACTTCCGCCCTTCGCTTGAACAGGGAGGACATATTGTCGGCCCCGTTTATCAAGGGCAACGTAGATTTCGTCTATCTCAACCTGTCCAAGGCCGGAGACTGTTGTGCGCAGGTGATTTTGCATCGAATATGCGGCAACGCCGAGAAAGATGTCGAGCAGTCGGTTGTAGCGCACCTTCGCCAACAAGGCCTGTTCATCTGAGAGCGCGTAGACTGAAACAATTTCGGGAGTCGCATCGGGAATCTTGATAACTGCCAATTGCGTATTGGGCAGGATTCGGTTGATGGCGACTAAACGGAACGCATACTGCGACTTGCCGCGACCTTCGATGACCCACTCCATCCCCTCCGGTTGCGTCTTCGCAATGGCCCCTGGCAATGGCATCCTGTAACGGATGGAATAGATGACATCGCCAAGGTTCTTCGGCAACTTGATTCGCAGTTTTTTCGCCGCTGCCGTCAATTCGTCTCGATGGAAAGGAATTTCTGTCATCCCGCTCTTGTAACCGCCGCAGAAGATACTCTCGATCAAGGACGCATATCTGTTATCCGCCGCTTTTTTTCGTTTCATGACGCTCTCCTGAACGAAGTGGGGGCTGTTATCTCAATCTCCTCTTGTTTACGCTTGCGCAAACCGTTCTTGCGGTCACGCTTGCCTATGGGAACGGGAACATTCCAGAACGCGGCCGCTTCGCCCATGTCCATTGAGAGAAGTTCTGGTCGACCAAGCGTGACATGCCGGACAGACCGACCCGGAACAATACCGAGCGCCCGCATCACCGCGCCGGCGACGGCTCTGGCAAGGGGTGGCGGAACCGAATTGCCAATTTGGCGCGCGCCATGCCATTTCGTAACATGAAAACGGAACCAATCAGGATACCCGTGAAGGCGGGCCATTTCTCGCACTGTGATACATCTTGGATAGGCATAATGAATGGGACGTGGACTTGTGAAAGCACCACGGGAGGCATCTGTCCCAGCACGAAGCGTGTTGCTTACACCCCTTCGAGACAGTTTAAAGAATCGCGAGATCGGTTCGATTTCGCCCTCTTCTGTTGCCGCAAAGCGCTTCCGCGAAACGTCCGTATGCACGGTTCTCATACTGGATGTCAGGATATCAGGTTTCCAGTTTCGTACGTAGCCACAATGCCAGGCTTCAGCGGTGAGGCAGCGCAATTCGCGAGAGTAGTCCGTCAGTACTCCGCCCTTGTCGTTAATTACAGAATCGGACGTCATCAATTCATCCCATTGTTCGACATCTGGCAAGTCTGCAATGGCGTCGAAACAGGTTGGCGTTGTCATCCTTCCATTTTGGCCAAGCAAATCACTTTGATCCGTGCTGGTCTCTTCGGGATAAGAAGGAAGCGGCACTCCCTTTTTCGCGCCGAGCAGAAAAAGCCGTTGCCGATCCTGAGGAACGCCATAGTTCATCGCGTTCAACACCCGCCAGGGAATATGAACACGATACCCTAAGTCACCGAATGCCCGGATCAAGGAATCAAGGAATATACGGTGTTTGCCGATTGTAAGTCCCTTGACGTTCTCGAAAACAAACGTTCTCGCCCCCAATTCGCCAACCAAACGGACGAATTCCTTCACAAGTTGATTGCGGGAGTCATCAAGCATTCGATGTCCGATGAGGGAAAACCCCTGGCATGGCGGGCCACCAAAAACGACATCCACCGTTTTTTGACCAAGTCCCGCTCTCGTTCGCAGCTCTTGTCCGGTCAACCCGACAATCGACCTTGCGAGGACCACTGTTTCCGGAAAATTGAAATGATGTACAGCGGCATGAATCGGGTCAATCTCGACGGCGGCAGCGATATCGAACCCTGCCTGCTCGAACCCCAATGACATACCTCCGGCGCCCGCAAACAAGTCGATCCCTATTGGTCTTCTATCCATTCGTGGGATTAAATTAGGAGGTTGCTATGTCACAGTCAAGGTGTTGTTGTGATATTCACGCCAGCCCCATTCACCTTGCTTCCATCGAGAAGCCGGACGACCGCGTTTCAAAGCGGCGCGGGACAATGATGGTGG
>JBAWZH010000100.1:0-8694 GCA_037143135.1 bacterium
TGATTCGTGACCAGAGGCGGGCGGATCTATCGAAGGCGAAAGACTGTTACTACATTTATGAGATTTCGGTTGTCTTCAGGGATGCCTTGGATCAGATCTCATCTGAGTTTGAGGCTCTGTCGCCTTGCCTTCCCGCGTGGAAAAAGCGGTTTCTGAAAGAAGCGAGCCGTCTGTTTGAATCCCAAGATGCAGAAGGGCCGATTTTGGCTGTACGTACCTACCAGGATGCCGGGCGTCCAAGAACGGGAACTGAGATGCCGCCGACGCCGGAGATGGTTTATCGATCTGTCAACAAACTGCTTGATGCCATGGCGATCAGCCACCCCTGAGTTACGCCACGGTTTCGCCCCCCGGTTTTGTCGGCCTGATCTTTTGTGACCATTGCGGGAATATGGCACGCTTCACATGAATGGATGGAAATGTTCATTCAGTTTTGTAGAGATGCGCGTGGGGGAATAACCCTCACAACCCCAATTGATCCCGACAAAACCCTCCCTGTTCCCTATTCACGTCAGGCTCTGGCCGCTACACTATCTTTAACGATAGAGCTGTTTTTTAGGGGAGTGCGGCAATGAATCCTGCAATATATAAAGCAATTAAGGGGCTACTGGAGTCGGATTCCAGTGTTACTCCTGCTTTAAAAACCGCCGTTCTTCGTGCTTGTGAAGAACCTGATGTAACCCAGCAGGCTCGAAATACTCCCCGTCCTCAGTTCGTAACGGTTAAAGAGGCGTCTGAGATCCTGAATACAAGCAAACGGACTATCTGGCGGTTAGCGCGGATAGGGAAGATTCGACGAATAAAACTTGGGCACCGTTCGACGCGTTTCCGGCTCGACGACATTGCCAGTATCACTTCGGTTGAAGGCTCAATTCTTGCCACCAGTTGATGTGTTTGTCTGTGCCCTGACAATCTGTAAACGTCCACCGACCCTGGCAATTCTATTCCCAAATCAATTTCCACACCGCGACAGCATTATGCCTAGATATCTCGATAGGGTTTCCCTTCCTTGTTTTTGCCAACATGCGAACAAAATGACTGTATACAAATTGTATACAAATCTCGGGGTGTGTCGGGTTAATTTTGTGCCTGCCAAAATGTGCCAAGTTGGAGCAATCAGAGTCAGGGGGTAAAACTGCGCATGTCAACAAAACCATTGATTCTATTGGTCGAAATGCGTATAGTGATCGCGTAAATTGCTGTTGATGAAGGGGTAAAAAGTGGTGGCGAGGGTCGGAATCGAACCGACGACACGCGGATTTTCAGTCCGCTGCTCTACCAACTGAGCTACCACGCCATGAGGTCTTGAGTAACAAAAGAGGGGCATACCTTACCGCATGTTGCGGCAGAATCAACCCTTTTTTAGTTCCTTACGGGGCTGGTTCCTCTTCAGGCTTCTCCGATTCCTTCATCGTTTTGGAACCGGTGGAGACAATGACTTGGGACGCTCTCAGGATGTAGGTTCCCAGGCGGTAGCCTTTTCGCGTTTCCTCGATAATCACATTCTCCGGATGTTCCTCGGAGGGAATCTGCGCCACGCACTCATGACTGTGGGGATCAAAAATCTGCCCCTTTGTCTCAATCGGCGTCACTCCGGATTTATCAAGGACGGACTGGAATTGTTTCAAAATGCCATCAAAACCATCCAGAACCGCGTGTTTGACATGATGTTTGCGTGCCGACTGCAACCCGAGATCAAAATGATCCACGGCGGGTAACAGTTCCTTCAGAATCGCTTCCGATGCACGGCGTGCCATGTCATCGCGATCCCGGATGGTGCGCTTCCGGAAATTGTCGAAATCCGCCTGAAGCCGCAACAAACGGTCTTTCAGAATCGCGATCTCAACGTCGCGCGGATCAACAGGGGCGGGCTCCGATCCTGGTTGACCGGCTTCTGTAACATCGGTTTCTTCAGCCGCCGATTCAGCGGCGGGAGGGATGATTTCTGACTCGTTCTGATGTTTTTTACTCATGGTCGACTCTTTTGACTTAAACCAATTTTTCATCCTGATCAGTTTCGGGACAACTCCGCGCGGCGGGTCACGCGCATCACTTCCTCAATGGTCGTATCACCCCGCAACACGCGTTTCCAAGCGTCCTTGCGGAGTGTGATGAACCCATCGGCCTCCGCCTGGTGCCGGATTTCGTTCGAAGGGCGTTGTTTGACGATCATGGATCGCAAGGCATCGTTGAGCACCATAATCTCGAAAATGGCCAACCGTCCGCGATACCCGGTGAAACTGCACTCAGGACAACCGCGGCCCTTCCAGAATACGGCGCCATCCAGCGCTCCGGGCATGGTCTCCCGGAGCTCCTCCAGAATGCTTTCGTCAGGCTCCATCGTCTCCTTGCAGGCGGGGCAGATACGACGTACCAGGCGTTGGGCGATCACGCCCTCCAGGCAGGACGACACCAGATATGGCTCAATTCCCATATCGGACAAACGCGTGATGGCGCTCGGCGCGTCGTTGGTGTGCAGTGTGCTGAAGACCAGATGTCCGGTGAGTGACGCGCGCACGGCGATATCCGCAGTTTCTGAATCGCGGATTTCGCCAATGAGGACGATGTCTGGATCATGCCTCAGGATCGAGCGCAGGATGGTGGCGAAGGTGAGGCCGATTTTGGGATGAACCTGAATCTGGTTGATTCCCTCCATCTGGTATTCAATCGGGTCTTCCACCGTGATGATTTTCACGGCCTGGGTATTCAGGCGCGAAAGCGTGGCGTAGAGCGTGGTTGTTTTTCCACTGCCGGTCGGGCCGGTAATGAGAATGACGCCATGCGGCAGAGACGAAAGCGCTTCGATCGCCGGGCGTTGATCCTCGCCGAGTCCGAGGTGCTGGAGGTCGATGAACATCGCCTTGCGGTTGAGAATACGCATGTTGACCGTTTCGCCGTAGCGGGTGGGGAGGATGGACACGCGCAGATCGAACTCCTCGTTTCCGGAGCGGACCTTGATGCGTCCGTCATGGGGTTTGCGGCGCTCGGCGATATCGAGTTCGGCCATGATCTTGACGCAGGAGGCCACGGCCTTTCTGAACCTCTGGATCCCCTTCGGAAGCGGAATGTCCTGCATGATCCCGTCGATGCGGTAACGCAGGCGGAGATACGTTTCAAACGGCTCAATGTGAATGTCGGTGGCGTTGCGCCGGATGGCCTCCGAGATGACCTGATTCACAAACCGGATCATGCCGGCATCCGCCGCATCCCGTCCCATGGTGACATCGGTCTCGCGAATCTCGATGATTTCCGAAAGAGCGGAATCGCTGATGCTGTCCACCGTCTCCGCCCCGAGTCCATAGAAGTGCTGCAGGGTGCGGGCCACATCGGTCTCCGTGCAAAGAACCCACTTCACGGCCAGGTTGAGCGCCATACGCAGGTTGTCGCTCACGGCGAGCGACGGAACCTGGCTGATTCCCAGCGTGATGACGCTACCCTGGACTTCGAGCGGGATGATCCGGTAGTTCAGGGCCACTTTGGGCGGGAGCCGACTCACCTCCTCGTGAGTGATTCTAAAGTCCGCGACGTTGCGATGAGGAATGTGCGTCAAGGCCGACAGGGTGTCCAGAACGTCCGATTCCGGCACGAAGCGATCCTTGACCAGCAGCGTGTCGAGCCGGTCGCCGGTCAGGGCGCACCGCACCTTTAATTCGTCGATTTGCTCACGACTGAGCCGGTTGTGTTCGACCAGGGCCTGTCCCAATTCAAGCATCAGATGGTCGGTGAATAATCGTGTTTCGGCGGTGTCGGAATGATCCTCAGTTGGCATGACGGTTCTCCGGCAAGGATTGGGAAATCCCGCGTTTCAAGGTGATGGAGGAGTGATCGGGAAGACTCATTCCCAGCGTTTCGGCCTCGATGGTGGTGAGTATCAATCCGAACAAATTGGTTCCCTGAGCATAGAAGGCGGAGTGGCCGCTTTTGGAATCAGAGATCAAGGCCACAGGGACTCCATCCCCGCGCACCATCAATCCGCGATAGGTTACTCTGATGATTTCCTTGCGCGGTGTCGGTGTCGGTGTCGGTGTCGGTGTCGGCACCTGAGGTTTCGATGGCTGATCGGAGACTTCGGGTTTGGGCGGCTTATTCGGTGAAGATGGCGCATCCGCCGGGATGAAAAGATCGACGGCACGACTGGTTCCGGCTGTCTGTTGAGCCCGAAGGTAGGCGAGAAGGCCCAGACCGGGAGTCGGACTGTCATGACGAATTCCGGTTGCGGGAGACGGGGTTGTCCGGATCGGGGTTGTCAGTTTCCACCCCCACCATGCCGTGACTGTCATCAGGGCGATCAGCAGGCAGAAGAACACCGCTCGTGCGTTCGCTCGTTTCAACCATATCCAAAAATTGTCCATTGTCTCAATGTCCCATGGGCTGGCGGGGCCGGTCGTTTCTGGTCTTGATCGGCGCGCTGGAGAGTTCCTTCGGATTTTTCAGAAAGACCAGCGCGCTCATGACGGCCTTGATATTCAACAGGTCGGAACGGGATCGTCCCGTCGGTTCCACGCGGAGGCCCCGAAGAACAAACACATGTCCCGGCTCCGTCACTGTGGCCAGTAGTTCATAGAGGTTGTCCTGGGTTCCATACACGTCCAGTTCGACCGGGTACTCGCGGAAATATTCAGCCTGATTGGCGCCGACCCGGTGCGGAACGGGGGGGAGGGGGCGGAGACTGCGAACCGTCTTGATCTTGAGATCCAGGGCGAGATCCACCAGTTTCTCCACGACTCTGAGTTGAAGCATCCGCTGAAAGGCGTCCTCGTTGCTGACAATGGCTTCGTCGACCCCCAAATCCTTGGGAAGGCTGATGCCCAGCGTGCGGGATTTCTGAAGCAACCGTTGACGGACGGTAAAGAGCGCGACCTTGAAATCAATATGACCCACGCTCGACGTGGCGGCGTCATCATGGGATGCCAGTGTTCCCAGTTGGGACACGGTGTCCTGCCATTCCTTTTCAAGCGTCGTGTAGCGACCGACTTCCGTCTCCAGTTTTTGCTGAAGAGCGTCTTCGCCCAGGAGGAAATTCTTTTGTGCGAGCTCAGTGGCCATGGAATCAATATCCTGCTCCATGGCATCCCGTTGCCGGTTCATGGGCAACAGAAGGAAGTACCAGAGAATGAACAGGATGGCGCCCACGGCCAGGATGATCGCCACCACCTGCTGCCGCTCCGAGATTTTTCCCTGAATGCCGAGGTTCACGGGGCGCCCACTTTCACGTCGATCACAAACCGTTTGACGCGCCGGTCGGATCCCGGGTTGTCACCCTTTTCCGGTTGAGCCAGTTTGTCGTCGCTCAACAGGTCGGCGGCCGCAATCAACTTGATCTCCTCGAGGCGGTCAATCAATGACAGCACGGTGGAGAAATCGAGTTTCGGCGTGAATCCCTCGATGATGATGTGGTCGAGTTGGGAGGACTTGTTTGTGCCGACTGAGGGATTCTTGAATGGATAGGATCCCCCGTCGCAGACCAGGGAAATCCAATCGTTGGGATGCTTGGCCGCCGCCACGATGGACATGACATCCCGGACGGTGGGCCCGATGCGTATCAGGGCGTCCACGGGGGCGGCCATCTCGCGTATCAGGGCGCCCTGATTTTGGGCCGACTCGATTCGCGCGACCAGATCCCGCCTGCGTTCCAGACTGGTGCGTTGAGTGTTCAAGTGTCGCTCCATGCGCTTGAAGTCGAAATACCCGCCGATGAGGCTCACCATGAGAATGAGGGCGGCCACCACGCCGACGGCCAGCCAGTAGGGTTTTTCCCGGCGAAACATCTGTTCCTCGCGGATCGCCTTGGGAAGAAAACTGATGTCGCACGTCCTCGGGGTTCCCCCTGCGCAGGCCAGGCCCGCCGCGATCGCCCAAATGGCCGGAGGCTGGCACTTGCCGTTGGTTGGCAGATGAATGTCCGTGACAACCTCGAATCCCGTTTTCAGGGCGACATAACGCGAAAACCCGGCCAGGAGCGATCCGCCGCCGGACAGAACCACGCGTTTCGGACGATCTGCGGGTTTGGGGAACATGCTGTTGAACACGGCGAGGCAGGACTGGAATTCGGAGCACCATAAATCGGCCACGCGCTTCATCGCCGCGTTGACGGCCGGATCGGCGTCGTCAAGCACGCTTGCCCCCGTGAGTTTCAGGTTTTCGGCCTGAGGCGCCTGGATCTGTTTGACCTTGGCCAAGGCCTCGGTGAAGGGGTGCCCCCCGACGGCGAAAGCCCGGGCGAACATCAACCCCTCCGAATTGCCGATGGCGATTTCCGTGGTGGAACTTCCGACATGCGCAAACAGAGTGACCTCCGTGGCATGGGCGGGTGCGAGGGCGTTAAACAGGGCCACGGGAGCGGGCAGGATATCCAGGATGTCCAGTCCGAGATCCCGGATCCAGGAGATGGATTCTTCGATCAGAACCGGGCGGGCCATCGCCATCAGAACCCGTCTCTCGCCCTGATTGCCGCCAAACGAGGCCACACTATGGGACATGGTTTCGGAAGCGATGTCACGCAACTTCAGGATTTCCATGGCGGCCGCCTGCTCGATGGTGCGCGGGTCGCCGGGCACCATGAACATGGGTTGGAACATCGCCTGCTGGCCGGGAAGGCTGATGACGCAACGGGCTCCGGCGAGATCATGCTCCTTGATCCAGCGAGCGAGAATGTCCTTGCGGTCAAATCCGCCGACCGGCAACCGCAGGGTCTCGACCCTCAAAATCTCAATACCGTCGCGCTTCGCGACAACCGACACTGCCTTGGCGGTGTGGCGTCCGATATCGAGCCCGAGTATCTGGTTATTCCTGGCCACAAGCGTTCCCTTATTTTCCGCCATTGGCCGACGCCGTCGTCGGGGCGCCGGCCCGGGGCGACGTCAACGGAACCAGATTCTCGCCGCGTTCCGAGATGATCGTGGCGGTCACGAAAATCAGCAGGTTTTTCTGATCGTTGTCGATCATGTCGTTTTGGAAAAGCAAACCGATCAGCGGGATGGCCGACAGGAAGGGGATTTTGTCCTTATGTTTACTCTCGGAGGAGGTGATCAGTCCGCCCATGACCACGGTCTCGCCGCTCTGTACGATCACTTCGGTGTCGATTTTGCTGCGGCGGAAGATGGGCAGCTTCACGGTCGATGTGCCGTTCGAGACCGTTGTGGAATTCTGGTTGTTATTGTTGGCGTTGTTGCCATTGTTCCCGGTTCCCACCTCATAGGTTTCATAGCGGACAAATTCGCTGATTTCGGGGAGGAGTTGGAGGGTGATGCTGTTCATATCGGCGCCGACACTGGGCCGAACCTTGAGTTCGATGCCCAGTTCCTCGAGTTTGGGAGACCCGACCGGAACCAGTTGCGAGGAGTAAACGGTGTTTCCGGAATTGCCCGTGACCTGACTGGGGATGGTTTGAATGCTGTATTCGTCGTAGTATCGGAAATCATCGCCCACACGGATGCGGGCGGTCTTGTTGTTGACCGTGGTGACTTTGGGGACGGAGAGCGTGCGGGCCTTGCCGGTTTTTTCGAGCGCGTGGATGACGGCCCTGAACATGGGATCCGTCAGGAGTCCTTCGTAGGTCATGTTGAGTCCCTGGGCGGCGTTGACCGGCGGGGTGAATCCGGACGTGGCGCCCATGTTGATCTGGGTCTGATTTTTGCCCCCGGACTTGGTGATGGACAGGGGGCTGTTGAGCACCCAGTCAATGCCCAGTTCACGCAGGTCGGTGACTCCGGTGCTGATGAACCGGGCCTCGATCAGGATCTGGGGCGGGCAGACATCCATGGTCTCAATGATGTCCTCGACCTTGGCCAGATTCTCTACCGTATTCTTGACGATGAGCGCATGAGAGGTCTTGTCGAAGAGCAGATCCGCCCCTGGTGACTGGGGAATAAACCGTTTGATGGCCTGCACGACGGGCGTTTTATCGTCCTTGGACGTGCTGTCGTCCCTGGGAGCATCAGTCTTCACGTCGGAACTGACCTCGAGTTTGCCGTCGATGCCCTTGCGCAAGCGGTACATGCGGGTTTCCATCGGAATCCCGGGCCGACTCTGATCCTTCGGCGTGGCCCAGATGATGTTGTCGCCCACGAAGAAGGCAATGCCAAAGTTGCGGGCGGAGTAGTCCAGGATTTCGGAGAGCGGAACCTGATCGGCATGAATGGTCATCGTTTTATTGGTGGCCAGGTCGTTGTCGGTGACAATGTTGATCTTCTCCGATGTTCCGATGGTCAGGATGAAGTTGGTCAGATCCACATTGTCGAGGTGGACGGTGACTTTCTTCTCAAGCGCCTTTTGCATGGCCTTGCCTGGCGTGCGGAGGGGTGAGGACAGTCCCATGACGGTTCCTCTCAGGCCGTAGGTGTCCGGAATATCCTTCGAGCGGGCGACATCGGTGTCCATGCGTTTGGCGGTGACGGCGGCGCGGGCGGCGGCGCGGGCGGCGCGCTGGGCCTCAAGTTCAGTCATGATCCGTTGCTGAAGCGATTCCAGGCCCGCCAGATCCGGGTTCTTCTGGGCCCAATCCACGCACTCCAGCATGGCTCCGGTGTAGTCGCCCTTCTGGAACAAGCCCTCGGCTTTCGCCAATTGCGGCGCGGCCGGGGCCGGGGAAGCAACCGTTCCCGGTTTGCGGGTGGTGGTACAGCCCGCGAGGCCCGCCGCGATCAATAAGACAACCAGGATAGGCACAGTTCTCTGGATCATATAGTCTGCTCC
>JBAWZH010000101.1:0-8630 GCA_037143135.1 bacterium
GGCACATCTTGGCACACTCTTGGCACACCGGCGGCAACGGTTTGCAACGGTTTTTTGAACCGTTACGGGGTGGGGTGTCGAATTTGTCCCGGCCGGGGTGGTTTCTGTCTGCTAACCGTTTCCCTAACCGTTGCCTTTTTTGCCGGTAGTGGTCTGGTCAATCCCTTCGCCCGCGCCCTATGCCGTTCGCCCCCTACAGTGTCACCCAGCGGCATAGAAACCATGATGCACGCGGTTAATTGAGTCTCACAGATACGATGTCTGGGCGGTCTGGCAATGCCGATATATTCGCCCGGTGCCATTCGCCTCCTGTCGGGCATCCGGGGCGGCATACTTCCGGCGTCGGGCGTGTACTTCGCAATCGCGAATTAGGGGCGGCGGTAGGGGTGTCTGACAAAAGGCGGCGGCGGTGTCCCTGATATGGCGTCGGGGCGGTTGCGGGAATTGCATCAATGCCGCATCAGCGCAAATTCACGCGGCGTGCATCGTAGGGACATTTGTCCCGATACCGTAGGGACATTTGTCAGGGTCATTTGTCCTTTCCCCCGCGTGGTTCGCGCTTCATCTTGGCGGGGTAGTGTTTGCCGTCTTTCCCCTTACGGGTAGCAGGTGGGATAATTCCCAGTTCATTCCTAACGGCGTCAACCATGTGGCTGCAACACCCAACCGCATCAGCTATTGATCGACTCGACAACTCCCCGCTTGACTCCACAAGCCGCTGTATCGCCTTGCGCTTGTCGGTGGGTCTGGTCGCCTCTATGTGTTCCGATCCCGCCCGCGCCCCTGTGTAGGTATTCCCTGAAACGGTCGGGCCTTGTGGGGCATCATCCACCCAAAAGAAAAACCCACTGGTATAAGTGAGTACCAGCGGGAAAAGAACACAAGGTTCTATTTTTGAAAGTTTGCACCGCAAAACCGTTGAACCGGTGCCCGGCGTCAGGATAATTAGTCCCGATACGTTTTCCCTAATTGCCACACGGCATAGGGCGGATTTATAGCGGTGAATTATTTCAGGGTCAAAACCGCTTCGAGAATGCCCTCGACAATCCGAAAGTGCCTGTCATGTACCCGCATCGGCCTTGTGCCCAGGTCAACCCCATCACCAATAAATATCAGGCAACAAGTCTGCCTCGATTGCGAGTTTCTTCAAAGCCGCGCGGCCCCGGATCCGTTCAATGGTGTCTGGATATGTGATTTCAAGTTTCATCGTTCAATGTTCCTTTCTGTTTTAGTTCAAGCTTGCACCATTCCGAAAAGCCGTAATATCAACTCCGCCTCCCATAAAATTCCTCTTCCGTCATCGGTCGGGCAATGCGCCCGGATGAAAGAAACCTCGGCGTAACAAAGCCCTGATCAAACCGCCTTCGCTCTGTCAGGTAAGCCTTCCACGCGTCTAAGTCGGGAATTGTCGGGGCGTCTGCATTCTCTCTATGCTGATATAACCGCTGGCGGCTAATGCCCAGCCCGTCAGCCAATTTTGACCATGTTAAAGTCTTCATATGTGTCTAGGGTTAGGTTTTGGGGCCATGTTTACGAAGACAGGACGCTTCCGGTACCTACCCCGTATAGAAGTGGCTTTACAGAACCTAAGGCCTAGGGGGGGTGCCCTTGCCTCTCACCCCCGCGCCTCATTATGACAATGCCGCTTCCAGCTTTTCAACTTGCTCATGGGCGGCCACGAGTTGTTGAACAACAGTCGCTTGAAAGTTTGGCTTAAATTTCGGCGGCTTCACCTTTGCCACTGCCGCCGGGATGGGTGTGGACTCGACAGCCTTCCCCACGACAAAAACCGGCGCGCCACGCTCGACGGCCGCAAGCGCAACCGGTCTTACGGTCGGTGTTGCCGTCGCAGTCGCAAGGGCGGCGCTTGCAGTCGGCTTGCTTGGCATCTGGCGGGCGGCGTTCACGTCCCGGCCGGGGATTGCAACGCCACGCTCACGCAACCATTGCGCACACTCCGACTCCAGCGCCCTAGGTCTGACGCCTTCTTGTTCCATCATGCGGAGTTCAGCCGCGCATTCTGCCCGTGTCGGAATGCGTCCCGTCTTGCAGATGAACCGCGCAACCGCGCAACGCTCAATTTCCTGTTCCCATTCTTGTACTGTCATGCCTGCGTTCATTATTCTCTTCTTTCTGCCGATTCAACCGGCTTGTTTTGTTTCCCCGGCGACAACCGCGCCGCCGGAAGTTCTTACCATCCCGATCTTCCGCGCCTCATCGAATGGTTGAAGCATCCATCTCAAAGCCAAGTGTGCGGCTAGGCATTCCGTATCGCAAAACACGATAGGACAATACCGCCTTGTCCATGCGGCCACGGTGCCTATGATGCTGGCACTTGGAATGCCACGGGAATGAACCATCACGTTCGCAAGTGTTCCGTCTACAATGACGATGAAGTGTCCTATCTGCCTTGACCGCTTCAACTCCCGTTCAAACCGTTCGCGCTCCCCACCGATACAGCCTAGAAAATCGGTGGTGGTTTTTCTCTCGACGGCCACAAGGTCATTGAACCCATTGACAGTCATGTCCCCGGTTTCGAGTGTTCCGGTTTCGATTTCAACGCCTTCCCAGAATCTTGACCATGGGTGGGGTGAGGGTTCGCGGGTGTCTAAGATGATTTTCATTACCGCGCCCTCCGGAATGACGGCCAATTACACTCGATGAAATATCCACACTCTGCCAACCGATCCGCAATCGACGCGCCCACCATGGCAATGAAGGCCTGTTCCGTGTCATTGGTAATCAGTATGGTTGACCGCTTTTCCCGATAGCGTGAATCAATCAGCCGCGTGAATATCTGTCCCTGCCACTCGGTGCCTGAAATTTCATGGCATTCATCCACCACAAGCAACGGCGTGCGGGAATATAGGTCAACAATGCTGTCCTCCGATTCAACGCTTCCGGATTTGAAGGTGCCTTTGATCTGGGTGAACAAGTCGCCCAGAACCACATAAGAGGATTTCAGATTCTTGACCTCTGCCACATGCCGCGCGGTTGCCGTTGCGAGTTGTGTTTTTCCCCGCCCCCGGTCGCCCAGTAGGACA
The DNA here is from genome assembly GCA_037143135.1 of bacterium. GTDB lineage: Bacteria > Verrucomicrobiota > Kiritimatiellia > CAIKKV01 > CAITUY01 > JAABPW01. The sequence continues at coordinate 3,045 of JBAWZH010000101.1, forward strand.
AAGATTGAACCTGTCCCCAACTGCGAGATAATTCCGTGTAGTGTGGCCGTCCATGCAGGATGGTTCGCAGAGAGGGCAAGGGACAGGTTGTCGCGGTGTCGGGAAGGGAAAGACTCTATCAGAATATCGAGACGGTTGACGGCGTCGGCAACATCGTCGTAAAGGCGGTGCAATTCGTAAGACCAATCTTCACCATGACAACCGGTATCCTCCCGCATTCGACGAACAGCCTCGACGCAATCGGGCCAGCAATTTCTTTCATGATGCCGAATAATTTTGTCAACGGCGTCACGTTTGAAGTGTAACTTCGCTTTAAGGGCGTCCATTGCGGTAAGTGCTTCGATGATTTTCATGGTTGCACCTTGGCTATTGGCAATCGCCTGATAGGGAAATTATCCCCACCCTCCGGCTTTTCCGCCTTTGGGTTAGGTGTAGGTTGATTATTTCTATTCCCTTTTAATTCGGGGGACTGTCTGTCCCTACCTTTGTGACTGTGTGTCCCCCCCTTGCGTGTCTGTGTGTCCCTACCTTTGTGACTGTCTGTCCCTGCCTTTGAGTAAGGGGGGGACTGTGTGTCCCTACCTTTGAGGGTTATGGTGTATCGGTTTGATACCTGTTTTCCGCCGTGTGTGTAGACTGATTGTCCTCCGTGCTGAATGGATAGTTCACCCATGGCGACAATGAACGGAAGGCGGCGATAAACTGTCCGGCGTGTCAGTCCGGTGTCAGAGGCGATTCTATGTAAGCCCGGAAATGAGGATCCCTTTTCATCAGCACGGTATGCCAGGATTAACATGATTGCTCTGTCTGGGCCTGTAGTCTGTGAATGGTCAAGGACGGCTTGCATGGCGGAAAAGCTCATGGTGATTTCCTTCTACCCGTTGCGGGGTGTTGGCTTGTGCAAATTCTTTCGAGACATAAGGTCGGCCTCGACGTGCCGTCCGGCATATGGAACACGCGTTCGCGATGTGGCCGGATGATAACGGGAGAAAAACGGTTTCTGTGTCGCGCTGGCATTGGTGGCAATGGGCAGTCATTGAATACCACCGATCAAAACGGCCATCAGGATGATGGTCAATGCGGTCAAGGCGCCGTGAAGGAATAGAAGATAGAAGAATCCACCGGCCCCCGCCCGGAGACTTCCCAGAAACCTAAGCGGGATTTTTAAGCCGGTGAAAATTGTCGGGAAGTTTTGGGGGTGCATGGTGTCAACCCCCCGCCGATTTGACCGTCAACCGGTCAACCGTCTTTTCAAGGTCGGAAACCTTGAACAAGCAAACCCGGTGCGACATTTTCGCATAGGGCACCAATTTATCAGCTTGCCACTCCGCAAGGGTTCGCACACTGATTCCTAAAAACCGTGCCGCATCCTCCCGCCGCAAGTATCCAACCGGTGAACCACTTTCAACTTTAGCCGTCATTGTGTTGCCCTTTCATCTTTGCGCCTGTTTGTGCGCTGTTGAAATAGTTGCACGGTTTTGGCGGTGTGCGTTTTGGGTTCGTTACACGGTAAAAAAGAAAAGGGCCGGATTTATTATGTCCGGCCCTCATTCAAAAAGTTGTAACTATCCGTTGTGGGTTAGTTTGTTACACGGCCCCCCTTGTGTCTTTTGACGTGTTTCTGCAATCCTTGCCACTTAATGGAAAGCCCTTGCTCCTTGATTTCAAATTCACAAGCCCGCTTCATTCCTAATGAAGGATTATTTTTCCTTCTATCGCGTACTCCTCTCACGGCGGCGTCAATCTGGGTTTGCGAATCAACTGTTGGCCGTCCGCCTCCCTGTCCGTTATCATGATTTATTCTTGCTTGCCGCAATTTTGCGGGCGATTTCTTTTCGGGTTCGACTCTCTTGATTGTCACGTCCGCGCAAAAAAACCTCTTGTCACAGTAGATTCTTGAAATGCCTTTTGGCAATGCTGGGTCAGCGGGAAGGGATAGTATTTTCAGGGGTTCAAAATCGTCGGGGCGGTCGGGAATAATAGGGTCAATCGTGATTTGTTTTTCCGCGCCGTCTGGATATTTAACACGCAAAATATGCCGCCTAACAGTGATAGCGTAGGATATAAAAGAACGTTGCCCGGCGGTGCCTGATTCTCGGTCAACGGGTTCATTGTAATCTTTTCTTTCAATAGATAGAACCTTGCACGCCTCACCGTTTATCTCAATTGTTCGCTTTGTTTTCATAATGTCGTTTCCTTTCGGATTTTCACTTTCAATAATTTATTTGTCCGCCCGTATTCGTAGCCATTGCATCGGTAATCCCGGAGCATGAGGCCTTCACCGCCCCCGGCCTTCACTTCGTCAAACCTTGTCCACATATCCGGCACGCTGGCAAGTGGCGCATACGGCACCGGGGCGGCAACGGCGCATCCGTTCAATGATGATTTCGCCACGTCCATTCTTGTGGCCCATGTCCCCGCCTCTTGTGGCGCATCGAATACCATGAGCCTGATTAGCGGAGTAAATACACCGTCCCGCGTTGCTCTCATTGCCTCATTGAACCGGCCCCGTCCCGCCCATATTTCGCCGTCTAACTCCATGCAAGCGGGTAGTGACTGGGTGAACCATTTCGGGGCGCATATAATGTTTCCTTCCCGCGTCCATAGTGTTGATCCATCCCAATATGCGCGGCATCCATCGTACTTTTCGGAAGCTAGCCAGCCGGTTATATTGCGCCCGTCCCAGTCGCGCCCCAGTGTCATTTGTGTTTCGTTCATGATTCACCCCACCGCCTCAATCGGGAAAGGGATAATTTCGGCCTTCACACCGGGCCGTATGTCAAAATACGCTTGCGCCGTTTCCTTGGTGATAGGCTTGCCGTCACTTGTCCGAATGTTCCGATACACCGTCAGGAGTAAATCCGGCCGCGCGTGCCCTAACTGTAGGGCGGTCTTTCCGGCATCCTCCGATTGTGCCAAGTGATAACTGGCAAAAGCGTGCCGCCCTCCATTTTGGGGCACCTTCACCTTGGCTTTCTTTGCCACTTTTGCCGCCCGGTGGTGAAAGGTCATGGGGTCAAGTTTCCATATCCGCCCCTCTGTTTTCCTGTAGGGCAAAAGCCAATCCCGCAAGTTTTCCGTTATGGTGATATGCCGTTGCCGCCGCATCTTGGCAACCGCCGGTTCAATGGTGATAGTCCCGGCCGCAAGATTGACCGCCGCCCAGTCAAGCCGATCCAGTTCCGCCGCCCGGACACCGGCAAAGAATGAGATAGCCAACCGGGGCACAAGGGCCGCGTCATGCTTGACCGCCGCCGCCAATAGTGCCCGGACGTGTGCCGGGGTCATTATGTCCGGCGTTTTTGCTTCCGGGTTCTCTGGCAATTCAACCTTTTCGGCGGGGTTCATTGTCTGCAATTCCTTGCGGATAGCATAGGCATAGAGTGCCCGGACATTGGAAAGGTAGTTCCGCGCGTTCAATCCGCCCCAGCCGTTAGTCACAAGCCAGCCCTCGACATCCTGCCGGGTAATCTCTGCCGCCGCCCGTTTCCCAAAAGTTTCCTTGAATGTATTGAGCCGGTTCTTTGCGGTCTGGGTGGTACGCTCGCGGCGTAGTATGCCCTTCTTCCCACGGCGGCCGGGTGCCTTCAAGTATTCTTCAATGAGGGCGGAAACTGTCATTCCCTCACTTGTGCCGGTGGAATGGTGCCGCAAGTAGAACCGGACGGCCTCCATAATGGCAACCTTGCCCAGTTCTTTCCGGGCCTCCGCCGCCTCTAGCCGGTCACGGTCTGAAAGGTTTTGCCCGGCGGTGCCATTGTTTGTCAATTCAACCCGCAATTCTTTGCACCGTTGCCGGGCCTCCCCCAGTGTGGCATACCTAACCCGCCGCCGCGTTCCGTTGCGGGTGCCCTCATCCACTTGAAAGGGTTTGCCCTTGTTCACCCGGCGAATGATAAAACCGCATTCTTCCCATTTTGTTTCGATCTTTTTCGGTGTCATTGTCATGCCCTCCATAGTTGCGAATAGACGCGTATTTATGTCTAGGGGATAGGCTACACTTGGCACACTCTTGGCACAAGCATTATTTTCACAATGCGGAAAAGCCTGATTCTATTGAACGCAATACGGTTTCTTTGTGCGGTTTCCTAAACCGTAGGTCGCGCGTTCGAGCCGCGCCCGGGGTGCCACGTTCAACCACTTTTGACAATACGATTAGTGATGGCAATTATGGCAATTATGGTGATGGCAATTATTGCCATGATACTGTAATGTACGAATGATGAATGAGTTGATACCGAGAATTATTCAGGGAGGGATGGGCACCGGAGTCTCAAACTGGCGGCTCGCCCAAGCCGTGTCACGCATTGGGCAACTCGGCGTTGTGTCCGGAACAGGCCTGGATGTGATCCTGGCCCGGCGCCTTCAGGATGGCGATCCGGAAGGTCACGTCCGGCGGGCTTTGAGCAATTTCCCCTTCCCGAAAATGGTGCAGCGCATTCTGGACACCTATTTCATCCCGGGCGGAAAAACCCCTGACACACGCTATCGCGCCACGGGGATGCACACCGTCGAGGGCAATCGCAGCCCCCAGGAAATGTGTATTGCCGCAAACTTTGTGGAGGTATTTCTGGCCCGCGAAGGTCATTCCAATCCGGTTGGAATCAACTATCTTGAAAAAATCCAACTTCCGCACCTTCCCTCCATCTACGGCGCCATGCTCGCCGGAGTTGGCGTGGTCATCATGGGGGCGGGTATCCCGCTTGAAATTCCAGGCGTACTCGATAGTCTGGTCAACCATGAATCAGTCTCCTATCCGATCAATGTCACCGGTCTGGACACGCGCGAGACCCAGCGCATGGTCTTCAACCCCGGTGAATTCAGCGAGGAATCGGCTCGCGCGGCTCTGAACAGGCCTGACTTCCTTCCGATTGTTTCGTCCGACACACTGGCCACCATGCTGTTGAGGCGCGCCAATGGTTCCATACAGGGATTCATCATCGAAGGCCCCCTCGCCGGCGGTCATAATGCGCCGCCCCGCGGGAAACTGCAACTTTCCGACGCCGGGGAACCTGTCTATGGCATTCGGGACGCTGTCAATCTGGCATCTTTCCGGGCTCTCAATATTCCATTCTGGCTGGCCGGCTCATACGGTTCGCCCGAGAAGTTCAAATCCGCCATCGCGGAGGGCGCCTCCGGCGTTCAAGTGGGCACCGCCTTTGCCCTCTGCGTGGAATCAGGCGTAACCCCCGAAATCCGTCGTGCCCTTATCCAGCAGGCTCTACAGGGCAATGCCAGGGTCTTTACCGACCCGCAGGCCTCGCCGACCGGGTTCCCCTTCAAAGTCGCCCTCCTCGAAGGAACGCTGTCGGATCCCGCCATCTATCAGGAACGAAAACGTCTCTGCGACCTGGGCTTCCTGCGGGAAGTCTATCGCCAATCCGACGGAACCCTGGGATACCGCTGCCCCGCCGAACCTGAAGCCTCCTATGTGGCCAAGGGCGGGAAAATCGAAGACACCGTGAACCGCAAATGCCTGTGCAATTCACTGGTATCGAATATAGGGTATACCCAGGCTTTAGGGAACGGCCAACACGAACTGCCCATGCTGACCCTGGGTGATGATTACGTGAACATCGCCCAGTT
>JBAWZH010000102.1:0-8403 GCA_037143135.1 bacterium
AGAGGAGCTGATTTCCTGTCAACTCCAGACTTGAGCCCGCCACCGTGCCTGGATATGATGCCGCTTTCCCATGAAGCGCAATTTACAGCAATTAGCAAACCGTGAGCATGACGTTCTGGTGGTTGGTGGCGGCATCTATGGCGCCGCCCTGGCTCGCGAGGTGGCGCTCTGCGGACTCTCAACCGCTCTTATTGAAAAAGGCGATTTCTGTTCCGCCACCTCCGCCAATAGTCTAAAAATTATCCACGGCGGACTGCGCTACCTCCAGCAGTTTGATATTCTCCGCCTGCGAAATTCGGTGGTTGAGCGCCGCGCCTTTCTGCGAACAGCCGCCCATCTCGTCCATCCCCTTCCCTGCCTCATGCCTACCCAGGGCCACCTGATGAAGGGTCAAGAGGTTATGTTCTGCGGACTCATGTTGAATGAAATCCTGAGTTGTGACCGGAACGTTCTGAGTGATAGGGAAAAACATATCCCCGCAGGCCGTCTGATTTCACGCGCGACAATCAGAGAACTCGTTCCCGGCCTTTCAACCTCCGGCCTCACGGGTGGTTGCGCCTGGCACGATGCCTACACCTATAATTCCGAGCGCCTTGTTACCGCCATGGTCCGCGATGCTGTCGAGGTCGGTGCCGTCGCCGCCAATTATGTCAAACTCACCGGCTTTCATCAATCTGGCGGCCGTGTCACCGGTGTTCGTGTTCACGACGAACGGGGAGACGGCGATTTCGATATCCCTGCAAAGCTGGTCATCAATGCCGCCGGCCCCTGGGTCAATGAAGTCCTGGCTCTTCTGGGCAAACGGCCCGCCAATCCCGTCACCGGTCTTGCGCTGGGCATGAATTTCGTCCTGAATCGCCAACTCCTTCCCTCCTCCTCGGCCGGGCTCCCGTTCCGCCGCCGTGCAGGTGAATCCCAACGCCTGCTCTTTCTCATGCCCTGGCGAGGTCGAACCCTCGCGGGAACCTATTACCGTCCGCACACCGAACCAGCCGACTCCCTGAACGTCACGGAGCGTGACATTGAGATCCTCCTGTCCGACCTATCCCACGCCTACCCGGCGGCGGAAATCACACGGAGTGACGTGGCCGCCATTTTGCCGGGCCTGTTGCCCGTGAAGCACAATCAACGGGTCAACGATGAACCGGTTCTCGCCAACCATTTCTCCATCATCAACCATGCAAGAACCGACTCCATTGAGGGATTGATCAGTATCGTTGGCGTGAAATATACGACTGCGCGCGATGTCGCCGCACGGACTCTCCGCCATGTCCTGACTCAGTTAGGGCGCCGCCAGATGGTTTCCGGTTCTGATCGACGTCACCTCCCCGGCGGCGCGATTCCTGATTTCAAAGCCTTTATGGATCAGACCCAAGCGACCCAGTCGGGTCGCTTGTCGCCCGCTGTAGTCGAGCATCTGGTCTATAACTACGGCAATGAACTCCAATCGGTGCTTGAACTCGGACAATCCCAACCAGACCTACTCGCTCCTCTGGCCCCCTCCACAACCGTCATTGGCGCCGAGGTGGCGTTTGCCGCCCGGGAGGAAATGGCCGTGACATTGGCCGACGCCGTCTTCCGCCGAACCGATCTCGGGTCAGCCGGACGTCCGGCCCCCGCCGCGCTTGAGACCGCCTCCCGGATCATGGCAACCGAGTGCGGATGGAATGACACCCGTCGCCAGGACGAAGTACGCAAGGTTGAGACGGCCCCCATTTTTGGAGACCGCTGATGACCGCCCTGAGTATGGCGTATTCCCCCTGCCCGAATGACACCTTCATGTTCTGCGACGTGGCAGAAGGCCGCCTATCTTCCTCGGGTTATGATGTCAACGTGCATCTTCACGATGTCGAAACCCTTAACCGTCTGGCGCTCAAGTCGACCTATGATGTAACGAAGGTCTCCTTTCACGCCTATCTCCTGATCCGGGATCAGTATCAACTCCTCAATATCGGCGCCGCCCTGGGTTATGGATGCGGTCCCCTGCTGATTGCAGAACACCCGATCCGCGACGTCGATTTGCCCGCATGCCGCGTAGCCATTCCCGGCGAACTGACTACCGCGCACTTGCTACTGCAGTTATGGGCGCCCGGGATGCGACTGAAGACATTCATGCCTTATGATCAGATCATGGCGCAAATCCGGGATCGCCAGGTTGATTGCGGGGTCATCATTCACGAGTCGCGTTTTGTTTATCGGAAGGCGGGGTTAATCTGCCTTGTCGATCTGGGGCAATGGTGGGAAGAACGAACCGGCCATCCAATCCCTCTGGGTTGTATCGTCGCCCGGAAAACTTTGGGCGTCCCCGTGATTTCCACACTGGAAGACCTGCTCAGGACGAGCCTTCTTCGATCTCGAGCCAACCCCGAACATGCCGTCGCTTACGTCCGTCAACATGCTCAGGAAATCGATCCCACGATCCAGGCGCGGCATATCGATATGTTTGTCAATGATTTCTCGCTTGATCTTGGTAAAAGCGGGCATGCCGCCGTGACGAAACTGGAAGAGATGGCCCGTGAGGCCGGGGTAATTCCATGATCGCTTTGATCCTGGCTACGCTGGCTGAAGCCGAACCCTTTCTGGCCCTTCTCGAAGCCGAGAAACGCCTCGAGAAGCCTTTTCAAACTTACGGGTTTCCCCCGATCAACAACCGGCCTGGCGGCCTGGTTATCATCAGCGGCATGGGCCCTGACGCGGCCGCGGCGGCAGCCGAGTATGCCGTGACGGCCCGCGGCGTCAAGATCCTGGTGAATCCGGGAATCTGCGGAGCGCTGTCGGACACCCTGATCCCGGGAACCTTTCACTGGGTCACCACCGCAATCGATGGCGATGTCCTTCTTCAAGGTACCACTGTAACCGCCCCGCCTTTGGTGCTCCACGCCGAATGGCCGCATTTCTGTCCGGCGCGACTTGCCACCGTCAGCAAACCCGTGTTTGGCGGAACGCCACGGATCAAACTGGCCGCCCATGCCGATATTGTGGACATGGAAGGTTACGCCATCGCCCGCGTGGCGGCTCGGCATGGCGTTCCCTGCCATCTCCTGAAGGGAGTCAGCGACGGCGCCACCGAGGCCGGTCGTGATGATCTTTTCCGGCATCTCGCCGACGTGTCAGCGGGGCTGGCAAAACAGGTCGCCGCCGGTCTCGAGCGCTTTGGGAATAAACGACGCAATCTTGCCGCAAGGATGGCGGATTTCGTCAAGGTTGAACATACTCTATTCAGTCTGCCTCTCCTTTTCTCAGGGGCCTGGATCGGAGCCGGGAATCACTGGCCGGGCCTGAAACCGCTAGTCCTGATTGCACTGGCCGGATTCGGGGCTCGCACGTTGGGCATGGCCATGAACCGGATCCTTGACCGGCGTCTTGATCTGATGAATCCCCGCACAATCGGGCGCGATCTGCCCAGCGGAGGCCTTTCTTTGGCGCATGGATGGCTGGTGGCCGCCATCGGACTGGGATTCTATCTGCTTGCCTGCGCGATGCTGGGCCCGGTCTGCCTGAAACTCTCGCCGATTCCCGCCCTTGTTTTGATTTCCTATTCCCTGCTGAAACGATTTACCCCTCTTTGCCACTTCGGGATTGGACTTTCCCTGGCGCTTGGCCCCCTCGGGGCCTACGTCGCCGTCACCGGCGGGACGAGCGTCACTCCCGCGATTCTCCTTCTCTCCCTCTTTACCTTTTGCTGGATGAGTGGATCTGATATCATGTACGCTTTGCAGGATATCAAGGCGGATCGGGAGACCGGAGTCCACAGTCTGCCAGCCTCGTTCGGCCCTGTTGCCGCGCGGTGGATGGCGGCGGGCGTGCACCTTGTGGCGGCCATGGCGGCCTTTCAACTCTGGCGGGTCACAGGCGGGGGACTGACGGCGGGCACAGGCTTGATCGTCACGTTACTCGCCTTGGTTTTGATCTATGATGAGAGATTGCCGTTGGCATTCCGTTTTTTTCCGATCTCGGCGATGGCGAGTCTGGCGGGTGCCATGATCCCCGTACTTGGAGGATTTCGATGAACCTGATATTGGCTATCAACGGCGCCACGGGGGTATATGCGGCGGAGCGCTTTCTGAAAAAGTCGCCCTGGCCGGTTGCGTTGGTGGCCAGCGAATGGGGCAAAAATGTGGCGCAACGCGAGTGCGGAGAGTTTTCACGCCTGGCTGGACTCGCCGCAAAAGTCTATGATGACTCGGATTTGGCCGCAGCCATTTCTTCGGGCTCCGTGCCCACCTCAGGCATGGTGATTCTACCCTGTTCGGCCAACACCATGGCCAAGATTGCCCATGGACTATCCGACACACTCATCACAAGAGCGGCGCACTGTCATCTTAAGGAACGCCGCAGGCTCGTGCTTTGTGTCCGCGAAACACCCTGGAGTCTGATTGACCTGCACAACGCCGCCGCCGTGTCTTCGGCTGGAGGCATCGTGATGCCTCTCTCTCCGCCTTTCTATCAGATTGCCGGGAAAGACCCTGAAACCGTGACCATGACTGATCTAATGGATCTGTTTGTTGATCGGGTGCTGGCTGTTCTGGGGCATCCGGCGGCAACCAACTGGGAGAGCATCCTGTGATCGCCACCGATTTGCGACAGTTCCTTGATCAACTGGAGGCGGCGGGCGACCTCGCCCGAGTCCCTGTCGAGGTCGATCCCGACCAGGATATTACGATCATCCAGCATAAACTGCTGGCTCAGGAAGGCCCGGCCGTGTTGTTTGAACAAGTTAAGGGTTCTCCTTACCGGTTGGTGTCCAACCTGTACGGTACCCGGGAACGGGTCGAAATGGCGTTTGGCCGGCCTCCTTCGGAAATCGGGGAAGAACTCCTTCACGTAGCAGAGCGACTCATGCCCCCCACTCTTTCGGCCGCGTGGGCAGAACGCAAAGCACTCTGGCGTTTGGCCCAAGTACGAATGAAGAATGTCACGACGGGACCCATTCTGGAGACCTGCCTCACTCCGCCACGGCTCGATTTGCTTCCCTGTCTGAAGTGCTGGCCGCTGGATGGCGGCGCCTTCTTCACCCTCCCTCTTGTGCATACGATCGACCCGCGCACCGGGACGGGAAATCTGGGGATCTACCGGATGCAGCGGTTTGACGCCACGAGCACGGGCATGCACTGGCAGATTGAGAAAGGCGGCGGATTCCATTTTAAAAAAGCCTGCGAGCACGGGACATCGTTGCCGATCAGCGTCATTCTGGGAGGGGCGCCGGCCCTGACCCTGGCCGCCATCGCCCCGCTTCCCGAAGGATTCGATGAACGCCTGCTGGCATCCCTGATCCTGGGGCAACCACTCAAAGTGATTCAACGGAGCGGAACCGGCCATCGCATTCCGGCGGAGGCTGAATTCGTCCTCGAAGGACGTGTGTCGGCCAACGACATGCGCCAGGAGGGCCCTTTCGGAGACCATCTTGGACATTACTCCCACAGTGCGCCTTTCCCTGTTTTTCGGGTGGAACGCATGTTGGCGCGGCGCGACGCCATTTACCCCGCCACAGTCGTTGGAAAACCACCCCAGGAGGATTATTTCATCGGCGTCGCCCTTCAAGAGATGCTCCTGCCTCTGATCAAACTCATGAAGCCCGCAATCAGCGGACTCTGGGCCTACCCGGAAACCGGATTTCACCCGCTCTCGGTTGTCGCGGTAAAGGAACGCTACGGACGGGAGGGACTCAAACACGCCCTGGGACTCCTGGGGGAAGGGCAGATGTCGCTGACCAAGATCATGATCGTGGTCAGTCACGACGTGGACGTGAGGAATTTCAAGCAAGTCAGCCGGGCCGTGTGGCATAACCTTGATGCGACAGAAGGCTTGCATATTCTGGCGCCCTCGGCGCAGGACACCCTGGATTTCACCGGTCCGGCGATGAACACCGGCAGCAAGTTGATCCTGCTCGCCACACATGGAGATCGTCCACCGATCCGCACCCAACCGCCTCCTCCGCCACCCCAACCACACGAGGTGCATCCTCATGTTCTCGGCATGACTGCCATGGGCGAGGCATTCCTGGTGGCCCAGGTGGGCACAAAGGCTGACAGGTCGGCTGTCCGCGAAGCATTGCTGCATCATCCTGCAACCCGGCAATATCTGTTCCATGTCCTGATTTCGGAGGATGTCCCACTGGACGATTCACGCCTGATTCTGTGGGGTTGGTTCACCCGGTTCGACCCGCTGGCCGACCTGATTCCCGCAAGGCGCGAAACGGCGGGAAACCGTATGATCCTGCACTTCCCGATCATGATTGACGCCACGTGGAAACCCGGTTATCGCCTTCCGCTGTCTTTTGATCCGGACCATCAGGCCACGGTTGAAAAAAGTTGGGAGCGTTATGGTCTTCCTGGAGCGCCGACATGACCGAACCCGTGCGTGACACGCTGATCTCGGCCCGGGATAACTGCCGGATGTTCGACCAGATTGCCCCGCGTTACGATCTGATAAATTCCGTAATGTCCCTCGGACTGCACCGATTCTGGCGTCGCCGGGCGGTTCACCATCTGCTTTCGCGCACGGGACACATCTTCCTTGACGTCGGATGCGGAACGGGAGAGATATCGCTGGCCGTCGCCCGGCACGCGCCGAACGCCCAGGTTACCGCCATCGACCCCTCTCGCGAGATGTTACATATCGCAGAGTCCAAGACCATTAAAGCCGGTCTGGACGGCAGAATCGCCTATCAGACGGGAGACGCCACGGCGCTACCATTCAGCCACGCAACCTTTGATGGAATTGTCTGTGCCTTTTGTCTTCGCAATATCACCAACCGGGCCACAGCCCTTCGCGAGATGCGACGTGTCCTGCGCCCCGGCGGAACGCTGGCCATTCTGGAATTGACCGCCCCACTCCATCCGTTTCCCAAGGCCGTGCATCGCCTCCACACCCGCCGGATCATTCCCCTGATCGGACGGTTATTGTCGCAGGGCAGCGCCTATCACTATCTAGCCGATTCCATAGACCACTTTCCGCCCGCCGCTGAGATTGTGAATGAGCTGGTAACGGCGGGGTTTCCGGACGCATGTCAGGAATCCCTGACCGGCGGGTTTGTCACCCTGTTCACCGAGGCTTCCTTCGGTTCGCCAAACTTTCAGAAAGAATGAAAAACGCCTCTTCACACCATTCCTTTTGTTTCGCCGCGCCAGCCTATGCCAATTCGGCGCCTCTGGCACAGTTCATCCCCCATGTCTGCCCTGGTGCGAGCCTCATCCTGGATCATCCGGCCCAACTGCTCAATCGCCTGAATGATCACCGCGCCGATGCCGCCCTCATGCCCGTTGCGGATCTGTTTGCGAATCCCGACTTGATGATGATTCCCGGTCTCGGGATCTGCGCCAATGGTCTTGTTCGTAGTGTTTTGTTGAAATGCCATCGGCCTCTGGATCGGGTGACGACGGTTCGGTGGGACACCGCATCCAGGACATCCAATGCCCTGGCCCGTCTGTTGATGAAGCATCACTGGAGGCGCAATGTGAAGTTCGTTACCCGGGAGGAGTGTCCCGATGCGGATGCCGAGGTCATGATCGGAGATCGTGCCCTGTGCGAACCGCCGGCCCAAGCCGGGGATTATGACCTGGCAACCGCCTGGAAAGCATTCTCTGGATTGCCCTTTGTCTTTGCTGTCTGGGTGCATCGCAAAAACCATCCCCACCCTGAATTTCTGGCGGATGTTGTAAACAAGGCGAAAGAGGCCGGCATTCAAGCGCTCCCCGAAATCGCCCGACAGCAGTCAATCAAACTCGGATTGAGTGAGGTCTCTTGTGCGGACTACTTTACCTCCTGCATCCGTTACGATGTCGGGCCTGAAGAACGTGAGGCCATGACCCTGTTCCGAACGATAATCAGAATGGAGAAGTGAGTCACGGCCCGGCCAGGCGCGCCAGCAGACGGCGCGCCGTGTCGCCATGGCCGTACGAGGTCTTGTCGGCTACGGCAATCGCGCTCAGCGCGTCCTTGGCGAACGACACATCGACCCGGCCGACCGCGCGATCCAGTTCGCGGAGCGTCTCGAACAACATCCGCCGGTCTCCGCGGCCGGGCGGTTCGGCCAACGCGGCAACGATGGCCGCGCGCGCTGGTTCATCGCCCAGGATCAGGCGACTGACCTCGGCCGCGGCTCGCACGTCGGGCTGCTTGTCGGCCGCCAGGTTGCGCAGGACGGCGCATGTTGCAGAGACGTTGGTTCCGGCGCACGCCGACAGACCCCTGGCGGCCTCGGCCCGCGCGGCACCCGTGTCGTCGCCAGCCAGGCGACGGTAGAAGTCTTGCGCGTTTTCCGGGCCGATCGCGCGGATCGCCTGGAGGACGATTTCCGTGGAGAGCAGGCGTTCCTGGTTCGCCGGATCCACCGGTTCCGGCAGCGCGATCGCCCGCAGTTCGTCGCCCGTCGCCTCCAGGCTGGCGTCGCTGCCGAGTCTC
>JBAWZH010000103.1:0-8343 GCA_037143135.1 bacterium
CTGCAACCTTCTGGGTGTAAACCAGACGCTCTAACCAATTGAGCTAACCGCCCCTTGTGTGTTTCAGCGGGCGAAATATGGATTAACCGAACAACCGAGTCAAGTCAGGGTCTTCTCCTGATATTCATAGTCTATGGAAACTGAAGCGGGTTCTACTCCTGATTTCAAAACCCTGGTGTCCCGATTCAGGACGCGGGGCGACCTGATCTCCGTCCAGCCGCACGGATCCGGCCATATCAACGACACCTTTAAGGTCACGGTCGACTCGGTGAGCCCCCCGGTTCATTACCTGTTGCAACGCATGAATCACAGGATATTCAAGGATCCTTTGGCGGTGATGGACAATATTATTCGCGTGACCAATCACATCCGGAATAAGGTGTCCGACAGCGGTTGTGCCGACGTGACGAGGCATTCCCTCTGCGTGGTCATGACGCGTGACGGCCTAGGATGTCATTGCGATCCGCAGGGAAACTGGTGGCGGATGTATCGCTTCGTGGAGGGGGCTCGAACCTATGACAAGGTGGAGCATGTCGGGCAGGCCTTCGAGGCCGCGTGCGCCTTCGCCCGGTTCCAGTTCATGGTGGCCGATCTTCCGGCTCCACGGTTACATGAAACGATTCCCCATTTCCATAACACGCCCATGAGGGTCAAGGCGCTCATGGAGGCGGTCAGACGGGATTCCTTCAATCGGGCGGGGGAGGTGAAGGCGGAGATCGAATTTGTGGAACGCCGGGCGGCGCTGTGCGGACGGTTGCTGGAACGTCATGCCAGGGGCGAAATTCCCGAACGCATCACCCATAATGACACGAAAATCAACAATGTCATGCTGGACGATAAGACGGGTGAAGGGGTGTGTGTGGTTGATCTTGATACGGTTATGCCGGGATTGGCGTTATACGATTTTGGCGATCTGGTTCGCAGCGCCACCGCGTCCGCCCCTGAGGATGAGCCGGATTGTGGCAAGATGCGCATGAGAATCGAGGTGTTCGAGGCGCTGGTTCGCGGATATCTGTCGGAGGCCGGGTTCCTGAATACGGTGGAGCGGGAGGAACTGGTATTCTCCGCGCGACTGATCACGCTCATGATCGGGATGCGGTTCCTGACCGACTACCTCCAGGGGGATACGTATTTCAAAATCACGCGCCCCCGTCACAACCTCGACCGATGCCGGGGGCAATTCAAACTGGTGCAAAGCATGGAAGATCAGACCGACGCGATGGAACGCCTCGTGGCGGACAGTCTCACCGAATGAGTTGGAGCGCCTCTGCGAAGTCGGCAACAACCGGGCAACCCAGGCGGACGAGTTTGGATGCCGACTGATGTCCGCCTGTCATGAGTATGCAGGGAATTCCAAGGGCCTGGGCGACGTCATGGTCGTGGGTGGTATCGCCAACAAGAAGGGTCTCCGTCCGTGAGAGTCCGGCGTTTTTCAGCAGGGCATGGCCCAGGTCAAGTTTGGAGTGGGCAAAGAAGTCTGAGAGACCGTAAACATGCTCAAAACAGTCAAGGACATCCCGTTCCCCCATCATTCGCTTCAGGAGACCGGTCTCGCACGCGGAGAGCACGGACACCCCGATGCCGCGACATTTAAGCGAATCCAGCGCCGCGCGGGCGCCGTCGCGCAGGGGTGAATCGACTGAAAGCCGGGCGTAGGCGTCGTGATACTCAACGGCCACGTCATCCCAGCGATCCCGGGAGAAGTCGAATCCCAATCTGAGGTAATAATTCCGGACGGGAAAATCGAAGACATCCAGGTATTGTTCGAGCGTGATAGGAGGGAGTCCCCGTCTTGCCAGAAGCACGTTGATGGCCCCCGCGCAAGCCTGAACGTCGTTCAGGAGCGTGCCGTTCCAATCCCAGATGATGTGCTGTTGCCGCGTCATGTCAGGCGAAATAATGCTTCGCGGAAGGCCGTCGGGCGAGATTAATTTTTCGGGGGTTTCATCGCGAAATAAATTATAACTAGACTTAGTGTCACTAAATGATTAATTAATAACGATCTAACTGTATAGGTGTTATATGAAGCAAATCATCGCATGGTTGTTTTTGTCGTGTCTTGCGGGCGACGTTCTGGCCCAGTTGAAGGCGGGGGATGTGGCGGTGATCGCCTATAACACCGATTCTCCCGACGCCTTCGCCTGGGTGGCATTTCGGGATGTGCCCGCCAATACGGCCATTCATTTCACCAATTCCTCGGTGAGTAATGGCTGGTTCCGGTGGGGGGATCATCTTGGGCGCGCCGTGGCCCCGGGGCCTTTGACATGGAGCAGTCCGAATGTCCTTCCCGCCGGCACGGTGGTGTCATGGGTATCGGGCACCCAGAAGTGCTGGAACGTGGGAGTCTTGAGCGGGGGAGTTCCATCGCTAGGCACGGACGGAGACCAATTGATTGCCTATACAGGATCGATTGTCAGCAATTCCGAAGGACTGTACCCCTGGATTGGCGACTGTAGTCAGGCGACGTTGTTATTTGCCCTGAATTTCGCAAACGCGGGTTGGGATAATCTTACCGGGGGCGGTCCCAACACAAGTTATGTTCCTCCGGGCCTGTCAACCAACCTCGGGACAGCCGTCCATGTGAACAATCAGGATGACGGGTATTATTCCGGCATTCGCACCGGAACGGTCAGCGAGTTACGGACGGCCATTTCGCTTCCCGGAAATTGGACAACGAGCGCGAACGCCATCAGTCCCGCAAACTGGCCTTCCGGATTTCTCGTGAGAGGGTTGGGGGGGGTCTTGTTCATGATCAGGTAAGACGCTCTCATGTCACGCCGACGCGATCACAATACCGGGTGATCGGACAGAGATTGCAGCGGGGGTTCCGGGGTAAACAGAGGGTTTGGCCGAAGGCCACCAGATAACGGTTCCAAGTCTTCCAGTAGCGTTTCGGGAGGTGTTTTCGCAGCATGATTTCGGTTTGTTCAGGCGTGGTGGATTTCAGCAGGCCAATTCGGTTGCTGATGCGATGGACATGGATATCCACACAGATCCCATGTTTGTCGAAGGCCTCTGTCACGACGAGATTGGCGGTCTTGCGTCCGACCCCGGGCAATTTGACCAACTCCTCCACAGTCTGGGGAATGATCCCGCCGAACAGACTTTTGACGGCGCCGGGGAGTTTTTTTAGCATTCGGGCCTTGGTTCGGTAGAACCCCACGGGAAAAATGAGGGCCTCGAGTGTTTCGAGGGGGATCGACTCGAGATCATCCACGGACTGGATTGCCTTGAATAAGCGCTCTGTGGCAAAGGTTGTGGTTTGATCCTTGGTGCGTGCGCTCAGGATGGTCGCGACGAGAACGCGAAAGGGATCCAGGGTTCGCACCTCCATGAAGTGGGCCACGGGGCTTTGTGTGTGTTCAAAATACCGTTTGAGACGTCGGTGGATCTCGGGAATGGGATGAGGCGGCATGGAGGGGAGTTATCCTTCCAGACTGGTAAGGCCTTCCCGGATGGCGAACTTGGTCAGTGCGGCCACGTTATGGACACCCAGCTTCTGCATGATGTGCTGACGGTGTGTTTCAACCGTTTTGATGCTGATGCCGAGGCCGGAGGAGATGAGTTTGGAACTCTTCCCCTCGGAGATCATCTGGAGGATTTCCGATTCCCGTTCACTCAGGTCGATCTTGCGATGGTTCTTGGCGGCGGTCTTGCCCTTTCCGGTAAACGATTCCAGGACACTGCTGGCCAGACGGGGGCTGATGAACAGTCCGCCTTTCATGATCGTCCGGATGGCGTTTGTCAGTTCGGAAAAAGCGCTGTCCTTAAGCATATACCCGGAGGCGCCTGCCTCCAGCATTTCCGTCACAAAATGATGGTCGGAATGCATGGAGAGGGCCAGAATCTTGATGGAGGGAAAATCCACGGTAATCCGGCGTGCGGCGGCAATGCCGTTCAGTTCCGGCATGGCAATATCCAGCACAATGATGTCGGGTTTCTTCTCGCGGGCGATGTTGATGGCTTCAAGCCCATTTGTGCCTTCACCGACCACGGTCATATCGGACTGTTTTTCAAGAAGGGAACGCAAGCCCTCCCTGATGATCTGGTGATCGTCGCATAGCGCTATCCGAATAGCCATAGCCATAGTGCCGCCCCCGTGCTCCTGATTGGTAACTGGTTACAGAATGTGGTTGTTGCGTCCGTTTGTCAAACGATAACCGGAGTTCTCACCTGTTTACGTTGGTTTATGCCGAGATGATCTTCAGGATACAATTATTAAGCCACTCCAGGCAATGGGAAGGAAGGCCGGCCCCAACCAGGGTCGTGCCGATATTGGTTTCGACCAGGATGCCGGTATAACCCTGGCCGTCCTTCTTTCCAATCCTGACGGTTTCCACGTCTGTGGTGTTGATCCGTGTGCCTTGGGTGGGGCCCCAGGGCGTCTGGCGACGCAGATGAAGCTCGTCCTTCGCAACGCGGATTTGCTCCGTCGTGATGAGCGCCCAGACTGTTGCGGCCAGGACAATCAGGAGGATCACGACGCCAATAATCCCGAAAATTACGGGCGATCCCTTCACGAAGAACCCGACATAGACAAAGACGCCGGAAACAATGAGCCCGACCCCTCCTCCGGTCAGGGTGGATCCCTTGTTCTTCCGGAGGGACAATTCCAGGAACTGGCCATCCACTTTCAGGGACAGTCCGGCAGGGGGCCGCTTTGAGGGGTCGAAATCCACATGGAGTTTTCCCTCCCGGACCAGATCCTTTACGGACTTATCGAGATCCTCGACGGCGCGGATGACGAGATTCGACCCTTCGCCTTCCACAGCGGGCAGGTTCAGGGCGCGGCAGGCATTCTCCCATATGCCGCGGATGCCGAAGTCCGTCCGTGATTCATACAACCGAACGGCTTTCGTGACGTCGTTAGGATGAAACAGTTCGACGATATAGAGCGTGTAGGAGGGACTGTTCTTGCCCCCCGAATGGTACTCGCTCCTGTGCCGGATCCCGGTGAATTCCGACAGGCGGGCGTTCCACTGTTGGGTTCCGAACAGCGACGTCTTGGTCACGCCCACCGTTTCGAGTGACAGGGTGGTGGTTGTGCTGGCGGTCAGAAGGTAGAGGCCGCCGATGAATATCCCGATGCCGATGACGCCGAAGATGAGGAGCCCCCACAAGCCCGCCTGCATGGGCCCGGAGGACAAAACGTTGATCAGGAAAATGGCTGTTGGTATTCCGCCCCAGAGGCAGGCGAAGACCAGGAGGAAGATCCCCGCCCCCCTGAAACCCTTGTCCACCTGCGTCACCGGCAGGCGGGTGAGGTCGATCTGTCTGGTTTGTCCGGTTTTGGCTAAATTCACATTGATGTTCATGGATCAGATTCGTCTCAAACAAGACGCTTGACCGCAAGACTATTCATCCGAAAAGCCATCTTGACTCACCGTTAAAGATATGGTCTAAATCGCCGGTTTAGATGTCAAAATGAAGAACGTGAGTTCTCCATCATTGAGGAAAGTCTAGCACGGAAATGGGTGATTATGCTGCGAGAAGCAATCGGGAAGGGTGAGTTTGTCATCACATGCGAATTTGTGCCGGGACGCGGCAAGGACGGGCCGAGCATCGAGGCGGCCGTCGAGTTTTCCAAGGCCGTGGCGGCGAAGGGCGCGAGGATTCACGGCGTCAGTATGACCGACAACCCGGGCGGCAATTCCGCCATGACTCCTGATGCGCTGGCGCCCGAGATCCAGAAGAACGGGGTGGACGCCCTTGTTCATTTCTCCTGCCGGGACTTGAATCGCAATGCCGTCGAATCGCGCGCGATGGCGCTTGCCAGGGCGGGAGTCAACTCGCTTCTTGTCCTGACGGGTGACTACCCTGCCAGCGGATTTGAAGGCAACGCGGCCGGGGTGTTTGATTTGGATTCGGTGCAGACGATCAAATACTTGAAGGCCATGAATGCCGGCCTGGAAATTCCCGGGCCGAAAAAAGGATCTACGGTTCAACTACCCAAGACGGATTTTTTTATCGGCGCCGCCGTCTCCCCGTTCAAACTCAAGGAGGAGGAACTTCTGCCCCAGTATTTCAAACTGGAGAAGAAGATCGCCGCAGGCGCCGACTTCATCATCACCCAATTGGGGTATGATATGCGCAAGTTTCTTGAAGTAAAACGGTACATGGCCAGTCGCGGGCTTACGGTTCCGATCCTTGGCAATGTCTATGTTCTGAGTTACGGCGCGGCCAAAACAATGCATGCAGGACTGGTCCCGGGATGTGTGGTCACAGATGAACTGTTGAGTGTCCTCGAAGCCGAGTCCAAGGAACCGGACAAGGGCAAAAAGAAGCGCTTGGAGCGCGCCGCGAAAATGGTGGCGATGTTCAAGGGTATGGGATTCGCCGGTGTCCACATAGGCGGGTTTGCGCTGAAGACGGAGGACTTTCTCGGTATTATCAACCGTGCAACGGAACTCGAAGCACAGTGGGAGGACTTCATTCCCGAAGTCGCATTTGGCAGCAAGAACGAATATTACCTGTTTCCCCCTCCGAAACAGTACCGTCCCGGCGAGGTGGATGCGGATCCTGTCAAAACTCTGCCTGCGCGCCGCAGTAACCTTGGCTATGGTATCTCCATGGTCATACACAGCCTGTTTTTTGAGCGGGAGCGTCTCGGATGCCGTATCCTGACACGCTACTACAAGTTGATTGGAGACCGCTCCATTATCTCGAAATTCTCGCATTTCAGCGAACATGTGTTGAAAATGCTGACCTTCAGTTGTCGTGATTGCGGCGATTGTGCGTTGCCTGACATGGCCTATTGCTGTCCCCAGGGAAAATGCGCCAAGCAGCAACGCAACGGGCCCTGTGGCGGCAGCCTGAACGGTATGTGCGAGGTTTATCCCGACGAGAAGCCCTGCGTTTGGACATTGGTCTATTCCCGTTTGAGGGGCGCCGGCAAGGTGGAAGAGATGAGGAACGGATACGTCATGCCCCGTAAAATGGACTTGTCCTATACATCGGGTTGGGCGAACTTTTTTCTGGAAAGAGATCATGCGGCGCCAGTCAAGACCGGGGCGCCTGAAAAAGCCAAACCATGAATCTGGATTTGTTTGTAGCGTGCGGGTTACGCATGGTTTCAAAGAGGAAAACGGATGTTGTTTCAGAAGGAGATAATCTGACATGAAGACGCTGATTGTAGTTGGAGAGAATATTCATTGTACACGTGTGTACAAAGTTGGCGGTGCTTTTGTGAAGCCGCACGGCGCGGGCCATGCCATTGTCTATGGAGGCAAGGCGGATACCCGTTATCTGCCCATTCCCGTGCGTTTTACGGAAACGGCGGACTGGACCTCGGGCAAGGTCAAGCACTGCGCCGTTGCGGTATGGCAGGGGCTTTATGGCGATGCGGCGGGCCAGGCGGCGGCGGTGGATTACCTCCGGTATCTAGCCGCGCGACAGGAGGCGGCTGATGCGTCTTTCCTGGATGTGAATGTGGACGAGTTCAGCACCGATGTGGCGGAGCGCTGCCGCGCAATCAAGTGGGTGGCCGGGATCGTTCAGGCCGGCAGTAAGCTTCCCTTAAGTATTGATTCGTCCAATGAAGTCATTCTTCGGGCCGGGTTGGAGTCTTGCGATCCGAAACGGGCCCGCCCCATGGTCAACTCCGTGTCCCTGGAACGTCAATCCTCCATCTCGGTGGCGGCGGAATTCAAAGCGGTTGTGATTGCCTCGGCGGCGGGGGAGAAGGATCTTCCCAACGATACGGCCACGCGCCTCGCGAACATCAACCGCCTGATGCCCATGCTCTCCGCTGTAGGCATTAAGGGGAATAGCGTGTTTGTGGATCCTCTTGTTTTCCCGGTGGCGACAGACTCCAATAACGCCCAGTCGTTTATTGACGCCGTGTCCGCCATCCGTAGGACGTACGGCCCCGAGATTCATATTTCCGGCGGGCTCAGTAATGTGTCGTTTGGCATGCCGGCCCGCAAGTTGATCAATCAGGTCTTTACCTGGATGGTCGTGGAGGCCGGGGGCGACAGCGGGATTCTGGATCCGCTTCAGATGAACGCCAAAATCCTCGCCGCCGTGGACAGCGCTTCCGAACCCTTCAAATTGGCCAGGGCCTTGCTGACGGGCGAGGATCTGTTCGGGGTGGAGTTCATTACGGCCCATCGCGAGGGCAAATTGGGCGGAGAGTGAGTTGAGAATTTGTGTGTAGCGTAGAATACGAAGGAGTTTAACGCATGAAGCGACCGGTATTGGATCCGACAAAGATGAAGGACTGGCAGATTGCCGAGGCGGCGGAACCGTTCATGAAGCCTACGATGCAGTTGGCGCTTGAACTGGGGCTACTCGAAAGCGAAGTGATTCCCATGGGACGGCAACTTGCCAAGGTGGATCAGCGCA
>JBAWZH010000104.1:0-8340 GCA_037143135.1 bacterium
ATCGGGTGGTCCTGCGGATATCAGACAAAACCAGCAAAACCGGCCATACCCTGCGCATCATGGCGTTCTGTGTCAATTGACAGGCTCCGCCGCCAGCATTCCCACCGAACGCCAATATGTATCCCCTGAACCGACTCTTTATTCCAGCCATGCTTCTCGCCGCCGCGCTTTGCGACTTGTCGGCGGCCGAGCACCCGATCCAAGCGACCATCTATGTCAGTCCCGAGGGTGCAGGAAACGGGAGTTCACCGGCTTCCCCGTGCTCGCTGCTCGCTGCCAGAGACAAGGTGCGAAAGATCAATGGTACGATGACCGGGGACATCGTGGTGGAGCTAGCCGGCGGCGTCTATCGGATGGTGCAACCGTTGGAGTTGCTCGAAACCGACACCATCCACGATTCGGGAAACAACGGTTTTGATATCATTTATCAGGCCGCACCCGGTGCCCGCCCGGTTCTCAGCGGGGGGTTGGCCCTAAAAAACTGGACGTTGTTCGATAAGGAAAAAAACATCTACCGCGCGCAGGTGCCAGCAGGGACGCAGTCGCGCCAGTTGTTCGTCAATGGCCTTCGCGCAGAGCGGGCGCGGAGCGAGCTTCGCCCGAAGGACTGGTTCAAGATCGAATCGGGGTGGGGTTGCCTGGATCAGTCGATGGCAAAGTGGCGCAATCCGTCCGATATCGAGATTGTCTCCCGCAGTTCGTGGAAGCACCTCCGCTGCGGTGTCGCATCAATCAAAATCGAAACCATCACCCCATTGGCCGCGAACCCTCCGCGCGCCAAGCCGGGCCAGCCCACTCCCACACCGGTTCCCGCACCGACCCCAGTCCAGGCTGCCCGTGTCGATATGAAGACCCCCGGCTGGTTCAACGCCTCCAAGTCTCCCAAGCCCGGGCCACCGCTCAACGGCGGCGGAACCCAGCAGATGAACAATGTCGAATGGGTTGAGAACGCCTTCGAGCTTCTCACCAAGCCGGGCCAGTGGTATCTCGACCGCTCGGAGAACTTCGTCTATTATATCCCGCGAGAGGGGGAGGACCTGTCGAACGCCGTGCTGGCCCGGCTCGAAAAGCTGATCGACGCCCGCGGTTCCGGCCCGGAGCACCGGATCCACAACTTGCAGTTCCGGGGGCTGACCTTTGCTTATGCCACCTGGCTGTTCCCCAGCGGAGACCAGGGCTACGCCGACAACCAGACCGGCGTGCTCTGGGTGAACGTTCCGCCCGGACTCCACAAGACCGACGCGGCGATCTCGTTCCAATACGCGTCGAACGTCCGGTTCGAGCGCAACGTGGTCGCACACATGGGCGGGAGCGCAATCGATTTCGGACATGCGCCCCAGCACAACGCCATCGTCGGCAACTGCATTTTTGATATTTCCGGGAACGGAATCTTCCTCGGGGAATTCGACGATGCAAAGGCTGCCGGTCCGGGCGATTGGACCGACTCCAACCTCATCGCCAACAACTATATTGAGAAGCCGGGGGTTGAGTTCGAGGACCAGATCGGCATCTGCGTCGGGTTCAGCCGCAACCTTGTGCTCGACCACAACGAGGTATTCGACTGCCCCTACACCGGGATCTCTGTCGGCTGGGGCTGGAGCAAGCTCGGCTACAGCTTCCACAACACCATTTCAAACAATGCCGTCGGGTTCTACATGAAGATCCTGAGCGACGGCGGCGGGATCTACACCCTGGGCAATCAGGGCGATCCCGAGCACAAGACCATCTGGTCGGGCAACTATGTCCACCACGGTGCGCACGGCCAGGGGCTTTATTCCGACGAGGGGAGCGGGTTCATGGACATCCATGACAACGTGGTCGGGAGGGTCGGGGCGAACTGGATGAACATCTGGTGCGGTTCGATCCACGACGTGGACGTTCATAATAATTTTTCCGACAAGACAAACGTAAACAACCGCGGCACCAACTGCACGGTGCATGACAACATCGATACGATCTCGATCGAGAGCCTGCCGGAAGCCGCGGCCGCGATCGTCAGGAATGCCGGACTCGAGCCCGCGTTTGCCGACATCAAAAAGCGGATCCCCCTCCTGCCGGTGGAGTTTGTGAACGACGATTCCCCGCAGATCCAATACACGGGAAGCTGGGCATACAACAGCCGGAGGCCTGCCCCGGCGGTCAACGGTGACGCCCATGTCACCCAGGAAAACGGTGCCGCGGCGACGCTCTCGTTCAACGGACATGCCATCGATTTCCTGGTTGAGACCGTCACCAAACCAAGTGAAGCGGATGTATTCATTGACGACAAGTTGGAGAAGACCGTCTCGCTGACCACTCCCGAACGGCTGGGCCAACAGACCGTGTTTCACTACGAGTGGAAACAGGACGGCCCACACACCATCAAGATCGTAAAGAAATCAGGTCAGTATCTATACCTCGACGGGTTTCGGGTCACCAGACGCAGTGTGAAGGAATCAATGCCATGAAGACAAGATCCCTCCTTCTCTCCATCACGCAGACGCATTTTGACATTGCCCCCGGAGGAAAGTGCAAAGTGGTTTTGACGCCCGCTCTCACGTTGCTTGCGCCCCTTGCCTGCCTCGCACCACAAAATAAGTGATTATCAACATGATTCTGACATCCCATCCATCCCATCGCGAACCGGCGGCTGCCAGACAGCCTATGATGCGCCGGTTGCTGAAAACCGCACTGTTCGCCGTGATGTGCGTCGGGTGCGCGTGGCCCCTGAGCAGCGCCTCCGCCGCAGACCGCGTGATAGCGCTATGGGATGCCAGCGCACCGGGTGCCGATAGCGGAATGCTGCCTGGCGGTGCAAACAGCGAGGCGGGCGATTTGAAGATGCCCGCCACCTCCAGTGCCACCATCGAAAAAGACGCCGCTGCCCCCGGCGGACAGGCGCTGGTGTTTCCCACCGCCAAGGGTAATGCGCAATGCACCACCAAGGTCTCAGTCACAGGCGACTTTACGGTAGAGCTTATAGTCAAAATCTCCCCGGCCAATGACAAAATCGAAAGTCCCATCCTGATCGTTCACAGCCCGTTTATCAGATTGCGCTACCAGAACGGCTCGCTACGCTTTATCGTGATGGCCGATGGCGGCGGATTCGTGGAGCGTCCCATCGCGCCCGACAAATGGAGCAAGGTGACTGCCACGATGAAGGGCGGAATGATAACGCTGGACGTCGATGGCGATGTCATCGACAAGAACATGAGAGCCGACGCCAAATTGAATGACGAGGAATATTTGATTAGAGTGGGCCTATTCGTCGGTGCCCTGTCAAAGCTGTCCATCACCGCGCATTGAGAGCGAAATGTGGGTGGGCCGGGTATGTCGCCGCGATTACCCGCCGTCGCCAATTCATTGATAAATTCAAAATCCCGCCGATCACAATGAAACACACCTCATGAAAACCAGCAAACTCCAGCTATTGAATTCATTGAATCTGATGAATCCCCCGGATCCCAAGCATATGCCGCATCCCGACGGCACATCCAGCAGGACGCAACACAAACGAAACCAATGCGCCACATCCCCAGTGCGCCCGCCCCGCATGCCGCGAAGCCTGTTCGTGCTTTTCGCTCTGCTTCTGGCGCTGACGCCGTTTGCCAGCATTTTTGCAGCGGACAGCGCACTGTTCGGCGACAACATTGTCGTGCGCGGCAATCTGGATAACGCGCGCCTTCAGTTCGAGCAGAAAAAGACCGTCTCGCTGACCACTCCCGAACGGCTGGGCCAACAGACCGTGTTTCACTACGAGTGGAAACAGGACGGCCCACACACCATCAAGATCGTAAAGAAATCAGGTCAGTATCTATACCTCGACGGGTTTCGGGTCACCCGGAGAAGTGCAAAGGAAATAAGACCATGAAAACACAATACCAATCCATTCTCCTCTTCCTGACGCTGGCCGCAACGGCCTTCACGAATACTGTTTTCGCTGCGAACGCTGACTCACAGGCAACCCCTACGTCGCCGCTGAATAGTCCACAGCGTGTCGCCGAACTCCAAAACCTCCGATGGGGAATGTTCATTTGTTGGAGCTTCAGCACCTTCTCCGGCAAGGAATGGACGGGTGGTATCAATGATGTTTCCTTCTTTAAGGCGACGGAGGTCGATACCGACCAGTGGGCCAGGACAGCCAAAGAGGCAGGGATGGGGTATATCCTTTTTCTGGCTAAACACCATGACGGTTTCTGCCTGTGGGACACAAAGACAACGGATCGAAAAATCACCAAAGCTCCGCTGGGCCGGGACGTGCTGGCCGAGGTAAAGAAGTCATGTGACAAGTATGGCATCAAGCTCGCAATTTATCAGTCCGAGAGCGAATGGAGGTGGTCGGGCGGCTTGGACGATCCCTCTACGCCCGGGCCAAAAAAGGGGAATCAGGGGGGATCGAATCCTGAAATGAAAAAGGAGCAGTTGCGCGAACTTCTCACACAATACGGCCCGATAGAATACATCTGGTTTGACCATGCGATCGGCGACGGAGGACTCAGCCACTCAGAGACTGTAGCCTTTGTAAAGTCGATCCAGCCCGCTTGCTTTGTTGGATTTAACAGTGGGCAAAAAGTAGGGGATATTCGCTTGGGCGAAATGGGCAAGCCAGGTCCAGTAACGATCAAACCGAATGGTCCGTTAATGGCTGAATTTACCTATCCGATCCTGCCCAAACACAACGGCGGAGCGAACTGGTTCTACTCGTTACCAAAACATGATAATCTCTGTCATTCGGCAGAAAAGCTGTATCTGGATTATCTGGGCGCCCTTAAATACGGGAACATTTTTTCCATTGATGTCGGGCCCGATTACCAAGGCAAGCTCCGTGACATCGATGTGGCCACGCTCCGCAAAGTCGGTGAGATGATCAAGACTTCGGCACCCGCTCCTGTGCTGGAGCTTCCGGTGCCCTCCGTTCTACTGCCGCTTCCTGAAAATTCGGCGCTTTCGGCGAGGAAGTCCGTGAAGGCTTCCAGCAGCTGGGGGGAGGAATTCGTTGCCAGCAAAGCGGTTGACGGCGACAAATCAACACGGTGGTCAGCAGCATCAAATGCCAATAGCGGGTGGCTTGAGGTTGATCTTGGACAGCAAACAGTTATCGGTCGTGCGGTCGTCACCGAACAAAGCTTCCCCCGCACGCAAGAATTCGCAATCGAATATAAAGATGGCGATCAATGGAAAGAATTGCATCGGGGGACGACGATTAAAGGAGTGAAGGAATATCAATTTCCGACCGTTACCACCCGCTTTGTTCGTCTGAATATCATTAAAGCCAGCGGATCTCCTACTATTGATGAGTTTGAGATTTTTTCACCCGTCACGAAATAAGAAGTAGCGACCAAGACTCAATATACAGAAAAACAACATGAACCCATCCGCCACATCATCGCTCCAGACGAAATTTCATCCCGACCAGCCATGGCCTGACAACAATGGCGTCCACATCAACGCGCACGGGGGCGGCGTGCTGTTCCACCAGGGCGTTTATTACTGGTTCGGCGAACACAAAACCCTGGTCGAAGAGGCGGAGGTGGGCGTGCATGTGTATTCCTCCACGGATTTATATAACTGGAAGGACGAGGGCATCGCCCTGCAGGTTTCCGAGGATCCGCAGAGCGAGATCACGCGGGGTTGTATCATCGAGCGGCCGAAGGCCATTTATAACGCCGCCACCGGCAAATTTGTCATGTGGTTCCACCTTGAGCGCAAAGGCAAATTGCGCAAAGACGGCGTGAGCGGGGTGGCGGTGGCCGACACGCCCGTCGGACCCTATGTATTCCAGCGTGCGGTGCGCCCGGATGCCGGGGTGTGGCCGCTCAATGTCACGGAAAAGCAAAAGGCGGGGTTGGCGGAGGCGCAAAAGCTCATCGGCACGGCGTTTTGGGGCAGCCCGCATCCTGATCGCGCCAAGATGGATTTCCTCGGGCGCGATTTCCATTGCGGGCAGATGGCCAAGGACATGACGCTTTTTGTGGATGACGACGGCTCGGCCTACCACGTGTTTTCGTCGGAGGAAAACTCCGCGCTGCACATCTCGAAGCTGAGCGATGACTATCTCTCGCACTCGGGCAAGTGGGTGCGCATTTTTGAATACCTGTGGCACGAGGCGCCGGCGCTGTGCAAGCGCGACGGGCGTTACTGGATGCTCTCGTCGAACTGCACAGGCTGGGATCCCAACACCGCACGCTCCGCTGTGGCCGACAGCATCTGGGGGCCGTGGACGGAACTGGGCAATCCGTGCGTCGGCCCGACACCCCACCAAAGACTCGGCCCCGCCCTGACCTTCGGCGGCCAAAGCACATACATCCTGCCCGTGCAGGGTCGCCCAGGCGCCTTCATTGCCATGTTCGACGTGTGGCGCCCAAATGATCACATCAACGGCAGCTACATCTGGCTGCCCATGAAGTTTGAATCAGGCCGCTACACCCTCGAATGGCGCGACTCCTGGGACCTGTCGGTCTTTGATCAGGCAGGCAGTTAAATGCCAACAGTTAACCCCACTTTGCACTCTCCGATGATCATCCGCCGTTCCGCCCTCAGCCGCATCTTCATAGCATGAAAACTTCTCAACGTACCTTTTTTCCCAAAACCTTGCTGATCCTAATCGACGTCAGCCTAATCGTACACTTAATACTTTTCGTTACTGCGTTCTTATTGCTTTTGAACTCAAGTGCAGCAGAAACCTCTACTTCTTCAGGAACACCTTCGAATGCGCCTGACCACTCACGGTTGTTAACTTACACGAAACACTTCACGGAACCAGCCAAGGGTCCCGAATTCGTTATGCCGGTGGGATCGGGTGATTTGGCCGGAATGGTGAGTTTTGATACGGCCCTTCAGCTGCACCTTTCAAAATCCGATTGGTTTGGAAGACCCCAGCTAACTGAATCTGGCACAGGATCAGCGGGCGGGGGTAAATTTGCCAACATGTCTCCAGGCCACATTACTCTTTCACTCGGAGGACTTACAGCCGAAAAAATCCGCCAGTTTGACCAATTCATGGATTTTTACCGTGGGAGCGTCATTGTAAAACTTGATACAACTGAAGGCCCCGTTGAATTGGAAGTATTTGGCGACATGTCACGCAAAGCCTTGTTGATTCACGTTCGCGACGACCGTGGTAAACGGCAGGAGGCTACTACTGTCACACTTTCAAACTGGCGTGAAGGGATGCGGATATCAACGCAGGATTCGGTCATCACGGGCGAGGAAATTCACAAAACAACGCGAGATGGAAAAGCAGTCACAGACCCAAATAAAGTTCCCGCCAACGATTGCCTCTACAATCTCGGCTTAGGTATAGCCATCGGTGGTACCGGCGCTAAAATTAGCAACAATGCCTTGGAGTTTACGCCACAGGCTTCTGAATACGACGTCGTTATCACGGCTGAAGTGACCCGTGATGGCCAACCGCTTGCGGCTGCACTAGCCAAACAACGTGACATTCAGGCAGCAAACCTCAAAGAATTACACAATCAACAACTTGGCTGGTGGCAAAACTTCTGGGATCAGTCTTGGATTGAACTGACAGGCGACAATGATGCGACCTACCTCACACGCCTCTGGTTGACCGACCTATACACATTCGCAGGCATCTTCAGCGGAAAACTGCCGCCAACATTCACTGGTGCTCAACTGTTGGTCATGAAAGACTACAGTAGCTGGGCAGGGGCGTACACATTTCAAAATACTCGTGAAATGATTTGGCCCATGGGAGCTGCAAACCACAACTCCTTTTCCGAATTATACTTAAAGACTTACGACCGCTACTTCGATTACCTTCAGAAATCAACCGCTACTCTTGGAAAAATCGGCATCCGAGTTCCTGAATACATTAATATCATGGAAAACCCCGATCTCGCTTGGCAACGGTCTAACCCTCCGCGTCGGCCTACGCCATTTGACAAAAACCGCATTGATAACCGGGAAAATCAAACGCTTGAAAACTTGGGTGCCGGCCACACGATTCATATTTTACAAGACGGCGGCGAGTTGATCCAACTGATGTTCGACCATGTCCGCTACAGTGGCGACGAGCAATTCCTGAAAAACGTATGCGCCCCGTGGTTGCGCGAATTCACCCTGTTCTACCTTAACTATCTCAAACAAGGAGAGGACGGACTCTGGCACATGACACCTTCCAATGCGGCGGAAACCTGGTGGAAGGTCAAAGACCCTCTCACCGATTTGTGTGCCGTCCGTTATTGTTTTGAACAGGTCATTAAATACGGCAACCAATTGGGCTACGAACCGGAGCTGATTAACCTTGTTAAGGAACGCTTGAATAAGCTTGCTCCAATTCCTCTGGGGGGAATTTTTTATTCCGTTAAATTGTTAAAACTCTGCAGGGCTGGCTGACGG
>JBAWZH010000105.1:0-8326 GCA_037143135.1 bacterium
TACGCGCAGATGGCGGCGCTCAAGTTGGAGCGGTACTGCATGCGCGGGCTGGGCGAGCACGGGTGGAATCAGGAAGGCGAGGCCTACACGCGGCACGCGGCTCACCTGGCCATGCCGTTCGCATACTGCTACCGGAACATGTTCGGCGCCGACATTCGCGGGGCAGACCGGCTGGGGCAGGCCCTGGCGCTGGCCACGGCGCAGACGGTGTTTTCGAACAGCGGAGCACGGATGCAGTCGTTCAGTGTTGGCGGCGGGCCGATGGATCTGAGTCTGTTCGCCCGGGGATACTCCTTCGTGCCCGCGGACGTGAAACCCGCCGTCCTGTGGGCGCGGAACCGAACCGCAGCGCTGGCAAAGGCCGGCAAACTGAACGACCCGCACGGCGTGGTCGGCACGTACGACGGGATCTCGAAGGCGATGGCGTTTCTAAACTACCCGGTCGAGGAGAAGGAGCAGAACCCCGAGACCGTCATGCCGCGCGTGACAGTGGATCGGCAGAAGGGCGGGTTTGTCTTCCGTAATCGGTGGAAGGATGGCGACGACTGCGTGGCGCAGTTGTTCGCGAACAGCAACCAGGCCGGCGGGAGTTGGGCCAGTTGCGAAGGCGGCACCTTCCGGATCGACGGGCTGGGCGCGTCGTGGGCCGTGCGCGGTCAGGGCTATGGCCATGGCGCGTCAGGCCGAAACCTGCCTGACTACTCCCTGTACCAGAACATGGTGGATGTGGGCGAACAGAACATCGGCGGCAGTCCGCAGGCCACGGTCATGCAGTCGGTTGTGGAGCAGGACGGGTCGGGCACGGTGAGTCTGAACATGGACGAGATCTATCTGCACTACCCGAAAGAGAAGATCGAAAAGCCCGGAAAGGGTGGCGCCACGGTGACTGAGTGGAAGGCCGAGAAACCGGTGGACATCGGGATCCGCGCGGTTCGGGGCTTTGGCGTGGACTATTCAGGGAAGTGTGGCGCGCCGTGTCTTGTGGCGGTGGGCGACCGCCTGACCGGGACACAGGGGTCGAACGTGTGGCAACTGGCGACTGAACGCGAGAACACGGTGACGTGCACGAACGGGCAGTTTGTCATCACGGCACCAAACGGCGCGACGCTGAAGGGAACGGTGGTCAAGCCAGCGAGTGCGCAGGTGCAGGTGGTGGACTACGAGCACGTTCACGAGATCAACTACCACGGATCGCACAAGCGGAGTCCGTTCCTGCGGCGGGCGATCCTGGTGAACGGCAAGGACAAGGAACAGGAGTTTCTGGTGCTGATGACGATCCAAAAGGGCGACGCGCCGGCGGTTGTGGTGATGGAGAGTGGTGCCTCGGCCACAGTCGGCAAACGCAAGGTGAGTTTCAACGGCAAGCAGATCGTGCTGGGTACACCATGAGGGATACCGGGGACATACCCACAATCGTGTCCCCGACCGCCGGTTCCACCGCCTGGGCGCCGATCGCCACTCCAAACGCGGCCAGAACTGCCGAGCACATTCCTTTGGTCCATAGGTTCATTGGTTTCTCCTTGCGGTGGTTGCCGCGGTTGGGGTTGTTGTTCATGGGATGCTCCTCTTGGTTGTTCATCATGGTATCATTCCACCGATCACACCGGCGCGGGCCCCTTTGGTCTCACCGATGGGTCCTCGGGGTCGTCAGTTTCCGGTAGGTCAACACAACGGAATCGGGCAGTTTCTTCATCGTAACAGTCACCCCCTTGGTCTTCAGATTCTTTCCGGATACCTTGCGAACGGCGCCGGAGTCCAGATCCGTCAATTCGTAGTCGGCATCCGTCAGCCCCTGCAGGAGGAACACGGCCTTCTCGAACGGGCTCTTCGGCCGGCGCAGGGCGACTACCACGCCCTCGCCAAGGTCAGGCCGGTCCATCTGGTACGCAAACCACTCCCGGTCCGAGGTGGAACATCCGGTCAGCGGATAGAAGTCGCCCGTATAATAGGTCCGCACGCGGCAGTAGTCCTCGATCATGCGCCGGTGCCACTCGATCGGGTAGTCCGGCGCCGGCGCGATCGGAGCGTTGCCGAATCCGCAGGCGTGGAACAGGCTGAAGGGAATGCCACCGCACCACGCGCTGCGGAAGTTGTAGGTGTCGCCCGGTCTGGCGGGTGCGCCACCACCGACCAACGGCGCCCAGTGCGAAAGACCGTACGTGCCCACCTGCATCCCGATGGGATCGGCATCGGGATGACAGTTGTAATCCGAACGATGCAACACCAGACTTCTGCCCAGGGTTTCCAGATCAATCCGGGTTGCGCCGCCGCCGCAGTTGTCGATCAGCAGTCCTTCATGACGCTTCAGGAGATCATCCCAGAATGCGTAGAAACCCTGTACACAGCGGATCTCCGCGATGCCCTGCCGGTCCGGCGCATCCTGATCTTCCCGAGGCAGCGGCAAGCCGCCATCGTCGCGGAACCATTCGACCTTGTGCTCGCGAATGAGCCCGGAGATCTGATCCGCCAGGAATCGACGCGATTCCGGACTCCCGATGTTCAGGGAACAGAGGTTGACCTTCTGTTTGTTCAACCCGATGCCACCACCCCCCGCTGCCGAGGCGCACAACATCGCTTCCGGATGTTCACGCAAAATGGGAGCGCTTTCCTCCGCCAAGTACGGCGAGAACCAGAGTAGCACCTTCATTCCCGATTCCGCCGCCGCAGCGACGATCGGCGCCAACCCGTCCGAATGCACCATGCGGTTCACCCGCCAGTGACCAATGTGGTAGGCCCAGTCCTCGGTGTGGAAGTTCTGGAACTCCTCAGTCTCGTGGTCCGGCCCGTACCAACCGGCGTCCATCCAGTAAACATCGAAATGCAGTTTGTTCTTGCGGATGAATTCAATGAGCGACAGGTGGTTCCTGCTCTTCATGCCGCCCCAGGTGGCGCAACTGATCGGGGGCTCGACCACCTTTCCGGCGACGCGCGGCAGGTGACGGGCGACCATGTGCCGCCGCAACAGGTTGTGCGCCCGTGCCACATCACCCTTCCAGAAGATCAGCAGCATGCGCGGCGTGGCGACCTCTTCGCCGGCATGCAGGCGGAAATGCGTACGGGCTGTCCCGGCACACATCCGGACGGCGCCGTCCTTACTGCGGGAGAAGGACGCACGCCACTTCCCGATCCAACCGATCCCGCCGATCACCCCTTCCCCGCCCAACTCGACGTTGAAAAAGGGCAGGAACGCCCGCGACCCGCAGGACTGAAGCGTGGTCGCCGTCCAATGGGTGATCTCGCTACGCAGCAGGGCGAAGTCATCAATCGCGGCGGTTGTTCCCTTCGAATGGTGCAGAATCACCGGCGTCTTCGCCGGACAGGCGCGGACGAAGTCCATAGCCTGGATGTCGGAGAGAATCGGGCTATCCCCGGTCCCGGTGTTCCGGAAACGGACGATCCACTCCACCGCCGAGGTACCTGGAACCGTGGTCAACTCGATGACACACTCCAGACCGGACGCCGGATCGTGATAGGTCACCGTTTTCACGGCATCGCCTGCGGAATTCCGCCCCTCCTCTGTTCTGACCTGCCATCCCGCCAGCATTTCACCCGACGGCCTGCCGTCGTAGCAGAACGAAAACGGCGGTTTCGTGCCCGCAGCCCTCCCGATCCAATCGGACGCCATGGTGACCTCGTCGTCGGTCGTCAATCCACATGTCATGGTCGTTATTTTTGTTTTCATGAGTTCCGTTCCCGTTCTTTTGTTTCAGTACTGGGCCGTCACGGCAACGGTGCCGGTCAGACCCTATCGGGTGATGGTTTTCTTTTTCATATTGGCTTAACCAAATACGATCGGAGTTTCATGCAATGCCAGGCAGGAAGTGAAATAGCATTCTGGCACGAACCGTATTGTGCGGAGTTGCCCGTCGGAGAATTTCACGGTGACGTTGGCCGCCGATCCCTCCACGGCACAGCGGGCTCCGGGTCCTTCGTCGAAATAGGGCCAATCCGGCAATGGTTGGGCCGAAAGGTGCAGCAGACCGTCGGCATCGGCTTCGCCCAGTTGCAGTTCCGGCAATCCCTCAGGCATGTCCTGTGGGATGTAACCTTGCGGTACGTTGTTCCGCTCCTCAGGTTTATGAACTGTACCGGACCAGTTATAGCCTGAAGGTACTAGGACCAGTGGTCCGTAGTACAGCATTCGTCCCCGGTTGCACATTTGGACGTGATGTCCCAACCTGCCGGACAAGCGCAGGTGAACGAAGTCTGCATTGCGGGTCTCGACAACGTTGGGGTGGCGGATTGAGGGGGGGATTCTCAAATGGATTTTAGTTTCAGGCGCAACGTGATGCAACGAGACGACGGTCTCTGTTGCGGCGGGATAGGAGGTCAATATCTGTACTTCCACGTTCGGATGACCGGGCACATGGAGACGGTATTTCCCTGGAATAAGTTGATTAATATGGATGGTTCCATTGCGCCAGGTCACGGCTTGACGGGCAACTTCCGCCAGCGCGAGACCGCCGTCGTGCAAACAACACCAGATCGCCTCTTCGAAGTGTCCCATACCATAGCCGGCAGCGGTGATCTCCCGATGGCCGTACGAACCCGTGATCCACTGATTGAAGGCCAGAGCGTTCCAGAGGGCATGTTCAGCCGCCGCATACGCGGCATCATCGCCGTTGATCAAACCAGCGTTGAGGTTCACCATGATCCAGTCGGCAATACTACATCCTTCGTTGCGATGTCCCGGCGGAAAAACTTCGGGCACACATCCGTCCGGCATAACGAAACCGCGTTCAAGGATCGTTTGACGATATTTTTCCGGTTTTTCGTTCCATCGTTGGTCTCCGGTGATCAAGGCGGCCACTTGCAACCCGCGCAGCGTGCTGAGGTATCCGTGCGAATGGGCGCCTTTTTCCGGGGACTCCAGACACTCTTCCACCAAGGCAACAAAATCGAGGTAGGCCTGGTCGCCGGTGATCCCGTACAGCATGGCCATCGGTTCAGTGACCCAGGCCTCAATGCAACGGGCGCCGCGCTTCTTGAGATGCGTCTTCCATTCCTCCTGCTGTGACAACGTGAATTGCGCCATTCCGATGGCCGCATCCAAGGATCGCTCGTCGCCGGTGAGGTCGTAATGGCGGAGAAGTCCCGGCAACAAGCGTGGAACGCCGCTGCGGAAATCGTTTTCAGGCGGGATCGGTTTGGCGTGGAACGCCGCGTATCGACCGATCAATCCCGACGACCGTCGTTGACGCAAGATTCTTTCGTGCAGGTCCGGTAAACGTGGTTCAGTTCGGCCATCCACCTGTTCGGCGTAACTCAGGAATTCGAGCAATCGGCCGGTCAGGTCTCCTGTACACCAGTGCGCATGTCGATGGCATAGATCCGGCCGTTCCAGGTCCATCATGATGAAATCCATGGAATCGAGCGGATAGGTGTTGGTGCGTTGCCGCACCAACCCCAAACGGAATTTGATTTGCGATTCCGCTAAGGTCGGGACCGCGAGTGAGATGTTTTTGTATGTTGACATTTGCTTCCTTGATCTTGAGGTTGAGGAGGTGCTCATTTTGGGCCAGAGTTGGCGGCAGTGATGACATCGAATTGCCAGGTGCCTGGAAGTACGGCGAACTTGATGAATCTTGAATCCTCGGTGTCAGGGGTGATTCCTGCGTTTTGCGTGGAATACCTGTTCTTCGTCCAGAGCGTATTCACACCCAAAATTACGGTTTCGACGGTCCGTCCTGGAAACAGGCGTTTCGGTATTCCGATGATGGCCGTAGTGTTCGGCGGAATTGTGACTTGATGGGTGTAGTTGTTTGCTGTCTTTTTCCAACTGCTACGAATTTTCCCATACACCGAGTCATAAGAACAATCCACCTCGGTCAATTCTGTCATCGGCACTGGGAGAATGCCGATTTTTTTTGAACCCTGGTTCCAAGGGATGTATTCCAGCGAGAATCTGATACACATGCCGATTGAAGTGTCCATTCATCGATCCCAACCCACGACTACCCCTCAGCGCCACCCAATTTTCAGAACACACTCCATCGGCAATGTTCGATAGAAAACTTGGGGCATCCTTCATATGAAGCATGGCATAAGCGACATCTGGATAATCCCGCATCATAAGACCCAGAAGGGGTGGAGTTCCGGTGAACCCGGTAGAGGGATGATATTGATTGCTGATCACCATCTCGCTGAGATGTTTTACGCATAGGTCATACTTTCCGTCTGGCACCATGCCATACCAGGCTGCCATTGCCTGGGAAGATTGGTACACCCCGCCGGTGCTATCCTTATAGACGCCCGCCTGATCGTCCCAGAAATCTTTATTGTAATTGGTTTTGATGGCCGTTGCGAGATCACGGTATTGAATGGCATCTTTGGTTATGCCAAGAATGCTTGCCACTTGTTCCATCTTCCGTGCATAGTCGTAGTATTGAACCGTGCCAGTCATGACCGCCGGTGGGGGTGTTCCATGGTGGGGATAGCTCTTGGTAGCACCGATGGGATTCAACCAGTCTCCAAGGGTATAACTCGTGAAATGTTTTGGATCCGACTTTGAAGCAAGAAACTCCATTGTCTTCTTCATGCCGGAATAGGCCTCTTCGAGAATGCGTTTATCTCCATATTGCTGGTACAGTTCCCAGGCAACATAGTTCAATGCGCCACCCTGCCAAATCCCATTCTCGCCGCCAAAGTCGCCGGGAATAACCGATGGGATATATCCGCTTGCCTCCTGCCGATCCAGAAAGTCCCACATCCATTTTCGTCCGATCGTCAACATATCAGCGGCAAAAATGTTTACCAGTAGGGCATTCCTGCCATCTTCGCCCCATCCGGCTTTTTCGCGAGTTTCGAGTCCAAGAGCACCCATGGTTTGCATGCGGCCCGTGTTGTACCCGGCCGTAACAAGTTGTTGTATAATCGCATCATTACAGGAAAATCGTCCAGTAACGTCGACGCCTGTCGCCGTCGAGACAAACGATACGTTACTGATGACTACGCCTTTGGTTTCGCTTTTAATACCAGTACCAGTCATTCCATGGAAACCGAATCTCTGCTGATACTTTTCCACCCCATCGCCACTGAGAATAAACTTGCTCCCTCCAACGTTGATAATCGCTCCGTTTGTCCCGGAGGCATCAAACCGAACATGTCCCACCAAGAATTCTGGAAATTTATAGGACGAGTTCTTGTCAGCAGTCAATTGGGTTGTCTTGTACACCACAATGGGTGGTTCCTGTCGGGATCGCAGAATTTCCTTGGGCAGTTGCGGGGAAAGCAACTTCACCGAAGACCAGGCAGGTCCGTTGAACCCAGTCGTGTTCCATCCCGGCATCCGATCCCGCATATCTAGATCTTCCTGACTCAGATCATGGGTTTTGATTGCGCCATAGGACCACGTCCAGGTTGCATCGGAGACAACGGTGGTCGTGGTCGTGTCGGAGAATGTGACAACAAGATCGCATATCATTTTCACCTGACCGATGTCGTATTGTTTGAGCCAACTGCCGCTGTGATAGAACGCGTTCCCTAATATGACACCGATACAGTTATCGCCGTCGCGAAGAAAACGGGTTGCATCATACGTGCTGTATCCGGCTGAATAGGATCGGGATCGCCCCTGATCCGTTTTCCGAGGGAAATTGGACGGACTTGTTATCGCCATTTCTTCGCTGACCCGTTGACCGTTGATATAAACATCCGCGCCGCCGAGACCGCAGATACTCAGATACGCGTTGGCAATAGGTTTCGCTATCGGAAACGTTTTTCGCATGTAGATTGCGTTTTTGGTCTCCTGCCCTGACTCGATCCAATTGCCCCGCCAGTCGGACGCGGTGAGTTTGCCCATAACGAAAGTTTGCGGTTGACTCCACTGGAGGACATCGTCTTGGTTCCAGACGCCAACTTGCCAGTAGTACTTGGTTAGTGGTTTCAAAATCGAACCATGATAGGGAATGTACAGATTCTGCGGACTCTTGATCTTCCCCGAATCCCACAGATCCCCGGTCTGACGGGCCAAATCGGCCTGAGAAGAGGCCACGACGATGCGATAGGCCGTTTGACAGGTACCCACCGTGGTTGACTCAAGGATCCAACCGAACTGTGGTGTTGGAGTTTGAATACCGAGTGGATTGACTCGGTATTCGCATCTGGGAATCCCCACTCTAAAAGAGCCTCCTTGGGGATCTTTCGGCGATTCCGCCGTTTGCCCCACCATGGTAAGATTCATGGCGATCAACCCTCCTAATAGTACTCGTTTTGTTATCATATTCCTGGTCTTCTCCTTGCAAGTTTCGTCGCGTTTGAAGTTCATTTCCCATCTCCTGTCGCGTCCACATACGTCACCCTTGGATCCCATTGGCATAAACCCGAA
>JBAWZH010000106.1:0-8322 GCA_037143135.1 bacterium
TAAATTGGTAGCGGGGGTTGGATTTGAACCAACGACCTTCAGGTTATGAGCCTGAGTTAAAAGCCTCGATTGGCGGGGCTTTTCGATTTTATACCCCCATTTTCCGTGCACAAACCGTGCACATGTGATAGGATTCCTCTGTTTTCATTGCATGGGATTCTACACAAGCGCATGGAGGTTTGTCATGGGAATTGAAATGAAGCCGGGGGCGAAACATTGGTATGCACGGTTCCGGGTGGATGGGATTATCCGGCAGGTTCCGCTGGAAACTTTGATCGACGGAGAACGGCCGGCTAGGATCACCGGTGAGGGTGACCGGCGGTTCGAGCGGTCCCGGGGCAAGGCTCTGGAGGAGTTCAAGGAAGTGGTCCGGAAGTTCCGCGGTGACCCGACGGCCGAAAAGACTCTCCAGCGGCTTGTGGAGATCAAGACTGGCCGGGAGGCAAACTTCCCCAAGGTGGCCGACTTGCCTGCCCTCTGGGAGGCAATCCCCCGCCGTCGTGAGCCGAATGACCGGTACTCCGAACAGTGCAAGGGCGTCCTGAAACGGTTTGCCGCTTTCGTGGCCACCGCACAGCCCTCGGCGTCTGAATTCGTCAAGGTCACACCTGAGACGGCAAAGGCATTCATGGACGGTGAGGCGGCACGGGGGCTCTCCCCTAAGACCTGGAACGATACGCTTAAACTGCTGAGGACGACCTTCAAGCGGCTGCATTCCCAGTTGAACGACGGCACCAACCCTTTCCACAGCTTGATCACCAAGGCGACCGAGACGGTCAACCGGGATCCCTACAGCATTCCCGAGATGAAGGCCATCATGGACGCGAGCCATGCGGATCCATTCATCCGGCCGGTCATCATAACGGGTATGTGCACCGCCATGAGGCGGGGTGACTGCTGCCTGCTCAAATGGGATGACGTTGACCTGGATGAGGGGTATATCACCGTCAAGACATCCAAGACTGGCGAGACCGTGGATATCCCCATGTTCCCGATGCTGCGGGAT
Organism: bacterium; assembly: GCA_037143135.1. GTDB lineage: Bacteria > Verrucomicrobiota > Kiritimatiellia > CAIKKV01 > CAITUY01 > JAABPW01. The sequence continues at coordinate 1,007 of JBAWZH010000106.1, forward strand.
GTGCTGATGGAGGCGAAAAAGCACAAGTCCGCATATTGCTTCCCGGAAGCGGCCGCGATGTGCCAGAAGAACCCGGACGGCATCACCTGGCGGGTGAAGCAGGTCCTGACGGTGGCATTCCGGGAGCGGGCCATTGCCGAAGGCACCGCGTTTCCGGTTCTACCGGAGGATGAGGTTCAGCGCCGCGCAACTGCCTATTTGGCACCCCTGGGCGAATCGAAGCGGACCCGCCACATGCGGCAGATATTTGACCTATACCATGCCGGCAAGGGCATCAATGAAGTGATGGCCGAGACCGGCCTGAGCCGCGGAACGGTGTCCGGCCTTCTGAACGATATCGAAAAGCACATCGAATGCGCGTTCATCCGGGGAAAGGTGCGCGGGACAACCGGCGATCTGCTCCAGAATGAGCGTGGCAACGGGGCCCGGCGGGCATCGGTGCATGACTTCCATAGCTTCCGGGTCACCTGGATCACCCTGGCCTTGGCGGCAGGCGTGCCCTTGGAACTTGTCCAGCGTGTGACCGGTCATCGAACCGTTGCCATCGTGTTGAAGCACTACTTTCGGCCAGGTCGGGAAGATTTCCGCGAGACGATCATGGCTGCCATGCCGGAATTGCTGACCGGGCCGACCCATGGGCGGTTACTCCCGGCCGCAGGCCAGCGGGGCGCAGTTGAATACGGGCAAGCCGTTGGGCCTGGCGATGCTCTGGAAGAGGCGCTGAAGGCCTTGGAAGGCATGAATCAGCGGAACTGGAAGAAGATACGCGATACGGTGACCGGCCAGATTCGCCAGGCGAAGGAATGGATGGATGTGAGGGTACTGCGGGAAGTGCGGGAAGACACGGAGAAGTGAGGGGGGCAGTATATGGTACTGTGGATCGATCTGCATGGTTGCCCCTGGAGGTACACTGATCAGGGAGATGATGGCTCAACGACCTCGACCGTGGGCTGTAGCATCTCATCCGTGAAGTCGAATTCCTTGCAGGGGTCGGCCGTGGTTCGTCTCTGAAACGCAAGACTGTGCTCAACTTTGGATTTGCTGAAGCGCGCACTTAGCGCGTGATCGACGATTCTCGACAGTTCGCCGGAATCGGTAATGCCGTGGCGAACGAATAGTTCGCGCGCAAGTAGGCTTGCATCTTGATCGCCGACGGCCACGCGGACAATCTGTCTGTCCATTGCCGCAGCTAGACGATAGGCGGTTGTGTGACAACTGACGACATCGCAATTATCGAGCTTTGGTGACGGTTTCCGCGTGCCGAAGCGTTCCGGCCAGATTGAGACCAACTGCTGAGACACCTCACGTCCGGCATGGATCAAGGCATTTCGAATGTCGGACCAGTGTTTCCAACTCGTGAACAGTGTTTTCTCGCCATTCTCGATGCCGCATTTGAACTGTCGGTCTATCCACTGGACCATTTCCTTGTGGCTCTTGTTGTAGAGATATTTCTCGGCGACGAGGTCTGCCAAGTACCGCCGAACATCTCCTGTGTCAATAACCCTTGCGAGTTCCCCTGCTTCGATTTGCAGTCCCGAATCTTTGATGAGCATTGGTTTTAGAAACACAGCGCGTTGTGTCGTGTCGGAAAGATACGTTTCAAATGCGGTATGGATATTGATGATAGCGTTTCCGCGTACGGCAGCTTCCGATTGTTCACGTCTTGTGCCGATGAAAGTGGTCGGTGAGACGGCGATACTGGAGAATGGGCGGCCCGAGTCACCCGGGTAATCAGTCGTTAGTCCATAGTTTGCGGTCTTGAGTTGTTCCTTCCACCAGCGAGATGAATACTCAAACGCCGTCCAGCAGTAGTGCGCTGTGCGTATCTCCGCCGTCAGTGCGAGTTTGAATTTGAAGAAGGCCAATGATGTTTGTTGTTGTCGTTTTGTTGTCATAATGTTGTCTAGCTTTCGTGCTGATATGGCGGAAAGTGGGATCTGAGGTGATGTTCAGAATCGGTGCGCCAGATTCGCCAGACAAAGGGATGGATAGATATCCGCGCCCAACGTTAATTTCCGGCTGTGGCCCTATGGGAGTTATGACCTGCTTGCAGAAGGCACACAGAACGCCCGGTGCAACAGGCACCTCAACGGGAGTGACGGATACATCGGTTATGCAAGTAGACAGCCGCTCTGCAAACCAAGCCCTGCCAGAGTTACTCACGGACATCGATCCTGTAGAAGTACGGTCCTACGCCTTGCACCGCGTCGGTGTAAATATTCTGCGTTGGCGTGGCGGGCATGTTACTGGCCCCCGGAAGTATGGTGAAGGCATTTGTGCCTGCCATCAGGTTCGTCGCCCGGCTCAAGTCATAGAACCGGTTCGATATGCTCGGCCAGCGAACTACCATGCCTTGGCTTGGTGCGCCGTCGGCACTGGTGAAGCGAAAGACCGAGTTGATATTCGTTGGATCGCATCCCGCAATCCATTCCTGCCATGTCAGCATGCCGTCGTTATCTACATCCCGCATGGCATCTATAGTGAAGTTGGTAAGGCCTGACTGGGCCAGCCACCACTTCGGGACGTTGTTCGTTGCAAGTTGAGCATAAAAAAGTGCCATGATCGTCCTGGTGGTGTTCATAAACACCGTAATCGTGTTGCTTGCAATTGCGCAACCATTTGTCTGCCCCTGCCATGCATCAAACATGAAATAGTTCTGGGGTGTTGCAGTCAGTTGGACATTTGTGCCTGATACAAACCATGCATTATTGGTGCTAACTGCCCCATTACCCGTGGCACCAGTTTGCAGCCAGAAGTTTGTATTCCAAAGCCACGTCACCGTTGAGTTATTGGTTATCGTTATAGTACCGACGTTCGTAGTGGATCCACTTGCTGAAACGCTACCGACCCCAGTCCACCCCGTGCAAACAAATTGGGTCGTTCCGCCAATGGTGACAGGTGAATTGGTAATAGCCACATTAACAGAAGATCCTACATCAAATAGGCGCGTTCCGACTTGCGGAAAACCATTGGCATAGGGGGGCATTGAGATGGTCAATGAGTACTGCAGACCGGGTACATACTCATAACACCCCATGTCCACAATGCCATCTACGGAAACACGCGGATTGTCACCTAAATCCTTTGAGCTGGTCATCCATGACTGATTTGATCCAGCATTGATACAGAAGGATCCCGTTTGTAGCCTGTAATTCCCCGAAACCGGATTTACAAATAGAGGTTCGTCAGCAATATTCCCAGCCCCCGCTGGTAATGGAGTAGTGCAGCTATAGTCAAGAGTTGCGCCTGAATAGTTCGGCTCGGATGGCGCGACATTGAAATAGACAATACTGTTGTTCAGAGTGCTTCCGTATGTGCCTCCACCAACACCTGCTGAGTTCCCGATCAATGTGCAGTTGGTCAGCGAACCACCAACGGCACCACCACCGGCATATCCTGAGGAATTGCCGGTCAATAGACAGCTATACAGCGTGCAGTCTTTAACACCGCCACCCCAAGAATCTCCGCCTCCAGGACCCGTCGGATGCTCGACGGAATTGCTGGACAATATGCATTTGTTGAGAAAACTGCCCGCCGCGCCACCACCAGAAAAAGCCGAGTTTCTTGTCAGCGTGCAATTGTTCATTGTGGAATTTATTGCGCCGCCTCCTGAACTGTAGTTGTACCCGGCAGAATTGCCGATCAACGTGCAATTATTAAGCGTGCCTCCAGACACACCGCCACCATCATCATTTGCCGAATTCCCAATGATAACGCAGTTAGTCAATACACTTGACGGCTCCAGCCATGCCCCACCACCAGCCTGCTCCAAAGCATGATCTCCACTATATCCCCGGGTTGCCCCGTTCGTGAGGGTGAATCCAGACAAGATCGCGTTAGTTCCCAAATACACACAGCGTATTGCCGCATCACCATGCGGACCTAAACCCTGAATGATCGTTGCTCCAGGGCCGCTAACACTTTGTACCGTGATGGCCTTGGTGATAGCTACGCGGTTTGTCAGAGAACCACGCGCCACTCGCCCACCTGATACATAGACGCCGTTGCTGACCATAATCAGTGAGCCAGGGTACGCCACATCAACGGCGCTCTGTATGCGTTGTGCGGCCGTTGCCCAATTCGTATAAGGAATTTGCGGCGAAATTGAACTGGCCGAAACATAGTGAGTCATCGCATTCGTGCAGACATATGTGTACTCAGCCCGTTCGTAAGCGCCAATGTCTACAACGGCATTCCCGTTACCATCTCCATCCAAAGGCCTTATTTGACCTGCGTAATCGAGAGCCGGAGCACCGACAGAGGTTCCGGCGTCTATACATGGTGAATTTGCCTGCAATTGATAATCGACTCCACTTACAAACATGGGGTCAGTCGTCTTGTTACCGGTCCCAGGGTGAAACTCCTGAACGCAACTGTAAGTGAACGTTGCCGCCGCCTGAAGGTCAATTGGATCGGACGAAGCATCGGAATTACCCCAAATAATGAAATTCTTGAACAAGGGAGCCCCTGCTGTCGACAGAGCACTGCCACGATTCGTGGCAACATTATACGCCACCGTACAATTAATACCGGTTGGACTGCATCCAGTGCCCACGTAGAGGCCGCCACCATCGTTGGTGCTACGGTTTCTTACGATAAGCGAATTCACGAGATACGGATTCGAATTGTTTTCCATATACACTCCGGCTCCGCGTCCTGAGAAATTTGACTGAACAAGACAACTGTCCAAGGTCGGCGAACTGCCGTAACAGACAACGCCCCCTGCATTTGCCTCGATAATCGTCCGCCGGATGATGGGGTTCGCATTGTTGGTGCAATAGATCCCAGCCACCCCGCAATCCCATAACCTGCAATCCTCGATTGTCGGACTTGCCTTTCTACACAGAACGCCTGGTTGCCCGAAGAATGATGCCCATGTGTGAATGGTAAACCCTTTGATGACCGTCAGGGCGGTCTCATTGCTGGCACAGATAAACCCACTGTTGACGCTTGCCGCGTCAATCACTGTCGAGTTATAGCCATGCATCGAACGAATGGTTATTGGTTTCCCCTTCGTGTTGATATCCTGATTGCCAACCCCGGAATATGACCCATCCATTACCACAATGACGGAACCACTTGGCGCCACATTGATTGCCTTTTGAATTGAATCATAAGGATGGTCTCGTGTTCCATTTTCCGAGGGATCGCTTGTTTCGGGATCTCCAGGAACGGGGTCGTTAGTCCCATCATCATCCACCTGAATTGGGCTTAATGAATTTGTGGGATCAGTCATCAAAACATAGGCCTCCTGATCATCCGTGATCCCGTCGCCATCCCAGTCTCCATATGCCATTGTGATGTTTGCGCCTATAAAGTTATTGGTCAGGTAAATCGGGTTCCCCGCAAAGGAACCAATGGGTTCAAGCGGGCTCCAAACACCATCGTTGTTCACATCAATAAACGCTTTTACCCAAAAGTCTGACGGGGTTGGCAATGCTTGAATCCTGAAACACCCACCAGTTGCTATTGTGCTATAGATCATATTGGTGTTGGACTTCATCTGTGAATCCAATGAGGAGCGCATCGCAGCCACACAAATCTTCCCAGGTTGCTCTACGCTTCCGGTAATCACGCCTTCAATCATGTAAGTTTGCCAATTCCAGGTAATGGATGACACGAGATTCGTTAGCAAGATTGCACCAATGCTGTTGGTGTAGCCAAAAATAGGAACAGAACCTGTGCCCGACCAACCGTTAAGAGTATACCCCAAAGCGACCTCAACGGACGCCGTGATTGTTGACCTCCAAGCAAAAATGTTTGTTCCGGCGGATGGATACGGTGATCCGAACATAGAGGAGACCAAAACTTTGTAATCACGGGAATCCGCACTTGCGCTGATTCTTGCTGAGTTTGTTGCCGCGGACTGCGGAAGCCCTCCCCAATTAGCCGGACGACATGGCCATACTGTAGCAGCCATTGAAGAGGATTCAGTGCCCGTTGATCCACTATCCATCCAGACAACATAATAATTTCCACCTCCCGCTGAAGTGGAGGTCCAGAACCGAAATGGGTACACGTTAAGGAAAACTGCTTTCTGCGAATACATGGCCTGCAATTGCGAAAGGTTAGGCATAACCCAATCCGTATGCCCCGCATAAGACGAATTCGTGCAGTATTTAACCGACACATTCCAGTAGGTCGTATGAGCACCGTACCACGCAAGATCATATATCCACATCATGCCTGTAGAACGATCGGTCATTGTAATTGCACCATCCGCATAAATGTTCTTCACCCAACGCGTATTGGTAAGAGCCCATGACGTCGCTGTTGGATCGCTCTTCTCTGGTCGCTGTCGAGCCTGGGCCGTCAGCACAATATCCAAGTCGGCTGAATTCCCATTCCAGTCCGCGCCCATATCCCAGGTAACCAATTTCCCGTCTCCGGAAAGCATGTCGCCGATATCGCCTGTGAGATTAACCGATGAAACGGCAACTCCCACATTACTTACTCCCATTGATACATTTACCCAGTTTGTTCCGAAGGTCTTGAGATCGTAACTAATGTCCAACATCTTGGTTCCTGGTCGCTGGGTAGCGGTGACATTGGTAATCGAAAATAAAGAATCCCAGTTCCAGTTGATCGAGGACACTAATCCCGTTAGAACAATACTACCCGTCGTATTTGTTGTTCCAGTGGCTGGAACCGACCCCATTCCCGACCAACCCGTATTGCGCCAGTTGAGACCGGTCTCGCTCGATTGTTGCGCCACCGAGCAGGTAACGGAAGAGCGCCATGCATACAGATTCGTCCCCACGGCAGGTGATGGTGTCCCATGGGCCGATGCGACCGAAAGTAAATAGTCCCGTGAATCGACAAAACAGCTATTGGATGAAACAAACTGCGGGGCTGTCGCATGCTGCACGATGAAGTTCAACGTTGCCGCATTCCCGTTCCAATTGGTTCCCGCGTTCCAGACTATCGATTTGCCCGTCCCCGGCACAACACCCGAGCCAACAGCCCCGCTGAGAGCGTTAGTGGGAACAGGTGTTCCGTTTTGATTCACAGCAAGGGAGATCGGCGCGGAGTTGGCAACATCGCTTAAAATGTCGTACGAAATGTCGACCAGTTTTGTTCCAGGCCTCTGGGATGCTATAACATTAGTGATCGCAAATGATGCCGCCCAATTCCAATTGATCGAAGAAACGAGACCAGTCAGCACAACCGCACCCGATGTGTTCGTTGCGCCAAGAAGAGGGACAGACCCTGTTCCAGCCCAGCCGGTGGCACGCCAGTTGACACCAGACTCAATCGAGGATTGCGCCACCGAGCAGGTAACGGAAGAGCGCCATGCATACAGATTCGTCCCCACG
>JBAWZH010000107.1:0-8316 GCA_037143135.1 bacterium
TGGGGAAAACAGGGGGCCAGGATATTTGCTTCTCCGTCACTTTCCGCGGAAGATTTCCTTGACCACCTGTACGGCCTGTTTGGGACGGCGGTATTCATCAAGACTTCCTTTGTTGTTGAAGGTGCGCGGCCGACCCAGGGCCAGGGCGCTGGAGTAGGTTCGGCAGTCAGAGAATTGCCAGATGGCGACCCCGGCGATGCCGTCGTTCGCCATCACCTCCTGGCAGACCGTCTGCAGGTATTCCGCCTGGTATTCCTCGCTGTAATGGGCGTGTAGTTGGTCTCGCCAACCGTACAAGGCAGCGGCGCCGATCTCGGAAATGATGAAGGGTTTGTCGCCTTGCCCCATTTCCCCCAGGATCTTCTGGCAATGGTGGATGAAGGGCACGATTTCTTCCAAGGGGCGCACCTGTTCCCGGTCAATCGCGTACCAGTCAGGATACAGGACGGGTTTCAGCCAAATGACTGCCACCCTCGTTCAGAAAACCCCATATAATGACGGAAGGATGGTTGTAACTGTTGGCGACCATACGCGCGGCCTGATCAACGTTGCCCTCGGCAAACCCAGGCGCGGCCCACTGTTGTTCATTGTAACCCCACCCCAGGACCTCTTCCCAGACCAGGAAGCCCATCTCGTCGCACAGATCCCGGAACCGCAAGATGATCGTGGAAAGAAATTTCCGCAACATTCAGGGCATCCAGATCGACCGCCCCAAGAAAGGCAAAGTCCCAGATACCGGACAGATCGTGAACCAGACGAGTCGGGAAATGGGGATAGGGCAGCATGGGAACTCCTTGGGGGTATCTTTGTATTTAATGGGAAGGCGTCGTCACCACATACTCTTTGGTCGTTTCATCAAAGTGCCCAAATTTTTCCATAGTAGCCCCTTTTACATCCTGTTATTCCGAAAAAATGGATTGTTATGACTTCCTCCGGTACTCCGCAATCACCGGCGAGCCCCAGCGTTTCGTCAGCCCGAGACGGCGACAGATTGCCTCCATTGCCTTGGAGAGACCCCGGCATCGCAGGGCGCGGTGCAGGACCATGGGAAGAAAGAATTGAGGACTCCGGCGGTGTAGCACATACCCCTGCTTTAAGAACTCTGCCTCCACCTCGGCCTGCCGGAACATCCGCCACTCACGGGTATTGCCTTCCAGTTTCTTCTTGGCGCCGAACAGGGCCGGGGCAATCGCATTCAGTCCTTCGCTGGTGGGATAATCCACGATTACCGCCCGCTTTGCCACCCGCGAGAGTTCCCGAATCAAAACCGGCCAGGCGGCGCAGTGCGGCAGCAGACGAAACGAGATCACGGTGTCAAAGGATTGATCCGGGAAAGGAAGCGCCACAACATTGCCCGTCACGAACCGGCATGTGCCGCTCTCCACAATGCCTGCAATCCGGCGCCGGCAGGTCTCATCACTCCCCAGCACCGTCACGGGATAGCCGCGTCGGCACAACGGAATCGCCAGTTGCCCGTGCCCACCGCCTACATCAAGGATGGAAACACCGGGCGAACCCGCCAGCATTCCGGCTGTGATGTCTTCCTGGACGGTCAGAAACCATTCGCCAACCGGCCCCTCGAAACGGGAAGCGTAGTCATCCGATGATGTTTCGATATCCGCCGTTTCGGATTGCTCTTGAGTCGTTGTCATGACCTTCGACTCTACCAGACTCGATGACCTGGCGAAATGAGAACCTTCAGGCTTTCGGGAGGCGGATGACAAAAATACTGCCCTGGCCCGGCGTGCTTTCCACGGCCACACTGCCATGGTGAGCGATGGCGATGTGCTTGACGATGGCCAACCCCAGGCCGGTGCCGCCCATCGCCCGACTGCGGGCCTGATCGACCCGGTAAAAGCGCTCGAAGATCCGTTCCAGATGCCTCTTCTCGATGCCAGGCCCCTGGTCGGCAACCCTGATCTCGATCAGGGCGGGGCCGGACTGAACCGCCGTCACTGATATTTTGGATTCCCCCGAACTGTACTTGATGGCGTTATCCAGGAGGTTTCCAACCGCCTGCTCCAGCAACGGAGCATTGATCGGAGCCTCCAGCATCTCGGAAGAATCCATGACCAGCAGAATTCCGCGGGCCTCCGCGCGGGCGGAGAATGTCTGAACGGCACGAGCCAGCACGTCGTTGATCGCCCCGGGAACCAGAATCACACCGCCCCGTTCAGATTCATGTTCAAGACGGGATAGACTCAAGAGATCCTCAACCATCACCTCGAGTCGATTCGCCTGGCGTTCCATCATCTCCAGAAACCGCTTGGCCTCTTCCGGTCTTTCGAGAGCCCCGTCCGTCAACGTTTCCACGCATCCCTTCAATGTCGTGATGGGAGTCTTGAGTTCATGCGACACATTGGCGACAAAATCGCGGCGCAAGGCCTCCAGCCGCTTCATCCGGGTAATGTCATTCATGACCACCAGCGCGCCGATGCTGACACCGGCGGCATCTTTCAACGCCGTGCCATGAAGTTGAATGAAACGATCCGTTTCGTCCCGCAACACGATATCCCGCTCCAGGGATCCTTCCGCCGTCAGTACCGCCGTCAGGAATTCCTGCAAGTCAATATTGCGAACCGTCTCCAGGATGTGCCGACCCCGGACGTCATCGGACTTGAGTCCCAATAACCGGCATGCGGCCGGATTGACATGCAAGATATGCTGGGCGCCGTCCACGGCCACCACTCCCTCCACCATGTTGGCCAATACCGCCCGCTGTTCCTGGTTCTGGGTGGCCACCATTCGAATCCGCTCGCTGAGTTGTGCCGCCATCTGGTTCATCGTACGAGCCAAGGATCCCAGTTCGGCCGTATCCGGCACCGGAACACGGGCATTCAAATCGCCCTGCGCAAACTGTTCCGAAATCTGCCGCATATACTCCAGTGGACGACTGATCCGCCGGGATAAGACGAATGCCAGGAGGGCAAATACAGCCACAACGCTCAACGCGCCCCAGACGATATGGCTGTAAAACGCGCTCAGCGAATCTTCCACAACCGCCAGGGGCAGGGAGGTGCGGATCACGCCGGCCACTTTCCCGTCCTGCATGACGGGAAGGGCAAAATACATCAGGCGCCGGGCCAATGTGTCACTGTACCGAATCGACTGACCGTTTCCACCGGCGAACGCGACCGCAATTTCGGGGCGACTCCGGTGATTATCCATCACCTCGGGATTCTCGGACGAATCCCCGATAACACGGCCATCCGGCAAAACGACCGTGATCCGGGTCGTTGTCAGCCGTCCCAGTTCCTTGCACAGCCTATCCACCGCGCCGGGGTCCTGATCCAGCGGGTGAGGCAGATTTCTGGCAAACAACTGTGCGCGCATCTCGAGATCCGACGCCGTCTGATGCTGGTGGAATTGACGAAGAGAATGTTCGGCATACCAGGCGATTCCAATCAGCGCGCCGAGCGTGACCACCAGAAAATAGCTGAAGATCTGCCAAAATAATCGCCTGCGATGCATGGTTACTCCTTGAACCGGTATCCGACTCCACGAACGGTCTCGATGTAGTCCCCGCGTTTTCCCAGTTTACGGCGAAGTGACACCATCTGGACATCCACGGCCCGGTCTGTCACGGCGTAGTCCTCGCCCTTGACGCCATCGACAATCTGTTCCCGGGTAAACACCCAACCCGGGCGCTGCGCGAGAAAATGCAGGAGCCGGAACTCCGAGGCCGTCAGTTCAACCGACGTCTTTCCGCACACCACCTCATGCCGTCCCGGATTAATCGTAATGTCATGAACCTTCAGAATCTCATCCGCCTTCACCGGAACCGTCTCGCGGCGCCGGAGCACCGCATGAATCCGGGCGACCAGGATCTTCATATTAAACGGCTTGGTGATGTAATCGTCCGCGCCCAGCGCCAATCCGGTCACAATATCCGATTCCTCGCCGCGGGCGGTCAGCATGACAATCGGGATGGTGGCGGTTTCGGGTTTGGCCTTCAGCAACCGGCAGATCTCCAACCCGCCCACGCCCGGCAACATGAGATCCAGAAGAATCAGGCTGGGTCTGCGCTGGGGAATATCCCGAAGCGCCAGTTCCCCGTTCCCTATTCCCGTGACGTCATACCCCTCGCGCGTCAGGTTATAGGTAAGCAGATCCAGGATATCCGCCTCATCCTCAACAACCACGATATGTTTTCTGGTCATCCATGTACCTCGCCATTGAAATGCCACAGTTTAGTGCTAAATGATTACAAAAGGAAAAAGAATTGTGTTAGAAATCCATGAGAAGTCAATCAGTTGATTCGTGTTGGAGGTTGACGGCACGGATTGTTTGCCCCATCTTGGCCGCATCCAAGCGAAGAGGGAGTATCCATGTCTGAACGTGAATCCGCAATCCAGCCGGGCGCCATCATCCAGGGTTTTACGGTAAAAAAAGTCACCCCCCTTTCCGTCCCGCAGGGCGTCGTGATCGAACTGGAGCACACCGCCTGCGGCGCGCGCGTCCTGCATCTGCATACCCAGGACACCGAAAACCTCTTCTCCGTCTGCTTCCCCACTCCCCCGCCGGACGACACCGGCGTCCCCCATATTCTGGAGCATTCCGTCCTGGCCGGCTCACAGCGTTTCCCCGTTCGCGAGCCTTTCTTCGAGATGCTGAAGTCGAGCGTGGCCACGTTTATCAACGCCATGACCGGCCCTGACTGCACCTATTACCCCGTCTCCAGCAACGTGCGGCAGGATCTCTTTAACCTGGCCGAAGTCTATTGTGACGCCGTCTTTCACCCCTTGTTGAGCGAGAGCACGTTTCAACGCGAAGGACATCACCTCGCCCCGGCGGATCCCGCCAACCCCGCCGGAGCGTTGACCGTGAGCGGCATCGTTTACAACGAGATGAAGGGAGTATTCTCAAGTCCGGAGAGCAAATTATTCTATACCTGGATCAAACGCCTGCTTCCCGACACCGCCTATGCCCTGAATTATGCGGGCCATCCGGAATCCATTCCCGACCTGACCTATGCCCGGTTCAAACGTTTCCACGAGGATCATTACCACCCGTCAAACGCCTTTTTTTATTTTTATGGCGACATCCCCACCCTTGATTATCTCGCCTTTCTCGCCCCGCGTCTTGAAGGGATGGAACGCCGTCCACCCCCGCCGATTCCGGCGCGCCAGCAACACTGGGCCGCCCCCGCCCGTTGCCGGGAAACCTATCCCGCCTCGCAGGAGGATTCGCTGTCCGGAAAAACCTTTCTGGCCATGACCTGGCTGACCGGGAATGCCCTGGATCCCGAACTCGCCGTGCTCCGCCATGTCCTCACCTATATCCTCTTCGGCAATGAGGCCGCTCCCCTGAAAAAGGCCCTGATTGACTCTCAACTGGGGCACGACATCCTGGACTGCGGCGACCTGGATCTGGGCCCGGAATCCCTTTTCACGCTCGGAATCAAAGGGAGTGAACCGGAACGGGTTGACGCCTTCGAGACCGTTATCCTGACCTCCCTGACCGCTCTCGTTAAACAGGGACTGAAGCCGGAGTGGGTTGAATCCGCCTTCCAGCAAACCGCCTACCATTACCTCGAAATCCCAACGCTGTTCCCCCTCCACACCATGAACCGGGTCTTGGGCGCCTGGATTCACGGCGCAGATCCGCTGACGTTCATGGATATGGGCCGTCACCTCGAAACCTGCCGGAGCCGGTATGCTTCAGACCCGGCCCTCTTCTCCCGCCTCATCCTGGAGCAACTGGTCAACAACCCCCATCGACTCACCACCGTGCTCAGCCCGGACAAGGAGTGTCAGGCCCGGACAGACGCCGCTTTCGCCGGGCGTATGGCCGCTGAACGCAACCGCCGAACGGAGACCGAGACCCGCCGGATTGCCGATCAGGCCGCGGCCATTGAGGAATCCGCCGGAATCCCGAACTCGCCCGAAAAGATTGCTCTCCTCCCGCGGCTCGCCGTGCGGGATCTTCCCGCGAAACCACGCGCCATTCCTACCATTCTGAGCAGTCTGCGCATTTCAGATTCCCCATCTCAGATCTCAAATCTCATATCTCATATCCCCCTTCTCCGGAATGATGTTTTCTCCAATGGCGTGAACTACCTGCAGTTCAGCTTCAATCTGGCGGGATTGCCGGATGAACTCTGGTCATTTCTTCCCCATTACTGCGACGCGATCACCAAGTTTGGCGCCGCCGGAATGAATTACGAATCCATGGCGGGACGGGTGGCCGCGTCAACCGGCGGCATCTCCTGTTCGCCCTCCTTTCAGCATCACGCCACAATCCGGGGACTGCCCGTGCTGACCTTGCGCTTTGCCTGCAAGGCTCTCGACAGTCAGATGAACAAGGCCATGGGGGTTCTCCATGACCTTGTTTTCTCCGTTGATCCCCGCGACCGGAACCGCCTTCGCGACGTGCTCGCCCAGACGCGTTCCGGTTACCGGAGCGATATCATGGAAAACGGACTCGGTTACGCCCAGACCCACGCCGGACAATACCTGAACCCCATCGGGGCGCTTGACGAGCAATGTCACGGCATTCCCCAGGTGGCGCTCGCGGCGCAACTCTGCGATCACTTTGACAAGGAGTCCGAACTTCTGATGGATCGCATCGAACGCATCCGATCCTTTATCCTCTCCCCCGCCCGCCTTGCCGTCAGTTTCACAGGTTCCGATGGCGCTTTTGAAACCGTGGAAAAAGCCTTCACCAGTTGGATCTACCCGAAAGGTTCGATTGAAGACGGCGACGGCACAGTCTCAGATTTCAGATCTCAGATCTCAAACTCAGATTTCAGATCTCAGATCTCAGATCTCAAATCTCAAATCTCAAATCCCCGCACCGGCCTTGCCGTCCCCATCCAGGTGGCCCACTGTGCCCAGGCCATGTCGGCGCCGACGTTGATCAATCCCCGTTCCGCCGCCTTGATTATCGGCGCCCACATGGTTCGGTTTGACTATTTTCTCAGCGAAATCCGCCTCAAGGGAAACGCCTATGGCGCGGACTTTTCCTATCATCCGCTTGCTGGCACGCTCTTCATGACCTCTTTCCGCGACCCCCATATCACCCGCACCCTGGACATCTTTGCCCGGACGCCGGACTACGTGCGATCCGCGAACTGGTCTCAGTCCGACATTGACCGGGCCATCATTGGAACCGCCAAGGGCGACGAAAAACCGCTGCGACCGGGTGAAGTCACCGGCGAAGCGCTTGCCCGCCATGTGCAGGGAGTCACTCCCGAACTGCGGGAGTCCTTCTATCAGGCGCGGCTCGCCGTCACCCCGGAAGCGGCCCGCATCGCGTTGCTGGAAACGCTTGAAGCCGGTCTCGGCTCGAGCCCCGTTTGCGTCCTCGCCAGCCGCGAGACACTCGAGGAGGCCAATAAGGGCCTTGGTGACAAGGCGCTCGCCATCCATGATGTGGCAATGTGAGGAGTCCACTACAGCGAAATAATCGTCACCCCGTCGCCGCCCGGCGTCTGGCCGATGTCTCCCAGCCTGAAATGACGGATTCCCATTTTCTTCAGGCGCTGGTGCAGGGCCGTGCGCAATGCGCCTGATCCATGGCCATGAATAACGCGGACTTCCTCACAGCCTTCCAGAATGGCGTCATTCAGGAACCGCTCCATCCGGAGCAGCATTTCCTCAACCCGTAACCCGTGCATATCGATCTCACGTCGCCCACCACCGGACGGGTGAGGGCGCCGGGCGTGAACCTCGCCATGACGTTCCTTCTTCCGGAGCGGGCGGGGACTGCTCAACCCCGAAACCAGGACATTCAGGCTGACCTGATTGACATCCACCACCGCCCTTTTACCGTCGCGGCTCACGGATCGTACCGTCCCATGATCCTTAAGCAGACTGATCCAAACGCGGGATCCGACCGTAACGCCGACGGGTTGTTCTGGTGTCTGACTCATGGCGCTGTACTTTTGCATAACCTCTCTTGACCGGCAAGGCGGCAATCCTGATAATCCATGCCCATGCCTATCAAGGTTCTATTTTTATGCACGGGGAATTACTACAGGAGCCGGTTCGCGGAGATCCTGTTCAACCGGCATGCCGCCCGGCTGTCGCTGGACGCCCGGGCTGATTCCCGCGGCGTGGCCATCGAATTGGGCGTGGACAATCCCGGACCCCTTTCAGCCCATGCCTTCAATCGGCTTAAGCGCCTGGAGGTCATGGATGACACTGCGTCACGATTTCCTCGCCAGGTTGAGGAGGAGGATTTTCACCAAACCGACCTCATTATCGCGCTCGACGAAACAGAGCACCGGCCCATGATCCAGAAGCGTTATGCGCCCTGGGCAAACCGGATTGAATACTGGAACGTTGCCGATCTCGGGTTTTCATCGCATGAAGA
>JBAWZH010000108.1:0-8289 GCA_037143135.1 bacterium
TTCAGGCCGATCATCATGGCTGACCCTCCTTCCGGGTTAGTACGACGACACCGATCGTGGCCGCCAGCAACAACAAGCCCGTGATCTCCACGGGTAACAGAAAACGGGTGAACACCGGGGTCATAACCTGCGCCAAATCACCCCTGAAGAGCGTTTCCGGCGCCACCTCCGGCCATGTCGTGCGCTTAAGCGTCGCCCACACCGCAACACCGAAGGTCAGTCCCACCATCGGCCCACCCACCAGGGCGGGAAGGTTTCTTGACCACCATCGGCAAGGCTCCCGCCTATCAAGCAACATGATGACGAAAAGGAATAATACCATGATGGCGCCCGCATAGACCAGGATCTGAAGTACCGCCAGGAAGAACGCCTGCAACAAAATGTACAGTCCGGCGGTAAAGGTAAACACCAGCGTCAGATAGAGCGCGCTGACCACCGCATGGGGACTGACAATGACCATCACGGCACTCAGTACCAGCGCCACGCTGAAGAACAGAAATAATGAATCTACGACCGTCATACGCTTATTTATTCTTCCATTTGCCGATCCGATCGGCGCGAATCCCGCCCATTTCCAGAAGTTTGTCCTTATGCAAAACCATGTGCTCCCGGGAATAGCCTGCCATCGCGTAATGCTTCTTCAGAAATATCGCCTCCTCCGGGCAGGCTTCCTCGCACAGGCCGCAGTAAATGCACCGCCCCATGTCGATGATGAAATCCTCGGGTTCCTTCTCGACCTTGGCCTCCGAGGGAGTCTCAGCCCGCACCCCGGGAATGACGCGGATTGCACGGGGCGGGCAGACAAACTCACACAACTGACAGGCCACGCACTTAACCCGTTGCTCAGGATCACGCACCAGTGTCGGCACGCCCCGATAGCGTTCCGGAAGAGGCGGCTTCTCCTCAGGGTATTGCCGGGTGAACTTCTTCCGCGGAATATGCTTCAGGGTTGTCCAAAGGCCCATGAGGATCTGTGGCACATAGATCCTGTCCCAGAACGAGAGTTTTGGGCGTTTCACGATCATAGGTTTGCCTTACAAGCCATGATTACCGCAACCACCAGGATATTGACCAGCGCCAGGGGGAAGAACACCTTCCAGCCCAGTCCCATCAGTTGGTCATACCGGAAGCGCGGCACAGTCCACCGCACCCAGATGAAGAAGAATAGCACGGAGCACACCTTGGCGACAAAAACCATCACGTGAATCAATCCGACCCAGACCCGAGTTGCGGGCGCATTGAATGGCGCGAAAGGCAGCGACCATCCGCCCAGGAACAGTGTTGTGACCAACGCCGATGCCACCAGCATGTTGGCGTATTCGCCCAGATAAAAAAGCCCGAATTTCAGCGAACTGTATTCCGTATGGTAACCGCTCACCAATTCCTGTTCCGCTTCAGGAAGGTCAAACGGGGTTCGGTTACATTCGGCAAAGAGACTGGTAACGAAGATGAAACACGCCAGGGGATGGTAAAGAATCAACCAGCCGTGCTGGGTCTGATACCCGACAATCGTTCCCAGGTTCAGGCTTCCCGCCTGCATGAAGATCGGGATAAGACTCAGGCCGAGGCAGATTTCATAGGAGATCATCTGCGCCACCGAGCGCACTCCTCCCAGAAAGGCATACTTCGAATTACTCGACCAGCCGGCCAGCGCAATGCCGTACACCGTGAAGGACGCCAGCGCCAGGGCAAACAGCATCCCGGCGTTCATGTCCGATACCACACATTTCATCGGGCCGATGGTGCTCCCCCAGGGAATGACGGCCAGAATCATCAACGACGGCATGAACACCAACGCGGGAGCCAGAGTGAAAAGGACCTTATGGACATGGTTCGGGAGCATGTCCTCTTTCAGCATGAGTTTCAGTCCGTCGGCGATCGGCTGAAGCAGGCCTTGGAACCCGACCCTGTTGGGACCGACTCGATCCTGGATCCACGCGCAGATTCGGCGCTCGGCAAGCACCGTGTAGGGCACGATCGTCAGCACCAACCCGAAGATGACCAGAATCTTCACGCCGATCAGAATCCACTCCAGAATGACAGGATCACTCCACATTGAGTTGTACTCCTTGTGAACCGATCTTCCCGAACGTCAAGCCTGCCAGCGGCGCCAGGGTCTTCGCCATCTGGTTGAATACACGGTCCAAATCAGAATAACCCGGGTGTCCCAATCGCTCCAGCAAGGCGGCGAGAGTTTTCCACTCCGGTCGCGCCTGTCCGGGTGATGCCACCGCCGGATTGATTTTCTGGATACGGCCGACCTCGTTGATGAAGGTTCCCGCCTTTTCAGCAAACGATCCCCCTGGGAGGAGATAATGGGCGGCCTCCGTCGTGGCGCCGGGCAAGACATCGATGACCACGAGACACGCCAGTTTTGCAAGCAAATCCGGGCCGATGCCCGCCGCCGCCACATTTTCACCCAGTACGACCAACGCCGTGATCCGGCCCTCTTCAATGCCCTGCGCGATCAGCGGAATGTGGCGGCCGGGCGGAGAGGCGGCCACACCGGTGAGGAGGGCGCCCCGCATATTGGGGGTACGGTCTTTTTTCACCAGGAAGGAGTCGGCCTGCCCATCGTGCGGAATGACATCGCTCAGGCTGACCTTCACGGCATCCGCCAGTTGACGAAACAGGAATAACTCCTCGGTTGTCGCCCTCGCTGATCCCACAAAGGCAATCTGCCCCGTGCCCGCGTCGCGATGAGCGGTCAGTGCGTCAGAAACCAGCCGCGTCATGTCGGGCCAGTTCATCACCTCAGCCGGTTTCCCGGCGACTTTTGCCACAGGATCCCTTAACCGGAGCGCATCATTCACAAACCGATAATTCAGGCGGCCTTCGTCACACATCCAGCACACGTTAACGGCCTCGTTGTCGCGCGGGGTCTGCCGATAGACCTGATCTTCCCGCGAGGAAATAACGGTATTACACCCCGTCGCGCAATGGGGACAAATACTGCGGGTCTGTTTCAGAAACCACACCCGTTGTTTGAAACGGAAGTCAACCGAAGTCAGGGCGCCGACAGGGCACAGATCAACGGTATTCAGCAAATAATTCGAATCGGGTTCGTGCCCCGGATAATACGTCAGCGTGGAATGACTGCCGCGCCCGACAAACCCCAGGCAGTCCTGTTTGGCCACATCGCGCATGAACCGGATACAGCGCGAGCAGAGAATGCAGCGCTCGTCATCGAGAATCACCTTCGGGCCGAGCGGGGTTTTCTTGGGTTTCTTTTCCTTCTCCTCGACGAAGCGACTTTCCGCCTGGCCATAATCCACCGCCAATTCCTGCAACCGGCATTCACCGGCCTGGTCGCAGATCGGACAATCCAGGGGATGGTTGATGAGCAGGAATTCCATGACACCGCGCCGTGCCTCCAGCACCCGGGGAGTGTCGGTCTTGACTTCCATGCCTTCAACCACGGTGGTATTGCAGGCAATGGTCAACTTCGGGTTCCACTCCAGAACAGGCTGTCCGGTTGGCGACGTCCTCAGCGTGGCCACTTCCACCACACACATACGGCAGTTCCCGGCGATGCACAGGGAGGGGTGGTAGCAAAAATGTGGAATCTCGACACCGATCAGTTTGGCCGCCTCGATAAGGTTGACTCCGGCCGGGGCCAGCACGGATTGATCATTGATTTTCAAGTTGATCATTGACTCGCTCATAACCGCCCTCCCCCTGCCGCACGTTCAAAATCGGCGCGGCAGTGACGAAGGAACCCCTTGATCGGCCAGGCGGCGGCCTCACCCAGCGCACAAATCGTGGTGCCATCGATATGATTGGCCACATCCATCAACAAATCAACATCCTGGGGACGTCCCTTCCCTGTATGCATGCGGTGCAGAATCTTCTCCATCCACAAGGTGCCCTCCCGGCAGGGTGTACATTGCCCGCAGGATTCATGGGCATAGAACCGGGCCACATTCAGGGCGCGCTCGACGATATCATCCGTCTCATCCAGGACGATCACGCCCCCGGAACCCGCCATCGAACCGGCAGCGGAAAGAGCGTCAAAATCCAGCGAAACGTCCAATTGATCCGGAGGCAACATGGGCATTGAACTTCCGCCGGGGATCACGGCCTTGATGGGACGTCCACTGCGCGTGCCGCCGCACACCTCGTCAATCAACTGCCGGAGGGTTACCTTGCCCATTTCAATCTCAAAGCAGCCCGGCCGTTTCACGGCCCCGCTCACCGACATGATGCGGGTGCCATATGAATTGGGCACGCCCAGCGAACGGAACCACTCGCTGCCGTTCTGAATAATGAATGGGATGGTACAGAGGGTTTCCACGTTATTGACAACCGTCGGACAGTTGAACAACCCCTTTACCGCCGGGAACGGCGGTTTGATCCGGGGATAGGCGCGTTTTCCTTCAAGCGACTCAATCAAGCCTGTTTCCTCACCGCAGATATAGGCGCCGGCGCCGCGATGGATGAAGATATCGCAGTCGAAACCGCTTTCCAGAATATTACGCCCCACCAGAAAGCGTTCCCGCGCCTCCTCAATGGCGCGCGCCAGGATTTTCGCGCCGGCGGCAAACTCGCCCCGGATATAGAGATAAGCCGTCCTGGCCCCAATGGCATAACAGGTAATCAGAATTCCCTCGATCAGCCGGTGCGGATCGCGATAGATCAATTGACGATCCTTGAAAGTACCGGGTTCGCTTTCATCCGCGTTGCAAACCAGATAGATCGGTTTGCCGGATCGGCGGTCGACATATTTCCACTTTACCCCGGTGGGGAATCCGGCGCCGCCTCGTCCCTTCAACCGACTTTCGGCCACTTCGCGAATCGTCTGTTCCGGCTTGAGCGAAAAGGCTTTCTGCAGCGATTGATACCCGCCCACCGCCAGATAATCCTCGATCAACCCCGTGTAGCCGGGTTTCGACATGGCCGTCATCAGCAGGCGGCACTCCAGCGGATGCTCCGGGGGCACAGGCGCCAGCACAGGCATTTCGACCTGGCCCGTTGTCCGGATGCCGGCAAGGATCCGATCCACGTCAGCGGGAGTCAGGTTTTCATAGAGTTCGTCATTGATCATCATCATCGGGCCCGAGCCGCAGGCGGCCAGGCATTCAACCGGCGAGACGGAAAACAAACCGTCGGCGGTCACCGTTTCAGGCGGCACGCCAAGCGCCTTCTGGAGTTGCTGGAAAATGGAGCCACAGCCGCACTGCTCACAGGAAAGGGATCGGCAAACCCTGATGTGGAAGCGTCCACGCGGCGTCTCGGTAAACATCGGGTAAAACCGGATCAATTCCCAGACATTGATTTCAGCCAGGTGAAGTTTGGAGGCTATCCACTCCACCTGTTCATGACCGATAAACCCGACCTGTTCCTGCAACAGGTGAAGCAGCCAGAGGACAGCCGACCGGCGCTGGTCTTCCGGGTAGTGCAGGATGATCTCATCCATCCTCTGCTCCAATTCCATGGGAACGTGCAAGGCCATATTACCGGTCACACTCCCCCATGACAAAATCCAGACTCCCGAGGATGGCGGTCATGTCGCTCAACATATGCCCCACGGCTAGCGCGGGAAGCGCCTGCAGGTTGACAAAGGAGGGGGAACGCACCTTCAACCGGTGCGGGACACCACCGCCTCTGCTGACGATGAGGAACCCCAGTTCACCCTTCGGGTTCTCGGCGGAGAAATAGATTTCCCCCGGCGGCGCATCAAGGCCCTCCGTGATCAGGATGAACTGATGAATCAAGGGTTCCATTCGGGTGAGCACCTCCGTTTTGGAGGGAAGAAAGACTTTTCCATTGTCCACATGCCAGGCGCCGCCGGGCAACCGGTCAATAGCCTGTTGCACAATCCGCCGACTCTGCCGCACCTCCTCCATGCGAACCAGGAAACGGTCGTAGCAATCGCCAACCGAACCCGTTGGCACGTCAAAATCAAACTCCCCATAGGCGCTGTAGGGGTGCGCCTTGCGCAAATCCCACTCCACCCCCGAGGCCCGCAGATTCGGTCCGGTCAACCCAAGGTCGATGGCGATCTCCTTCGAGAGGACACCCACGCCACGGGTGCGGTCAACAAAAATACGATTCCGGGTGAGTAATCCATCAACCTCGTCCACGGCGGCAGGCAGGCCATCAAGGAATTGCCGCACGCCCGGCACAA
Organism: bacterium; assembly: GCA_037143135.1. Lineage (GTDB taxonomy): Bacteria > Verrucomicrobiota > Kiritimatiellia > CAIKKV01 > CAITUY01 > JAABPW01. The sequence continues at coordinate 6,128 of JBAWZH010000108.1, forward strand.
ACTCAACGGGCAAATCATTGGCGAGACCGCCGATACGCATGTAACTGCTGGTGAAACGCGCCCCGCTGAGCAACTCGAACAGATCCATGACCTTTTCACGTTCCCGCATACAGTACAAAAAAACGGTCATCGCGCCCACATCCATGGCGTAGCAACCCAAACCAAGCAGATGTGAGGCAATGCGGGAGAGTTCACAGCAGATCACGCGGATGACGTGGCACCGCGGCGGAACATCAATCCCGAGCAGTTTTTCAACGGCATAGGCATACACGACATTGTTGGCGAGCGGAGCCAGATAATCGAGCCGGTCCGTATAGGGCAGAAACTGCTGGTAGGTCATGTTCTCGGCAATTTTCTCGTCGCCCCGGTGCAGATATCCGATATCGGGCCACACGCGGGTAATGTCCTCGCCATCCAACTCCAAAACCACACGCAACACCCCGTGTGTGCTGGGATGCTGCGGCCCAAGATTGATGATCATGCGGTCGGAATCGGGTTGTTGTTCCCAGGCTTCACGGGCGCGGTGGGCCGAATCGATCCAGAGCAGATCGTTGGTTGAAACGGTCATGTCAGATCTCCTCCTTCCGGTGGGGATCTTTCACGGAACGATTACGCTCGGAGGCGGAATCGCAGGCGCGCGGTTCACGACGCGTCGAGAAGGTCGTTCCCGTCACCGCGACAAAAGGGCCGCCCTCCATGGGAGCGACCTCAACGGATCCGGCATCCATCGCCGTGGCAGGTAATTCGGCGGGCAGGCCCGCCACGGGAAAGTCCTTGCGGAGCGGATGATGGGGATAGCCATCCCACATCAGGATACGGCGGAGATCCGGATGCCCGGTGAATCGGATCCCCATCATATCGAATGCCTCGCGCTCATGCCAGTTGGCGGTACCCCAGATGGCGCACACGGAGTCCACAACGGGATCCTCCTCCGGAACCCCGACGGAGAGCCGCAGACGCGATAAATGCGACAATGAATACAGTAAATACTGAATCTCGAAGCGGGGCGAGTCGCCGAAATTGTCAAGGCCGGTCAAATCGGTCAGCATATCAAAGCCGCACTCCGTCTTCAGAACCCGGCAGGCCTCCACAAGCCGCTCACGGGGGAGTTGGACGCCCTGTTCGCCTCGAAAGACAGGGAGTTCCAGAACATCGCTGCCAAAGCGTTCTCTTAACAGGGTAATGGCGTTGGAGGTGTTCATGGAGTCATTCGCCACAGATCATGATGGGCCCCGACAGTGCCCCGTCCTCAACAGGCGCCGGTTCAGATGATTTCAATGCGCTGAACCCCTTCGAATGCTCGATCTTGCGCTGGATGGCCATGAATCCCTCAAGCAGCGCTTCGGGCCGTGGAGGACAACCGGAGATGTACACATCCACCGGCAGAAAATGGTCGACTCCCTGCACCACTGAATAACTGCGGTACATGCCGCCGGTGCTGGCGCAGGCGCCCATCGCAATGCACCATTTCGGCGTCGGCATCTGATCCCAGACCCGCTTCACCACGCCGGCCATCTTATAGACGCAGGTTCCGGCCACGATCATGCAATCGGATTGCCGCGGTGAAAAACGCATCACCTCGGCGCCAAAACGGGCAATGTCGAAACGGCTTGCCCCGGCCGCCATGAGTTCGATGGCGCAGCAGGCCAGACCCATGGGTTGCGGCCAGCAGGAATTTTTGCGGATCCAGTTCACGGCCGCATCGACCCGGGTGACAATGACCTGATGTCCCTCACCCTTCGTATCATAACTCTTGTGAATGATCCCGCTCATGACATCCCGCCCGTCCGCGACCGGGTAGAGGCCCAGTTGAACGCGCCTTTCCGCCAGGCGTAAAGATGCCCCACTTCGAGGGTCAGAAGAAAAATTACACCCCCCACCAGCATGGACCATCCCAGGCCGCCTTGCGCGACAGGTTTGATCAAATCGGGGAACATGGCGGCCCAGCCAATGAGAAAAACGACTTCCACATCAAAGAGAAGGAAGAGCATGGCGACGATGTAGAATTTGACACTGAACCGGGCCCGTTCTCCAATGCCAGGCAGTCCGCATTCATAAGCCGTATCCTTCACCCGACCATGCGTCCGGCGTGGACCCAGCAGGATAGGCAGAACAAGGGCGGCGACAGCAAAAAAAATAGCCGCCACCAACATGGCGCCCAC
>JBAWZH010000109.1:0-8281 GCA_037143135.1 bacterium
AATGTTTCGCGCTTTTCACGGATGATGAGTACCTCATCCGAGAAAATCGCGAAACGCCTCTTGAAGTAAGAGTCGAGAGGGAGGAGAGGTTTTGTGGGTTGAAAATCTCTTCTTTCTCAATGTATTCCTTCAAGAAGGGTGGCGTTTATTTTGGCCACGGTATTTCCGTGGGCGAAATAAACGCCACATTGTCTTTTCTTCTCTGAGCCTCCGTGTCTCCGTGGTAAGAATTCTCTTACTCTTCCCTCGCCCCGTCCACGCCGATGTGGGCGCGGTCGCGGAAGCGGGTCAGATCCTGGTCGAAATGTAATCTAACGTCCAACATGGCGGGGCCGTTCCGGTTTTTGGCGATCCCCTCCCAATATGGTGTGGGGCGGATGTCCCCATCCGCCTAAGTGACTGGACAGGCACCTGGGAAGCCCAAGGCGGGTGAGGACACCCGCCCCACAATTATGCGCCACGTCCCCCCCTCGAAACCACCTCGCAAATGGGAACCTCCCATTCATCAGCGCGAAGGCGTCCGACATAGTTCTCATCCACAACATCTGATCGTAAGCGGATGCAACTGCCAAGCAATCGCACTTCCACGATCTCCGAAAGGCGACCGCTCCATTCTTTTCGTGCACTCGCCGATAACTGTGCGATTGTTTCACCGTTCGGAGCCGCCAAATGAATCTTATCACCCGACTCCCTCACTTGCAAAATAGTCCCTGGCTGGAGCGTTTTCATGGTAAGCACCGGCGAATCAGCGGGTAGACGCCCCCCCAGATAATCAATGTAAAGGTCTTCCAATCCCAACATGGTGTATTCACGGCACACTGAATTAGCCTCTTTCCCGGATTGCCCAGCATAACGGCGCGAGCAGAAGCAAGGGCCGGTCAAATCGGCAGTCAAAGGACTTCGGATATCCTTCCGATTGAATATTGCGAGGCTTTCCCGGGCGCGTGTCATGCCAACGTAAAACACACGACGCTCCTCTTCATAACCTTCTGACGGCCTCATGCCAGACCCACTTCCACACAAGAGTACATGTTTGTACTCCATGCCCTTCGCGCCATGGATCGTATTCAGAAATACACCCTGCCCTATGCGTTCATCGCGTTTGCGCTGGGCTAGAACCTCATAGGCATAGTCAATCCACTCGTCAACCGCCACAGGCTCATCAGACGTCTCTTCCTGCCAATCCAGAAGCATTTCGCCCAAAATGGTGCGCCACATGTTGTTGCCGATTGTCCCGGCGGAAAGATTAAGTTCTTTCGCCAAGTCAGAGGCCCGGATGAGTTCTGACTTCCGCTGCCGCACGCTTTTCAGCATCTGCCAAATCTCCCTCATGCGGTGCAACGACGGCAGTTTCCCGCGCTCAAGAGGCCATTGAACGGGAATACCCACCTGCTCTGCCAGATCACGAATTAACGACAAATCACTATGACACCAGGCCAGCACAGCGACATCATCCAGTTTTTTCACTCCGAGGTCTTTCAGCCGGTTGATTTCCTCTATCACAGCTCCGGCCTGGTCCCTCGCCCCCGCCACTTCGATCACGCTTACCCGTCCCCGTGTCAATGAATCTGAATCGCCAAACACACCACCGGCCGGCAAAAGGCTCCGACTCTGATCAATGCGAATCGGATACCCCGTCTTCATGCGATCGTGATTGCGTGCAATCACCCTGTTGCCAGCGTCAATGATGTACCGGGTTGAGCGGTAATTCTCGACGAGGTAAGTCTTGTCAGCGGCATAGTCAGCCTCGAACCGTCGGATAAACTCGACGTTAGCCCCGCGGAAGGCATAGATATTCTGGTCGTCATCCCCAACAGCCATGATGGTGAATTTCTTATCCTCATCCTGTTCCCGACGCCCGGCAATTGCGCTGATGAGTTCGTATTGCGGCTCATCGATGTCCTGGTATTCATCAACAAGGATAAATTCATAGCCGGAGAGTAATCTATCCCGCACCTCATCAGCATCAACTCCAGGAACAGGTTTATCGCCCTTAAGCACCGCCGTGGCGTCAGTGATCATCTGGTCGAATTTGTTTTCGGCAACATCCGTTTCCGCCATCCCTGAGCACGATCTCCCCAGGATTCGCAAGGCCAATCCATGGTAAGTCTGAATGGTCACACCTTGCGCATCCCTTCCCGCAAGTTCCCGCAACCGCCGACGCAACTCCACGGCCGCCTTGTGATTGAAACAACAAACAAGGATAGATTCCGGACGAACCCGCCTCACGCGCAGCAGATAGGCACACCGGTGGACAATGGTCCGAGTTTTGCCGGAACCGGGTCCGGCAAGGATCAGTAAGTTTTTGTAACGATCGGCTGTGACAATACGCTGCTGATCTTCATTCGCCAGTGCATCAACAATCCGGTGATATGACCGGGCCGATGTGGCCCGAAGCAGCATATCACCATTTGCATTGAAGAATTTCCTGATAAACATTTCCTTGTCCATCGAGAAATATGCAAGCACCAGGCGCAAAGCCTCCTGGATCTGAGTCAATCCATGTTTCGCGTATTCATTCATCACGTGTACTTGGAAAACCCGTTCCTGGTAGTGATTACGAAGGGCTTCGTAGTGTTCCTTTGAATAACGCTGATTCCCGGCCTCGGGCAACAGTTTGATTGTCATGGCCGAACGAAAGATGGCCAACCCCCGTTGCAAGATCATGACATCCGTCTCATGCATGAACATCAACGCTCGTTCAATAGCCGCGTACGGATCATTGATGGAAGCACGCAGGGCCAGGTCGGCCTCGAGTACCTTGGCGAGATCCTCATAGGCAAATTCGACTTTCAAGTCCCCCTGAGCAGCGGTTCCCGCCGGAACCCATCCCAGCAAGGCATCCAGGATAACCTGTGCAACCCGCCGTCGCAATTCCGCCAGCTCCACTATCTGCGCCCAGGGGCGCCGCACCCGCACTCGACAACGATCACGAGCAGTTAAACGCAGCTCTATACTCCCAGATTGTCCGGCAAAACCTCTGCCGTCTTCGCTCAGGCTCTTAAGAAGTTTCCGCACTAATTCAGGGGATGATTCACAATTTCTCGTTAAGAGGGTTTGATTTACGAGCCGGATATCAATCGGCATCCATCCCTCCGGATCCGGTGCCTCTTCACTCATAAGTTTTAGAAGCGCACGATCCAGATCCAAAACACGCGTCATCCTGATGCCAGAGTGGTCAGCAACCTTGTACCGGACGAACGCAGTCAGAAGCGTATCCTTCTTCAACAGACCCGCACTAGTCATCGCGGCCATGACTTTGAACACTTTCGCGCTCAATTGTTCCTGATTGGAGCCTGCCCCAGAATTGCCTGCCGCATACTCCCTAAACTCAGGCAACATGGAGATCTCGTCGACCGAAACCATGTCGGAGGCGTCAGCATTCATAAGAACAGCCAAAATGGCCATCCACAAGCCCGCTTCCCTCGTTGAAAGATTGAGTTTGGGGATACGTGCCTGGGCCTCCTCAAGAGATGGAACAAGGACCTGCGCCTGAATCACATTGGTGCTGTTCTCGTTGCGCTCCACAAACCCAGCCCGCTCAAGCCAGGAAATCGCCGAGCGCACCTTGGTGTCAGCGGAACGGTCATCCGCAACAATATCCGTATCAACAAACTCGTCACGCAAAAGTTCTCCGGTGGTGATGACGACCTCCCCCTCGGATTTACGAGATTTATCCATGCGCCGAAGCCCACGAAGAATAGCGGCAATGTCCTTACGGCTAAGTTCATTCATGGCACCCAACCGGAACTGCTGCTCACAGTCCTCCTCGTCATAAAGCAGAATACATTCCGCTGGATCCCGATCGCGACCGGCCCGGCCGGCCTCTTGCAAATAGTTCTCAAGTGAGCCAGGAGTATCCCCGTGAATGACCACCCGGACATCGTCCTTATCAACACCCATGCCAAAGGCGTTGGTCGCACATATGACTCTGAGTTCGCCACCCAGAAATGCATTCTGAATACGCTTCTTCTCAGGAGCGAGAAGCCCCGCATGGAAATGCTCTACAGCCCAGCCCCTCTCTTTCAGATATGCGGAGGTTTCCTCCGTGGTCTTTCGGGATGATCTAAAGACAACCGCACTCCCGGCAGTGCCATGCCGGTCCAGGTGTTCATGGAGCAACTCGTCGATTCGAGCTAGTTTTCCGTGCCCACCGACGGTCTGAACCTCGAATTGCAGATTGGTGCGCTCAACCCCACCTTCATAGCGGGCTAGTTCTGTACCGGTTTCCCGCCTGAAGAACTCCACAATTTCATCGATAACATCACATTTAGCCGTGGCGGTAAAACAGGCGATGGGGGGCACCCCCACTCCCTGACGCTCTGACATGGTGCGTATAAACCGCCCGACATACAGATAGTCTGGCCTAAAGTCATGCCCCCATTTTGAAAGACAGTGAGCTTCGTCCATTACCCAGCAACCAATTTCCCTTTGAGAGATGGCATCCGCAAAAGACTTTCCTCGTAACTGCTCCGGCGAGACGTAAAGAATGGCAATGTCTCCCATTCTAATACGGCGCAGCACATCAGCGCGTTCGGGCGAGGTCAGTAATCCGTACAGTGCCGCACAATTATCCTGCCCCGTTCTGCGCTTCAGGCCGTCCACCTGGTCTTTCATCAACGCCTGAAGAGGCGAGATCACCACCGCTATCTGCCCCCTGCGGATGTGGCGCACCAATGCCGGCAGCTGGAAGCATAAAGACTTGCCACCACCTGTCGGCATAATGGCCAACAGCGACTGGTTTCTCATTCCCGCCAATGTGATTTCGCGCTGCAAACTTCGGCCCTGGGCATCAGCCGGTGTTTGGCGAAATTCATCAAACCCGAAATGCTGTTTGAGTTGTTCCTCGGGATTGTGTGTTACCCGGCAGTATTCACAGTCAGGGCTATCACAAGGAGTGTCACGCAATGCCGCAAGAACTGAAACAACCAGAGTGTTATGACGCCGAACCCAGGCCGGCAGAACAGATCCCCCACCTGCTACCCTCAACCAAGTCATAACGTACGCCAAAGCCCAGCGAGACTCCGAGGTTTCCAGATCAGCGAGACTGATGGTATCGGCAGCACTCTGGCACGCTAACCGCCTGCATAATGACTGAATTCCTGCAAGAACGGCGTTATCGTCAGGTACCTGACTACCGCCCGCGGCCGAAAACACAACATTCAACCCACGACCTGATGTCGATTCCCGGCCATTACCGCCGCACAATAAGCCATGAAGCGCACTGAAAGCATGCGGCTCCTTCTCCCTCATACCGCGGAGACTGGCCACCTCATCCAGCAAAATACCTCCGGCCAGAAGCGCATCCCCTAAGGGGTCATTTTTAGAGGATGAAACCAGTTTGTAATCTTTGATCAGCCGGTGATATGGATTTTCCGGAAAGCAGATCGGGGACAGATCCAACGTGTCAATGACTGGCAATTGAAGCAGTGAAAGTTTTGGATTCTTCTCCGCGAGAATCGGCAAATCATGTTCGAGCACATTATGCCCGATCACGCAAACAGCACCGGCAGCAAACCTATCGAGAGCCATCAAAACATCGGGTGATTCACAATCGCCTGTCTTAAAAAACCGTTCCGCCCCCAGAACAGCGCCAATCTTTGTGATCCGACTCCCGTCCTGAGTGGTTTCCAGATCAAGTAACAGCAAGTTGTTGAGAAAAGTGGGCGGGGATGATTCAATCGCCCCTACTGCCGTCGTACCCGCTTTTATCATGATATCCTTCGATCCAACATCAGCGCGACCGTGACACGCTGAGCAGTAAAAGTCTTAACCTGCTGTGCAGCAATGCGCAATGCTTATTTCGGCATTGTCTGGAAACATTCGCCGATCGGAAAGAGTCAATGCTGACTGTTATTGGACACTACAATTTACCTGTCCCTTCTTTCTATGTGGTATGCATGCGAGTTCTCGGCCTGACTTACCGGGAGATCGCTCGAAGGCAAGGCCTGACGACGGCCGGCGCCGAAGCCCGGCATGAGCGCGGCATGAACCTATTCCCCCCGTTGCGCCAAATGTTCGCCCGGAAAACGGCCAAGGTCGCCATGCGGAAAAAGCAGGGGAGCGTGTCGCGTGTGTGAAGGGGTACGCACCCGTCGGCCCCGTGCATAGTACAGTAAACTTAGTCCACTGGGTTGCTCGTCGCGCTGCGGCGCGACGTGCTAACCCTCAAATGTTATGCCCAGTTTGTTCTTGTCTTCCGTTCGGCTAGCGTCCGAAACCGCTCCTCCAGTTCCTCACGCAGACGCTGGAGTCCCTCACCGTTGTTCAGGTAGTGCGCGTACCTGTGATGACGCAAATCGAACGGAATATCCTCCGGATTCTGTGTAATGGGGACGACGTGTTTGCCAAGCGCGTGCGCTATTCCGGCTTCATAGAACACGTTGGCGTTCCTGCCAGAGAAATCACACACGACCACGTACGAGCGGAAGATCAGAGAAAAGACATCCTGAATGACTGTGGAATCTTCCCATATGTCATCGGCGCGACTGCAAGTGAATCCGGCTGACTCTGCAGCCGACTTGATCGCCTGGTGGACCGGTCGAAGGGACGGATCAAAAGACATCATGACGGAAAGAAGATTGACGTCAGGCCGAGCATCAGGCACAGAAAATACCATAGGTGAGAAAACGATACGTCTCGCGCCCTCGTCGGCACATGAGATGAATTCCCCTCCCTCTGGACATGTGCGACTGATGTAATCCAGTGCGAGGGGGTAATTGTCTGGCCTTGCATCAATTATGTCTTTCAGCATCTGTAGAGCATGGCCCTCATAGTCGTCGTCGTTCCAACTCAGACTGCGAAGTAGGCGCGGATGCCGATTGACTTCGTCCAGCATTTCCGTGATCGCGCCAAGTTCTCGCCAGTTTGACTCACTGAAACAGCTAACCACCTGGTTCTTCAGGGCTATTAGTTGGCGGCCCGTAGGTCGTTTTGTCTCGTCCATTGTGTTGACTCTCTATGTCCTCACGGCATAACGTCTTGGGTCATGGTTAACAAGTTCGCGAGCCGTAACATGACTATCTGGTTGTGCCGCTTCCCTATTCATTTACGCCCAGAAGATAGCCCGCGTTCAGGCCCTTCCCACGGAACCAATCCTTGAGTGCGCTCTTGTTACCGGAAAGATAGTTGTCTATCTCACTGTTTGGTGGCGACATCCACAGTGGCCAATTCAACAAACGTTCGACGATCATCCGGATCTTCTGAAAATCCACGTCCGAAAGTTCACGGTAGAACGCTTTCGCTTTGTCATCTGCGTCGAATAGTTCAAGTTTGGCGCATACGGCGTCTCTGAGAAGTTCAGACCAAGCTATAAATGATTTCGACGAAAACGCCCTGTTCAGGCGAATCTGGTTTATGTCATCGCGAGTAGCTTTGGGATTCCAACTGCCAAGTGCAAGGTCGAAAAGGATGTTCAGGAGGCGGATGTTGTTCAGGAATTCGTATTCTCGCTTGTACCCATCCGTCGTCATGTCGTCGGAAACCGGCTCCGAGTAAAGGAAACACGCAAACACGGATTTGGACAGGAGGTCAACGGTCAATGGTTGCGTATTTGAACTTCGGTTGCTTGTGGATATCAGCGGTTTCGTCTTGTTGGTCGCGTCCTCAAGCACCGAGTTGTACAGGTAACTGCGGAAGCGTTTATTCCGGTCCGCCCTGGTCAACTCCGCATCTTGCACCTTCGACAAGTACTCAAGAAAACCTGCCTCGCTCTTCGTAGTACCGCCTTCGAGTTTGCGGTATTCCTCAAAATCCTTCCCGAACTGACTGCCAAGTTTGAGGATCATTACTGAGGAAAAGAAGCGAGTTTGCGCGAACTTGTCATGTGCGGCGATGTTGGTCTGGTTCAGTATCCTAACGTCAGGGCTTACGTAGATTTTGCACTCGAAAGTGCGGCGGCCGCTCCAAAGGAGCGCTGCCGCCTTATGTTGACCGTCGAAGAGCAGGACGCGATTCTCGTGTATTCGCCCGATGGAGGGTTGGAGTACAGGGTAGATCTGGAAATGTCTGTATAGGTCAAAGACCTTGTCGAGAATTAGGAATCGAGGTTGTAAACCGAATTGGTGACTCTCATCGTCATCGCTGTTCAAAAGCGAGACCGGGAGGGTGGCATAGAAGTACTTCCACCCGGTTCGCTCGCATGTCGACAGTAGATGCGTTGACTTATGGCAATGGGTTTGGAGTGTGATCTTTCCGTCGGATTCCGATGAGGATATCGGATCGCCAAAACTCTCAATGTCTCCTTGCTCCTTCAGGTAGTCAAGCAAGTGCCGAAGCGTCA
>JBAWZH010000110.1:0-8247 GCA_037143135.1 bacterium
TAACGGTCAGGGTTGGCACCCTCCGAGCCCCTCCCCAGTGTCTGAATCGCAGCGTGATCAGGGTTCCGATTATCGATTCTCCGCCCCACCCTGGCATATCGGCCCAGCCGTTCCTTGAGAGGCAAATTCGCCAACGGATTGCGGGAACTGAAGAGCGCAAGATCGGGATTCGTCGTGGCCAGTTTTTCATGGGCAATCAAGGCCCAGGTGGCCTCGGTCAAATGCCGGAATGGCGGGGTCATGATGATCGGACAACTGAAGGTCTGTCGCGAACTGTTGATATCCACCCCGCTGATTTCCATCAACTCATTCGCCGCGCATAACGTCTGGAGTCGCAGCAACTGATCCAGGGTATTCCGGGGCGGCATGTAGGTGATGGCCTTGAAGCCGATATGCTTCAACTCCGGAACCAGCTCGTCCAGATAATCATCCTCAAACTTTTCGGCCTTCTTGTCGCCGGTGGGCGACTCTCCAACATCCCCCAGGTAGGCGTAGGCGGGAATGGCGCCCATCTCATTGGCGAATGTCACGGCATCATAGACGGAGATGCATTCCTCCGCATCGGGCTGAATGAAGAACCGGGGCACCAGCGAAGACTTGAATAATCCGAGCAGGTCATAAGCATAGTGGGGATTGGCTGGATCCAGCAGAACGCCCTCCAGTTTGGAAGGGATCTCAGCGCCCAACTTTTCACGCACAACCCGGAGCAACCCGGAGCCCTTCCCGTACAACCGGATGAGTTTAAGAGACAGGGCATAGAGGATATGGCGTTCGGTTATGGATCCGCCTGCCGCCGCCTCGGACATGGCCCACACTTCCTTTTCAAAGTCAACGGGCTCGATACCCTGTTCGGCCAGCGTCTTGTTCAGCCGCACAACCTGATCCCGATCCCGCCGGATCCGGGCTTCATTCATCGGCTGAAGAAATCGCCGCGCGGCGTCAAAGCGTGTGGCGGGAATACCATGTACCGCCATGTAACTGTTGTTGAGCGTATCGGGATTATTGGTCTTCCGCCCCTCCACAGCGGTGCCGGTCATGTCCACCCTCATCTCAAACCCCGCCGTGGAGGCAATGTTGATCGCCTTGCAGGCTTCCAGCATCTCGGCGCAACCGGACACGGAGTCGTGGTCCATGATGCCCACGGCCTGAAGTCCTGCCTGCGCGGCCTTCACCGCCGCCAGGGTCGGCGTGTAGGGACTGAAGGAATACACCGAGTGCACGTGATTATTGACCTCCTCGGTGGGTGTTATGCCCTGCTTTACCGATTCGCCCAACCTGCGCACGACGGCAAGACGCGCCGCCACATCGGGATGATTTAATGCGGTGATATCCATGGGGCGACTCTACTTGATATCCACATCCGGCATAACCGCCTTGGCCAGAGTCTCAAGACTCGAGTTGCCGCGAATCGCGTTGGCCAGATGTTTGACCACCTGCGGTCTGGCCTTCTCGTTTCCGCTCATGGTGTCATAGATGTAAAGTGCCAGGGCAAACTCGTATTGGGCTTTTTCGCGGCTCGTCAGATCCCCGTTTTCAACATAATGCTGATAGAAAGCCAGGATCTGCTGGAGGGGAACCACGCTCCACAAAACCCGTCCCTGCCCCGATCCCTCGCGGATCTCCAAACACTCCTCATTGGCACCCAGGATATCGGTCCGCTTCTGCCAGCCGAAGGAATACCCCCTATCGGGATTGGCCTTCACCTCGGCCTTGACTCCCTCGATAAACAGCGTCTTCAACTCAACCAGCGTCTGGTACGCCTTGAGGGTCGCCTTGCCCGCCGCCTTGCCTTCTGTGGTCTTGAGACCCTTGATCACCTGCTCGAGTGCCTCCACCATGGGTTTGAACTGATGCTGTTGCGCCAGGGAGACATTCGTTTTGCGACTCTCTTCAATCTGTTTGAGTTCGGCTTGTATTTTGGCTGCCTGCTCGGCGGCCGCCTGTTCCGCCGCTGCCTTCTCCGCCGCCGCCTTCTCCGCCGCCGCCTTCTCCGCCGCCGCCTTCTCCGCCGCCGCCACCGAGGCCTGAAGCGCACGATCCAGTTTCTCCTTCAGTCCGCCGAGGGTCTCGCCCGCCTTCCTGGATTTCGAATCGCCCTCCACGAGCAACGTCTGCAATTCGGCCAGACGCTCGGGAACATTGGTGACGGCCGCCCAACGAAGGCCCGCAGCGGTTGAATTGGTCAGGGAGACCATCGCAAGCCGGTTGGAGTTCACCTGTTCAGACAATCCCTTTAACGTAACCCCTGCGGAAACCAGGGTTTCACCGGCATACCGACTGACAATATCCGCGCATCTCGCGGCGTTCGTTTCTATCCCGCCAAAATCACCGGCATCCGAAAGATGCGTCAACCCGTTGGTTATTGCAGCCACAGTATGGGTGGCGTTTGACACCCAGCCGCGCGCCAAGACCTCCCGGTTGGACACATCGATCATAAACGTCTGCAAATCGCCCGAAATGGCGTCCACATTTTTCCGGAACTGCAGGCTCTTGGCTTGGTCTTTTATTTCGGCGCGTCGGCGCTCCTGACTCTTGCGATAGACCAGAAAACCGGCAATCGCGCCAGCCAGCAATAAACACACGAGTATCCCGACCAGGACTTTTTTCAAGCGTCCGGATGACGCGCGGGCCGGGACGGGAGCGGGAAGTTCTACGGAGGACACCCCTTTTTTCTTTGCCAGAATAAATTTTCCGCCCTTTTTGGAGACGGCCCCGAATGCCAGAGGGGAAGGAGACGGCAACATGTTCAAGACCCGGCGGATATCGGACATGACCGAGGCATAATTGGGATATCTCTTGATCGGATCGGCATCCAGCATGCGCCCGACAATGGCTTCCACTTCGCGGTTGATGCCGGGCCTCATCTCATGTAACAGCGGGGCAGGCTGTTTCATGCGGGCCTTGACGACATCCATCGGGGTCTCTCCGTCAAAGGGGGGTTTCAGGGCCAGCGCATGGAACAGCGTGCCGCCCAGACTGTAAATGTCAGAACGGGCGTCGGAAGGATGTCCTCGGAGTTTTTCAGGGGCAATGTAATAGGGCGTCCCCCAGATGCCCTGCGCGGTTCCCCCTTCGTTACTCTCCTTGAAACGGGCCAACCCGAAATCCACGACCTTGGCGATGCCATTGTTGTCGAACAGAATGTTCTCGGGTTTCACATCACCATGGATCAGGTTGATGTTGGCGGCGGCCATCAACCCCTCCGCCACCTCTCCCCCGATCTTCATGACCTGGGCTTCATTGAGCGTTTCCCCACGGGCAATAATCTGATCCAGGCGGCCGCCTTCCAGCAATTCCATCACCATATAGGGTTGCCCATGGGCAATTCCAAAGGAGTAAATTTGAACAATATTGGGATGGTTCAACGCGGCGGCGGCCTGGGCTTCCCGCCTGAACGTCTCCACAAACGCCGGATTGCCGCCCAAAGAGGACTGCATCACCTTGACGGCAACCCACCGATCCAACCCGGTGTCACGACCGCGATAGACGGCCCCCATCCCCCCCTTGCCCAGGAGTTCCACGAGAAGGAAGGCGCCCATCTTGCCGGGAACGCGCTGCTGGGTTCCGCATTCAGGACAGGCAATCTCAACAAAGGCGGGCAAATTGGAGACATCCATCAAGTGATGGCATTTGAGACACGTCGTCTCATGCACCGGATCTGTTACAATGTCAGAAAGCGCCGTCTCCATAATTAAGCAAACGCCTGATTTCGATAGACTGCTATTGTTATAAACGCGTGATTCTGCCTATTATGGGGGATCGTGTCCACAGAAAATGAGGTTAGATAAGAAGTATGGATCCTATCTGTTTTCACATCGGAAGCCGTCCCATTTATTGGTATGGCGTCATGATGGCGCTGGCCTTCCTGGCCGGCATCGGGCATTGGCATTGGCTGGGGCGCCGCACGGGCCGCGATGTCTCCCTTTCCGGGGATCTGGCCTTCTGGCTCATGGCGGGGGGAATACTTGGCGCGCGCCTGGCCTACGTCATCGCCAACCTCGACTACTACCGCGCCGCCCCCCAGGAGATCATCCGCATCGATCAGGGCGGGTTGATCTTTTACGGGGGATTTATCGGGGGACTCCTGACCTTCTTCGCCTTCGCCAGATGGCGCCGCATCCAACCCCTTGATCTCGCCGATTTCACGGTTACAGCCCTGCCCCTCGGCCATGCCCTTGGCCGGATCGGCTGTTTCCTCAACGGATGTTGTGGAGGAGGCGCGGTTCCGCACCCTTCGTTCCTGACCTGCGGGTTAACTCATTACCCGGTTCAACTCTATGAGACCGTCTTCAATCTCGGGGTCTATATGCTTCTGACCTGGTTCTTCCTGTTCCGCCGCAATGGCCGGCGAGGTTCCGTGGTGGCTCTCTATTTGATGACCTATCCCATCGGGCGATTCCTCCTGGAATTCATCCGGGGCGATGCCCGCATGCATTTCGGACATCTTGATATGGCCCAGGTAATCAGTCTGGGTCTGATCGGCGTGGGCATCGCCCTGTGGTGGTTTGCACGGCAAAACCGAACCCCCGGCCACTATGAGTCAGTATAAGGTTACTCTCGACGGCGTTGGCAAAAGACTGGATGCTTGGTTGAGCTCCCAGGTTCCCGACCTGTCCCGTGCCCGCATCCAGGCGCTGATCCAGAGCGGACATGTCCTGCTGAACGGCAAACCACCCAAACCCAGTCAGAAATTGGCCGCCGCACAAACCATCACTCTTTCAGTGCCCCCGCCCGTCAATACCGACCTGAAGCCGGAACCCATCCCGCTGGACGTGCTGTTTGAAGATGCCGATCTGATCGTGATCAATAAGCCCGCCGGACTGGTCGTTCACCCCGCCGCCGGACATGCCTCGGGAACGCTCGTCAACGCCCTGCTGGCCCATTGCCCCGATCTTGCCGGTATCGGCGGGGAGAAACGTCCGGGCCTTGTTCACCGTCTCGACCGCGACACCACAGGCGTGATGGTGGTGGCGAAGAACGAAACCGCCATGCGGTCACTGGTGAACCAGTTCCGGCTCCGGCAGGTGACGAAAGAGTATCTCGCCCTCGTGTGGGGTCATTTGAATCCCCCGTCAGGACGGACGGAAACCCTGATCGGGCGCAATCCCAAGGATCGCAAGAAAATGTGCACCAAGCCTGATGTCGGCCGGGTTGCCATCACGAATTACGAGACCCGGGAAAAATTCGCAACGACATCCCTCGTGCGAATTCGCATCGAAACCGGCCGCACCCATCAGATCCGAGTCCACATGGCGCACCTCGGTCATTCGGTCGTCGGGGATCCCCAATACGGCCGGCCCCGCCATGAGGCCCTGCCCGTTCCCGTTCCAGACCGCCAGATGCTCCACGCCGTACGCCTTGCCTTCTCCCATCCCGCAACCGGCCAACCTCTTGTCTTTGAGGCGCCAATCCCCCAGGATATGAGAGTTCTGATTGACACCTTGAAACGCTAGACAGACCCGTCCTGTCATGGATGTCATCCCTGGTAAACACGACAGGGCAGATGGGTTTTCACATGCTTACGGCGCCGCCTCTCCGGGGTAAACAAGTCCCCATTGTCGGCGCAGTTCATCCATGGTGCGCATCATGGACACCGTTTCGGAGAGTGGAATGACGGGACTTTCCAGGAGGCCCGCACGCAGGCAACGGCCAACCTCGATCGCCTCGTACTGGTAACCGTTCCCGACCTTGGGAATCATGACCGTCTCAGGGTTCTTCCCGTCCCGCATCAACGTCGCCTGGGATCCATGCCAGAATTCCGGCATCAGGATCGAGCCGGTCGTCCCGAGTATCCTCGCCTCATGGGCGGTTCTCGTTCGCACGGCACAGGTCAAAACCGCCAGTTCCCCGCCCCCGTACGACAAGACCACGGCCGACTGTTCATCCACCCCGGTCTCACCAAGATGACATAGTCCTGTCACTTTCGAAGGCGCCGCACCGAGAACCATGGCGGCCAGCGACAGGGGGTAGATGCCGACATCCAGCAAGGCCCCGCCACCCAGATTCGGATTCAACACCCGATTCTCCGGGTCCCACTCGGCCCGGAACCCGAAATCCGCCATAACCATCCGGGGTTCGCCAACCGCCTTCCGGGCCAGCCACTCCCGGATCTGGACCACGATCGGCAAAAACCGCATCCACATCGCCTCCATGAGAAAGACGTTGCGCTGGCGCGCCCGTTCCACCAGATCCTGTGCTTCCCGCGCATTGAGGGTAAACGGTTTCTCCAGCAACACGGCTTTTCCGGCCTTGATGCACAGCCTGGCTCCCTCGTGATGCAGGGGATGCGGTGTGGCCACATACATGACATCGACCTCGGTATCCGCCGCCAATGACTCGTAATCCCCGTGAACGTGGGGCACGTTGAATTCCGCGGCAAAGGCCATCGCTTTATCCTTCGTTCGTGACCCGACCGCCACCAGCGCGGCATCAGGAACGGACTGCAACCCTACTGCAAATTTCCGGGCAATTTTCCCCAACCCCAGAATGCCCCATCGGATCGTCTCCATACGAATGCCCTTTCGTATCGCTCTCTTGATTAATATCGGAATCTGTATACCATCTGGTCTCTCCTTAACAATGACAAAGAGATAGGCAACATGACGATGTTCTATGGCCTTCTTCGATCCTCCCCGTTCAGGAGGAGACGGAGCGCCATCCCCGGCGTTCAGGAAACCGTTTTTTGTGTGCTGCTGGTTCTGCGAAGTTCAGGGGCGGATCTCGATATTGTTGTCAATAATCCGCCGGCCACGGGAACCGTGCATGCCCTGCTGTTCAATTCGCCCAACACCTTTCTCAACCTGCGGGATCCGGTCAAATCCACAACGCTCCAGTTCGGAAGCACGATGAAGGGGCGAATCCCCGATCTCCCGCCCGGTGACTACGCCCTCATGGTCTATGAGGATGTCAATGAAAACGGTCGGCTAGACAAGAATTTCATCGGTATTCCGCGGGAGCCGCTCGGTTTCTCAAACCACTACTGGCCGAAGGGCCCACCCACCTTCAGTCGGGCGATGATCCACCTGGATGAAGGCGAAACCAGAACCTGCGATGTCGATCTCAAATCGTCGTTTGGCAAGGCAGGACTGATCGGCGTGGGCGTTGGGGTAATCGCCCAGAGCAGCCCGTATCGGGGTTCTGATCACGCGGCCGTGCTTCCCATTCCCGCCATCACCTATGTCGGCGACCGGATTCAGATTCTCGGCCCCGGAGTCCGATATGGCCTCCTCAACGTCGGGGACGTCAGGCTGGCGGCAACGGCGGGCTACCGGATTGGCGCCTATAGCGAGGGTGACAGCCCCATCCTTGAAGGAATGGGAAACCGCGAAGGAACCGCCATGGGAGGACTGGCCTTGAGGGCCAGACTGCCTGCCAACATCCATTTCTCCTGCGGATACGAGAATGACTTGCTGGGACGATTCAACGGGGGCATAGGCCGGTTTGGTGTGGAGCGGGGCTTTCAAAGCGGCCTCATGACCCTCTCGCCCTATGTCGGAGCCAACTGGATATCAGCCGGTCTGGCGGACTATGAATACGGCGTGACCGCCAGCCAAGCCCGCGCGGGACGTCCTGCCTACGAGCCCGGCAGCGCGGTTAGTTTTGAAACCGGACTCAGTCTCTTTCTGGAACTCTCAGGGTCATGGCGTCTCATTCTGAGTGGACGGGTCGAATTTCTTCCCCCCGAAATCACCGGTAGTCCCATTGTGGGGCAGGATCAGGTGTATGGTGGTTTTGGCGCCATTAACCGTTTATTCTAACCCTTGACAACCGCCTGCCCGTTCTCTATTTTTCCAAACCGACAACTGAATCATTGATGCGGCATCCCGGAACGCGGTGAAATTCCGCGGCGATCCCGTCGCTGTAATCGGGGAGCCGGTTTCTTGAAGGCACTGCCCGCCACTGGGCTGAATCGCTTCCAATGGGAGTGATATCGGCACGGGAAGGCGAGAAACCGGCGCTGATCCGAAAGCCAGAAGACCTGTTGCATCACGTATTGAATATTGGAATCTGATGGAAAAGGGTTCCGACCCTTCGGCTTTATAGCCGGGTGGTCGGAACCCTTTTTGTTTTTACAAATAACACTGAAAGGAAGAGAGAATACAATGAGCACACTGCAACAGACCCTGAACTCGATCCGCCCCGCCGACCGATCGCTCGCCCCCGCCATTCAGGCCCACCTGGACGACCTGACGAAACCCCAGGGGAGCCTCGGTCGCCTTGAGGAGTTCGCCTTGCGTTACGGGCTCG
>JBAWZH010000111.1:0-8123 GCA_037143135.1 bacterium
ATGGATTCGATCCGGGTTGAACTCGGGGAATCCCGCGAGAATCTCGCCACGTTGACGGGATATGCGATCCGCTATCTGCGGCAACTCCAGAAGAAATACGGTGCCATGTTCCCCAGGCAGACGGCGATCGAGTCTTTCCATGAGGTTGGGGTGAGGGAACTGACGGCGTCCGAGCACAAGATCTGCATAGACCGGGCGAAGGGGTATCTCGGGTATGGCATTCCGGGGGATCTCCTGTTTGAGTGTTCCCCGCTGGATAAACTCCTGCTGGCGTGGAAGGACGGCCGGTACAAAGTGGTGCCGCCCCCCGAGAAAGTGTTTGTCGACTCGTCTCTGATCCATTGTGCCGTTCTGGATCGCGACCGCGTCCTGACGGTGGTCTATACCGAGGATGGTTTTACCCGGATCAGGAAACTGAGCGCGAATGCCATCACAAACCGTGAATACCGTTGCATCCCGAAGGGCGCCCAGGTTGTTTTCTTCTCGGATCAGGATCCGTCAATCCTGTATGTGCAATATGATGTTCCTGAAACCGCCGCGATCAGACAGCAGGAATTTGACACCACCGCGCTGCCGGTTCGGGAACGCGACGGCAAATCCTCCCTCATGTCCTCGAAGAAGATTGCCGCCATCAGCGCCGTGAAGCCGAAAAAGTGGGACGATTCCCTCACCGGTCCCAAGGGCGCCTATATGGATTTCGGATGAATTCGTGTTGCGTTGTCAACGGGGTCATGGCAACATGACCACTCTACAGGGGTTGTTAATAAGGAGATACAAATGGACAATACAACGGGGACGGAAACAAAGAAGTCATTGGATATCGTGGAAACGGTGAAGGGTGTCATTTTGAACCCGGTGGATTTTTACCGCGGCATGGCCAAGGGCGGCGGGTTCGGTGATCCCTTGGTGTTCGCCGTAGTGATGGGTGTGGTCACCGGACTGGTGCAGGCGGTATTGGGGTTGCTCCATTTCGGGGCCGTGGCCTCCGTTGCGATGGCGCTGGCGTCGATCATTATTACCCCGATTGCTGTTCTGATATTCGGGTTTGTCGGGGCCGCCATCATGTTCGTCATCTGGAAACTGATGGGATCCAATGAGTCGTATGAGACGGCGTACCGCTGCGGAGCCTATGCCGCCGCCATTTCTCCGATCACGGCTCTTCTGGGCATCATCCCGTTTGCGGGGAGTTTGATCGGATTGGCCTGGATGCTCTATCTGATCGTCACGGCGAGCGTGGAAGTCCATAAACTTCCATCCCAGAAGGCGTGGCTGGTGTTCGGGATTATTGGCGGGATCTTTGCCTTGATGTCCATTAGTGGACAACTTGCGGCCCGGCGCGTTCAGCGTGATTTTGGTGCCTGGCAGAGGGAAATGGGCGGCAAGGACGGTGTTGAGGCTTCTGCAACCGATGCCGCAAAGACCTTTTCGTCTGTCATGAAGGCCGCCCAGGCCCAGGCCGCGGCCGAAGTGGCGAAGGCGCAGGCGGAAGCGGCGAAGGCCCAAGCGGAGGCGGCGAAGGCGCAGGCGGAGGCGGCGAAGGCAGCTCGCGAGTAACATGACCAGAGTCAGTCATGAGAAAGGCCATCACCATGTCAAACGTGATGGATTTGTTGCCGTCGCGTTGTGGCAGTTATTGGCCTTTCTCATGTTGATTTTGTTGATCTGGGTGAATGAGATTCTGGATCTGTCCCGGTTGTGGTTCGGAACGCATCCGAGTGCGCCGAACCTTTACAGGGGTTCCGTGCTGACCATCGGGGTTTTCATCGTCGCGATTGTCGCCGTCGGCAATACCTATCTCCAGCAGAAGCGGATTATCAGCGGATTGCTTCTGGTGTGCTCCAGTTGCCGCAAAATCCAGGTGGACGAGAAGGCGTGGGAACACCTGGACGATTATGTCGTCGGTCACTCCCTGGCCTCGATCAGTCACGGGCTCTGTCCGGTGTGCTTTGACAGGATGAAAAAAGAACTGGATCTCTTCGATACGGGACAGAAGACGGTCAAACTCTGACGTCTGACTACTTTCCCGTTATTCCCATTTTGAGGTAGGGCAGGATATCCGCTTTCAAGGTTGGATTGGCCTCAAACAGGGTGAAGCCGGTGGCTCCTTCGCCACGAAGGAGACTGATCTGGTTCATTGTCTCCACGGCGCTCAGTCTGCACTCGAGCGAGGTGATGCCGATACCCGCAAACAATTTACCCCGAACGCCGGGGTAGGAGACTTGTTTCCGATACCACTCAATGAACTTGGCGGGATCCGCTGTATAGTTCATGGGGCATGCAAAATCGATCAAGCCGCGCCGGAGCCACACCGCCCAGTCCTGGGCAATCGAGTCCGCGCAACCGGGATAACTGGCGTAAACGGAAGCCGACAGTTTAATGCGGGGATTAATGCGGCGGATATCCCGGCGAACCTCGGCAACAAAGCGGGTGATCTGGTCACGCCGCCACTGGCGATAAGAGGCCGACTGTGCGCCTGAACGTACATCCGCAGGCCACCGCTTGACCCGGATCCCCGTTTCCGCTGTGAATCGTGCCCTGCAACCACTGCAGTAACAGGTGTCCAATGACTTGTACCGGATGTAGTCCAATTGAACGCCATCCAGTTCGGGATAACGCGTCACCATGTCCCGGATAGCCGCCAATTCAAAGGCGCGATTGTCCGGGTTGGAAGGACACAGCCAGGTGACGGGGCTTCCTGTGGCGGAGAGTTGCAGTCTCCCGGAACGACGATACCCGCCTATAACAGAATCAGGGGTTCCATCCAAAGACCAGAGGATAACCCAGGCGTGGGTTTCGAGCCCGTTGCGGTGTGCGGCGGTCAGGCAACCGCCCAGTTGGTCGCCATAGCGGGTAAGGGTGTCGGATGCCGGGATCAGTTTGCTTGGGTAATGGGCGCACCAGGGACGCTGTACGTTGGGGAGGATGGCGGTCATTCCGCTTTGGGCGAGAGTCAGGCAGGTCTCATTCCACTGTCCGGGTGTGAAACCGGTTCCTGAATGATTCCAGACTCCACGGAACTCGCCGGATTGGGGAGCCTGAGTGCGGGCATAGGCTTCTGTCAGCGCCGAATCGAGTTGTCTGGAACTCCCGAGGACATGGACATAGTCGTTGGCTTGGTATTCATGAATCATCTGCTCCTGAAGATGTTCAGCATGCTTCAGGAGTGACTGAACGGCGCCGTTCGGTTCCCCTTGTCTGGCTTTCGTATCGATGGCGGCGATGGATCGGGATGAACTCGGGAACAGACCCAGCGTCCCGGCGTGAGTAACCGCGTGAGTTGCGGCCACCTGCCATAGTGATTTGTCGCAGGCCCCCAACAGACTTACCAGGAGTTGCTTTTTGGCCACCACGTCGCTTTCCAGCAGGATGTGTGACATCCAGAATCCATGGTTCGACTGAACCCAGGCGGGTTCGCGCGCGCCCTTTTTGGACGCCGTTTCCCACCAGGCGATGACTTGGGAATGACTGTCCTTCGGGTAAACCGGTCTGATGTTCCTGGATTCCTGTTCCACGCGGGATGGCACACCCCGGGGCGCCCCGTCAACAAAACTCATCGCATTCCAGCAGTCGGCGCCTGACGAACTCATAAAGGCCCCCAACTTGAATCCCATCAGATCGGCCAATTTCGGATCCGCCGAATACAGGACAATCAGTTTCCCGCCACCCTCGAGAAACCGAGTCAACGCCGTAAGTTCCGTCCTGCCGGGAAAAGGATTGGACGGCAGAATGATGACCTTCGCCTGTGAGCAGACCGCGCTTGTGACCTGATCATCGGTGATGATGGAAGTCGAAATACCGGAGGCCTGAAGCCAGTCTGCCATCCGCGTCGTGATTTTGGCGGCATAACTGCGTTCTGCGTCCGTCGGTGCCGATGAGGTCGCCTGGATAAGGATGACAGGACAGGCTTTACCGTCTTTGAGGTTTAGAGTGGGCGGGTGTGGCGGCGGGATGGGAGTCGGGGGGGGTGGCATCTCGCGCACGGGGGGCGCCGAACATCCTGCCAGCAGCAGGATCATGCCCAGTCCCAGAATGCGTTGTGATATCGAAGGCACGCGCTAGTCCCCGATTCCCAGGTTGGGTTCCGCGTCCAAGGTCATGGCCTGGGCAAGAGACGGGCCGTCGGCCAGTTTGTGAAAAGCCAACCCGGCTACCATGGCGGCGTTATCGGTGCAATACTGAGGGGCTGAGAGAACCAACTGGAGGTTCTTCTTTTCCGCCATGGCCGCCAGTTTTTCGCGCAGGCGTTTGTTGAGTGATACCCCGCCCACCACCGCCATGGTGCGGGTGGATTCCGAGACGTGGGAAGAGCGCTGTACCAAGGTGTCAACGATGGCCTCCTGATAACTGGCCGCAAGATTATTGACGTCGGCATTCGGGCCGCTACCCAGGGGGTGCGCCTTGAGGTGGTAGAGCAAGGCGGTTTTCAAGCCGCTGAAACTGACGCAGTTGCGTGGGATGAGTCCCGGCATGCGGGCGTGTAGTTTTTGGACAAAACCGCGGGGGAACGTCACGAATTCCAGGGAACCCTGCCGGGCGGCCTTGTCGATCGCGGGGCCGCCGGGATAACCCAGATTGAGGAGGTTGGCGCCCTTGTCGAACGCTTCGCCTGCGGCGTCATCCACAGTGCGTCCGAGCAGGTGATAGGCGCCGATCCGGTCAACCTGGATGAAGCATGTATGCCCGCCGGAGACAATCAGGGCCAGAAAGGGGCACAGTGTGGAGGGTGATCGATCCGGCGCATCGAGAAAGATGGAATAGATGTGGGCCTCAAGATGGTTGATCCCGATCAGCGGCTTGTTGAGGCGGATGGCCAGCCCCTTGGCGGCCGCGAGTCCCACGAGTAGCGAACTGGCCAACCCCGGTCCATGGGTCACGGCAATGGCGTCGATGCCGTCCCATCCCAGGCCGGAGGCGTTGACGGCCTCGGCAATGACCTCGGGGAGATGCTCGACATGTTTCCGGGAGGCGATTTCAGGGACCACGCCGCCGTAGGGCCGGTGATGGGCGATTTGGGTATAGACAATCGAGGAGAGGACGGTCTGCCCGTCGCGCACCACGGCGGCGGCCGTCTCGTCGCAGGAGGTTTCGATGCCGAGAACAATCACGGGGACTTTCTCCCCTGGAAAATCATGATTCCTTTCAGTAGATCCATGGCTCGATCCAGTTGACGGTCTGTGATTTGGTCAAAATCGGCGGGTTTGTCCTTCGCGTCAAGAGAACCAGGCGTCTCGATGGCGCGACGTTTCATCATCGCCTTTTGCCATTCCTCCGGGGAGACCGGCACGAGAATGTCGGGTTCGATACCCTTTTCATGGATGCACTGGCCGCTGGGTGTGTAATAGCGCGCCGTGGTGATGCGCGCGGCGGCGCCGTCCTCGACGGGGATGATGTTTTGAACCGATCCTTTCCCAAAAGTCGTCTCGCCGACGAGAATGGCGCGCTTGTTATCGTGCAGTGCGCCCGAGACGATTTCCGCAGCGCTGGCTGAACCCCCGTTGATGAGGAGCGCCATGGGAATGTCCGAGTAGTGGACGGTTCCCCCGGCGGTGGCGGTGGCCTGTTGCGACGCCGCTCCCCGCCCGCGGGTGGAGACGATCACCGTTCCCCTGGGAAGAAATTTCTCGCTGACCTGAACGGAGGATGTGAGGAGTCCGCCGGGATTATTCCGCAGATCCAGGACAACGGCCTTCATCCCGTTGGTCAGGAGTTTGTCCAGGGCTTCCTGGAGAGCCGTGGCCGTCGAGGCGCTGAACTCGGTGATGCGGATATAGCCGATGTCGGGGTTCAGCATACGGGCGCCTTTGATGCTGGAGATCTTGATTTCCTCGCGGGTCAGCGTGAAGTCCTTGAATTCGCGCCCTCGCAGGATTCGGATTATGACCTTGGTTCCCGGTTCTCCGCGCAAGGTGGAAATAACGCTCCGCATATCCAGTTTCTCGATCTTGTTGGTGTTGATCTCGACAATTTTATCGCCCGCCAGCACACCCGCCCGGAAGGCGGGGGTATCCTCCATGGGGGCGATCACGGTCAGCGCGTTATCCTTGAAGCCGAGTTGAATTCCTATACCGCCGAAGGCCCCCTGGGTTTCCTCCTTGAGTTCCTTATAGGCGGTCGGTTCCAGATATTGGCTGAAGGGATCCAGGGATTGAAG
This sequence comes from bacterium, assembly GCA_037143135.1. GTDB lineage: Bacteria > Verrucomicrobiota > Kiritimatiellia > CAIKKV01 > CAITUY01 > JAABPW01. The sequence goes on from JBAWZH010000111.1 coordinate 6,152, forward strand.
CATGCCCTTGAGGGCGGAGGTGACGAGGTTGGAATAACTGACCTTGGTCTCATCCACGTAGTTCTGGCGGACGAGCAACATGGTTTTGGTGAGGATGCGAACCTGGCGGTAGGCCTCGTCGTCTCCGTCTTTGGCCGTTGAGGCGTCAGGTTTTGTTTGTGACGCCGGTTGAACCGGCGAATAATGCCGGCAGCCGGCCATAACGGCGATGGCAAGAATTGGCGCCAGGATGAAGAATCGTGTTTTCATGGGTAACTCCCTTTGGGGGCGTAGTATGAAATCACAGTCGGCGGGGCTCAAGTCCAAAGAACAACGGGCAGCGTCCCCAACTCAAGGCTCGACAGGGCGGGTATTCAGAGCGATTATATCAGTGGGAAGTCAATACTCTAGATTTGATTCAAAAACATGTTCAGTCAACTTTCCAAAAGCGAGGTGTCCAATGAACAAGATGATGAAGATGAGCAGTGTGTTGGTGTCGGTTATGATGGCCGGGTCTGTAGGGATGGCTCAATATCACGGCAGGGGTGATCATCGGGGTGGGTATCATGGGTACTGTGATGAGGGTCGGCGTTACGGATACTATCATAATGGGCGCGGGGAAGTGGTGTTCGGACTGGTAGGCCTTCTGGCGGGCGCTGCGATTGCCTCGTCGGTAACGCGTTCGGAAACGGTCTATGTTCAGCAACCGGTGTACGTCCAGCCGGAACCGAGGGTGGTCTATGTTCAGCAACCGGCGGTGGTTCAGCCGCCGCAGATTGTCTATGTTCAACAACCCCAGGTGGTGAAGGAGCCCGAGCCCAAAATTGTCTATGTTCCACAACCCGTCCAGATTGAACCGCCCCAGTCCCCGTCGCAACCCCCATCGCAGTCCCAGCCTGTGACGGTGACCATCAGTGTTCAGAATTCAAACGGATCGTTTACTCCTGTGCTTCTCCGTCAAGAGGGTGCTCGTTGGATTGGACCCAATGGCGAGTCCTATCGCGAGGTGCCCTCGGTTGGCCAGTTGCGCCCGCTCTATGGCCGGTGATCCGCCTTACCCGGGGAATCGGTATGAAACACTCCACTGTCTATTCCGCCGTGGTCCGAGTCGCGGCTCTGATGGGCCTTATCCTTTCTGCGGGATCCCGGGCGGTCGCCGTCGATTTCCCCCAGGGCCTCATGCTTCATTTCAATTTTGATCCCCGGGAAGGCGGCGGTGTCGTGACTGACAGAACCGGGCGTAACAATACGGGTCATGCGTTCGGGGCCACGTGGACGGCCCTGGGAAAACAGGGCGGCGGTTATGACTTTACAGCAACGAATAACTACATCCAGGTTGCCCATTCCCCTTCTCTGAATTCAACCCAGGCCACATGGGCGGCATGGTTCAAGACGGCAAAATCGGATGCCCTATCCCGGTATATCCTGGAGAAATCCAAAGAGAACGGCTATGCCTTGAGCGTGTACGGTGCTTCAAAGGACGACCCGAAGAAGGGGAGACTGTGCCTGAGTGTTAATGGTCACATGTGTTTCAGTGATAAAGCGGTCACGGATAATGCCTGGCATCACGGGGCCGCCACCTATGATGGTGAGAACTTGAAACTGTATGTGGATGGTCAGCTTCAGCAACAGGTTACGGCGTGGAAAGGCGGGATTGCGGCCAATACGAACGAATTGACCCTTGGTTTGAACCGATCCAACCCCACTGCCGCAGAAAAAGGACAGTCTTTTGAGGGCACGATTGATGAAGTCATGATTTTCAACCATGCCCTGACTGAAGCGGAAGTGAAGGTGGTCATCGCAGCCATGAAACCCGCTTTTACCAAGGAGCAGGTCGCCAGGCGCCTCATTGAACTCAAGGAACTTCTGGACAGGGGGTTGATTCTCAAGGATTTCTACGACCGCAAAGTCAAGGAATGCGAAGTCCCGCCCTGATCACTTTTTTTTGGCGGCGGGGGTGGCCTTTCTATTACCCACAACTGCCACCCAAGAG
>JBAWZH010000112.1:0-8069 GCA_037143135.1 bacterium
CCGATTTCCCACCAGTCCGGCATTCCATCGCCATCGGTGTCCTTGTCGAGGAACGGCGTTGAATTGGTCCAGAACACCGCGCCATCCAGGACTGCGGCGCTGGCCCAGCCGCTAAGCCAGTCGTTCTTTACGGAGAAATCCTGCGCCAGCACACCGCCGTCATCAAACCGGAATTCCGCCAGCGACTGGGCCTCACCATAGATCGACTGAAGGGCGTCGATATCATCCTTTGCCAGAACGGCGGCGCGACTTCCGTCATAGAACGGATACATCACGGCGCCGGGATCGGCGGAATGGCCGAGACCGACACAATGGCCTATTTCGTGCAGACCCACATACTGGATGTCAATGCCGCCAGCCGAACCAATCGACCAGGTCTCATCCTCGTCGAAGTGCAGGTCCCCGGCAATCGGCTCGGGATTGATGTCGTTCGGGAAGAAACCGTGGGCGAGAACGCCGAACGGCCCGTCAAAGTCCGCGCCATCGCCATGAGCGCCGCGATACCAGGCAATGTCGATCGAGTACGCCTGCGCCGGCACCGTTGTTTCCGCGAACGTCAACGCCGCCACAGCCGAGATTTTCGCGAACTGGTCAACCACGGCTTGTCGCGCCACCGAGGGCGTCAGTTTGGTGGTATCATTGACGAAGAAATACTGGAGGCTCGCGGAACCTCGGCCAGGGCCGTCCCATCCCTCGCCGACCGTCACGAAAGGCGCGGCTTCAAGGCCGTTCTTCATGATGTCATCGCCAAAATAGTGAACCGGTCCGCCGGAGGTGAGGAAAGCCGCCGCCGGTGAGGCCCATGCCACGGCGTTCCCGCCGACCAGTGCCGTCAGTTGTGCATCATTCACGGTGGCCACAAGATAGTGACCGCCCAGGTACCGGTTCTGGTAAACCGTTCCTCCCGCCGCCTGAACCGCCTGCACGGCCTCGGTCTGGGCGGTATCGTTGAAGAACTTGACCAGAACCTGCCGGTTGGTGTGGCTTCCATCCACGGCCAGCAAGGAAGACAGTTTGTCTGTCGGCCTAAGCAGACCGCCCCACCTCACGGTATGACCCAGAGCGGTCAACTGGGCGGGAGTGGCGGAGACCATCCGCACTGTCGGCGACACATAGTTGAGCGTCTTGATGCCGGCCGCCTGGAGGGCGTTCGAGTTTCCGGCGACGGCGCTTGACTCAAACTGCACCAGGAGCCTTGTGGGCTGGGACGCAGGCAAGGCGGCCACTTCGGCAGAGACTCCCTCCGTGGTCGGGATGGTGCGATTCTTCAGCGTGATCGACGCCGACGCCGAGGCGGCGCTTGCCACCGCCTGCGGCGCATTGTACCGGTCGCCGATATCCTTGGCCGACTTGGCCACATTCCAGATCCTGACTTCATCAAGCAGACCCGTGAAGGCGTTGGTAATCGCTCCGGTGGATCGTGAGGCGCCAATCGTAACTTCATCACCCCTATGGCTAACCGTGTACCCATACACCGTCGGGGGCACGGCGCTGGCGTCAGTCCGGTGGGCGGCGAGGTTGCCGTTGACATACAAGGCCAGGGTATCGGTCTTGGAATCATGCACTCCCGCCAGATGCGTCCACTTGTCGAGCGGAATCAGGACGCCCTGCGACGGACTCAGGGTCTCTGTGGCCCCCGTCCCGTCCACGCGGGTTTCGACCACCACGGAGTTGGTCGTCTGTGCATACCGGGTATAGGCACGGATGACACCGACCGCGATATCATTGGTGCTCAATCCGAGTTCATACGTAATCCCCTCCTGGCCTGCGGAAAGTCCCTTGACATAGCGACTTAACAATACGCCACCATTGCAATTCGTCGCGGGCCTGACCCACATTTCGACGGTCCAATCCCTGGACATCAATTTGTTGCTGGGCGGCACCAGAACCCGGGCGTTTCCATTGAACATCATGGATCGCGGAATGAGCGGTTCCAGGGGGTTCAGGGGATCGGTCATCCCATTGGGCCGGCGGCTGGTTGCCGGGCGCGAGGCATCGAAGGCGGGATCCGTGGATCCGGTGACTTCCTCCCAGTCGGAGACGCCGTCGTCGTCGGTATCCTTGTCATTCGGGAGCGTCAGGCGCCGCAATTCCTCACGGTTGGAAAGGCCGTCGCCATCGGAATCCTCGTCCATATCCCAAATGCCATTGCCATTGCTATCCACGCTCCACGGATCCGTCCCGCAGAGATACTCGTAGAAGTTGGAGAGTCCGTCTCCATCCGGATCGCCATCCGCGCCGTTGATTCCATCACCCGTGCGAGGATCCAACCCGTGCGCCACTTCCCAATCATCCGGCAACCCGTCGCCATCCGAGTCCCGGGGCAGACGCGAGTTACTGTTGTCCCACATGAGAACATCTTCATCCGCCACAGCCCAACGCAACGGCAACAAGTCCCCAGACCCGGAGAAACTCCCAGACGACTTGGGATGCCATTCACCAGCGACGTCAGTCGCCGTTCGATAGTCAAACGTGTACGGATTGGCCGAATTCGGAAACGCATTTGTGGCCGCGTTCCAGGGAATGGAGGAATCCGCTGCCGGATTGAGCGGCACATGGTCAACCAGATTCTCAATCCACGGCACATACCGGTAATCGGTATAGACCCGCGACACATCCGGCGCCTTCATCCACCAGGGGATTCCAACATTGCCGGGCATGTACCCTGTCAGCAGATCAAAACCAGCCGGCGCCACACCGCCGTAATCGGGATCCTGAATGTCGTCAAAACTGTATGCCCACATCATGGCGTTGGTGATCGGAACGCTTGCGTTGTAGGCCCAAACGCTCTGGTGCGTCCACCGCTTTTTCATCCGGCTCACGATCGTCGACTGAGGCGTGGATCCAGAGAATACATGCACCTCATCCACCCACCCCTTGAAGTAGTGATCCAATTGGGGATCTTGCCTGCGGAGGTTAGCACCCGCCCATAGACCCGCAAGGCACGTCACATTAAACTGGACTCCGTCCACCCACGCAATCGGGTTATTCTCACGGGCGCCAATAGTAAGGGGGGAGGAAAACGGCCCACTGGGATTATTGAAAATATCCGGATTCGAGGGGGCTCCGCCATACCAACTGTTGAAGGGAATCTCAGCCGTTGGCTTCATCGCCGCCATAATGCCGTTCACGTAGAGAATCAGTTTCTTGGCCGTGCCATCATAAACGCCAGCCAGATGAGCCCACTCGTCTGGGTGGAGAGCGCCGCTGATGTCCGTCTTGCATTCCTCGAAAATAGGATCGAAACCGGCCCCGTGATATCCGACAAAAGGCCTTCCGTCAGGATCCAATCCGACACGGAAGTTTGCCCGAATGGAACTGGGATAACCAAGCGGGTTCCCGTTTGCCACCCCGACCGCACGTTCGATAATCACCTGTTCTGTTCCCGAAGCCGGTTTTTGCGGGCGCACCCACGCCTCGACGGTAAACTCGCGAAGTTGTGCCCATGCGTTGACCGTCGTCGGACTGTAGGTTCGGGCTGCAGCCTGACCATTCAGGTACAAGGCCCTTTGCTTGATCGGGTCTCCACTATCCAGTGGATCGGTTGACCCCGGACTGGCGTCCGTATCAACCAGTTCAGCCCGATCCGGAAGATTGTCATTGTCGGTGTCGAATCCGTCATTGGTTTCGAAGTCGAACATGTAATTCGGCGCGAAATCAGGACCGTAGTACGGTAGATCTTTAATAACGGTTCCATTCCAGTACCACCAGTTCAAAATCCCGAAGTTAAAACCAGACCAATAGTAGAGATCTGTAAAACTCTGGTTATAACTCCAGTCACTCAACCAGTAAGGGGATGGATCGGTATGATAATATCCCGGGACTGGGCACTGGGGTTGAACGGATTCATAAATGTTCGGAAGGCCATCCTGATCCCAATCCATTTCCACCCGACCGTTCACCCATGGGCAATTAATAATATCCGGCGGAGGAGGGGGGAAGGGATAGTTCGGCCTGAAGCCAGTTGCTTTTTCGTACACGAGATCACGGAGAGGACCATAAAGACCGCCCAGGAGCGGGTTCAGCATGTGGTAGGTCTCCCAGTAGTCATCCATGCCATCCTCATCCGAATCGGCATTGCCCGGATCGGCAGTGGAGAACATCCAGGGAAGCGGCGTCGGTTCCGCCGCCGTGAGGAAGTTGAAGGGTTTCCCAAGCTTCTTATTGCTCCAGAAATGCGCATCCCATGGTTTGGGCCGGCGTCCGCCCGGGCCAAACATGGCATCTCCATTGGGGTGCGCGGGAGTGGCGGATCGCTGATCGTCAAAGAAGTCGAATGGTTCATACCCCCAGGAACCCCGGCCATATGTCCATGCCGTTGAGCCATTGTTGTACATATATTGCCAGTGGTAAATGCTACCGGTCATATACTCCTGGTAATTCAACAGACCATCGCCGTCATAGTCCAGGAAGGCATCCGGCCTTGACCCATCCATACCACCGCCCCATACCCCGTTCGTGCCGATCAGGCCGCCCGCATAGGATGACTCCCAGAAATCCGGGAGTCCGTCGTTGTCCGTGTCGCAGGCCGTGGGCGTCAAGCCACCACCCTCGGCATAGACCCCGAGATCGGTCACATCGCCTATGGCGTTGGTGTCCGAGATCAATACCGGCACGGCCAACCCGCCACTGTAGTTAAAGGGCGTCCTCTCAGCGCCATCACCGATCTGATCATCATCGGTGTCACGGTTTCCGGGATCCGTGGGCCGGGTCTTGTTTTGCCAGCCTGCGACGAAGAGCGCCCGTTGCGAAATGAGCGCCTGTTGTTCGGGGGTAAGATTGCCAGGCACCACGAGCACGCCATTCGTCAGAATCCATGACGGTTCGGCAAGCAACGTGTCCAGGCACATGAATTCCTGCCACGCACACAGTCCGTCACGATCATCATCCCTAGGGGGATAGGCGTCGATCGGATCAATGGGATTAAGCCCTACATACAACTCCCACCCATCCCATATGCCATCCCCATCCGTGTCACGCAGTCTTGGATTGGAGGAGTGATCCTTCGGGTCGTAAGGCATCACGGCGGGCCGGGATCGACCCCCCAGCATTTCCAACTTGTTGGCGTAGGCCTCGGTGTCCGCTATTCCCGGAGGATTCAGCGCTTTGCCTCTAGGATCCAGCCAGCCGGTATTCGGATTGAAGTTATTGGCGAAGGTATTCCCATTCGGCGGATAAGGATCGTCGTTGGGATAGAGAGGCTTATACGCATAGACATCATGATCGTAGAGGACATTCCCATTGGTAACCCCGCCCACGATGCTCGTAATCACTTTCATCATCGCGTGACCGTCGAGATCCGGATTCAACTTATCGTCAGAGACAGTGCCGCCAAATGATATTTTCTTCCAGGGATCATACCCGAAGACGACTTCCCACCCGTCCGGAAGGCCATCCCCATCCGTATCCCAGAGGAAGGGATTCGTACTGCGCGGGGTATTGGGATAATCAAGCCTCACGATGGTATTGGACGTGAGGGAATACATGATGGTGTTGGTGGACCAGGCATTGTATTCGAGATCGTCCGAGAACCAGTTCCCCACCCCGCCCTTCGGAAGATAGATCAGGTCGTAATCCGGGAAGCCGGTTCCGGGAGGCGGGTCATGAACCACGGCGGGATTGAAGGGACGCCCCACCGAACTGGCCGAGGATCCGTAGTTGGCAATGAAATCAAATGAGCCGGAACCATCTCCCTTCCACATCGAGATTTTGTCGTCATCCTTGCAGACAAACAGGATGTCGTTCAATCCGTCCTGGGTCAAATCGCCGACCACAGACCAGACGGGCCGCATGGCAAGATCGATCGCCGAAGCCCCCACAAGCGAACCGCTTGGAAGCCCCATGAAGAGACGGCCCGTCCGGTTTGAATAGGCCGACGCCACCAGGTCAATCGGGTTGGAGGGAACGGTTTTGCCGCTGAACGGATCGGTGGAGTAGTTCAGATCGCCCCCGGCCAGATGCACGGGATACCCTTTCGCGCCGACCGTCGCGGATCCCTTCAAGGTGAACCCGCCCGCGCCATCCCCGAGGTAGGTCTTAACCAGCGAATCCCCCGTGAGCGCGACGGCAAAGTCATTCGTGTTGTCCAGGTTGAAATCAGAGAGAACAACCGTGCAGGGAATCGCCCCCACGGGAGTCGTCGACACCAGGGTGAACGTATTATTGGTGTTGCAGCGGAACGCCAGAACATTCGTAATCCCGTCCGACACCAGCAGGTCGCTCAACGTCGGCGTTGGAACCGCATTCGTGATGCTTCCAAAAATCCGGCCTGCCGCCACGGACGAGGGGTTCCCGCCCACTGCCAGGGTGGTCATCAAGGCAAACACGCCAGCGCCGTCATTGGTTAGCACCGACACCGTCCCACCCCCGCCAGAGTTGGCAACGGCGATATCCTGGAAGGCGTCGTTATTGAACCGGCCCACCGTCACAAACGACGGATTGACCCCGGCCGCATAGGACGCCACGGTGAACGGGATGGTATTGGACGGCGCTCTCAGGAGAACGCAGACCGTATTGTTGTTGCTGCACGCGACCACGATATCGTTCGTGACGCCGACATCAAAGGCGCCCATGGCCATGGCAACGGGCGCGGATCCAGGAGGAAGATCAACATCATTCGTGGGAATCAGGAACCCGCCACCGATGTTTACATAGAGACTGACACGATCATAGTTGGCGAGTGATATCGCTATGTCATTCGTGACAGAACCCGGATGGAACCACGGCCCGATCAGGGCCGATGTCGGCAGTTCCGGCTTCCGGTTGGCATGGTAGGGAATCCGGTGTCCGAGCGGATCGCCCGCGGCGCTGTCCTCGTTCATGGACTGCCACAGATCCCAGGAGTACTCAAATCCGTCATCGAACCCATCACCCGACTTGCCATCGAATCCGGCAATTTCGGAGTCGGTGGAATCGGAGGAACTTTGATCTCCGGTGTCCGGCGAAGCCAGATAGTAAAGGGAATTGGTGGCCAGACCCAATTGATAGCAGAAGGCCTTCACGGGTTTGCTCACACCCGGGATGTTGGTCAGGGTGACGAAACTACCGGGGGCAATGCCGTCCGGACCGACATACTCCTCCCCCGTGGTCAACCCGATGTCGGTCTTGTATCCTGTTCTCGTACTCCAGTGGAAATCACCATCCGGATTTCCGTCCGGGCCATTGGCGCCATGGACATCAACCACGGCCATAAAGTTCTTCTGCGAGCCGGGAACGCCATTCGTGACGCCGGGAGCCAGGATCTTGAAGAACTCGTATCCGTCATCGATGCTGTCCCCATCGCTGTCCGCGTTGATAGGACTGCACTCCACGTACCCCGCTGTGTTCGAGGCATAGACGTGTGAAACCCAGTATTCCTGCAAGTTCGAGAGGCCGTCATTGTCTGGATCCTCCCAGGAAACGTTCGGGTCGTTCGGGTCGAGTCCGTATTTGGTCAGCCACGCCTCAGGAATTTCGCCGGGAATCACATCCCGGAATGAGGCGGTTACACTCATTTTATTGGTCATCGTGACCGTTTTGATGCCAAACCCGGTCACATCGCCACTCCATCCACTAAAGACGGATCCCACGGCGGGAAGAGGCGTCAGGGTGACGACTGTCCCGGAGTCGTACCAGTATCCGATGACAGGCGTTCCCTCAGGCGTACCCGGCGGGGAAATCTGAACATCTCCATCACTTGTTCCACTCTTGAACAACGTTTTTCTGAGGAGATACTTGGATTTCCAATTCCAACGCAGTGTGCTGTCCACGGCGGTTTGGAACATGGGGGTCAGTCCGCCATTTCCCGTCGGCGCGTCGCCTGTTCCAACATAACCAAGAATCTCAGCGCGCTCATCGGAGGAGACCGTCCAGGGAGACGTCACGCTCGCTGAACGCGCGCTGTTGTACGCCACATTCGTTGTTCCCTGAGGCGGTTGCGGATTACCCACAATGACCCCGCTTGCATTGGTGGAGACGACGGTAAACTGAATCAGCTCGGACTGAACCCGCCATAACCATGTAAGTGTGGAATTGGTCGTGATTTGAAAACTGACATTGGTCGTGTTGCCCGACGCAGGCACACTGCCTGT
>JBAWZH010000113.1:0-7952 GCA_037143135.1 bacterium
GCGACCTTTGCATACGGTGACGCTGGTGGATCATGGCGGTGGTACCGGACTGTTTTTACGGGTGGCGAAGGAAGCATGCGGCGAATCTCTTATGTCGTACGACGTGTTGGAGCACATCTACGATGTGGAGGGTTTCCTCACTAATGCGGGCGAGCTGACGGACGGTCCACTCACCCTGTTCATGTCTTCGGAGGCGAACATCTACAATCCAAGGAATGTTCGTTAGTGCTTCGAAAGCAGCGACTCGCTCAGTCCGAATACAGTAAGACCAGAAAGCGGGTTATCCGCGAGTTCGTCGGCAACAACCTGAGTGTCGAGGAGGTGAACAGACGGGGTGCCAGTACACGGGGATTGCTGCGGGAGCAGATTCGGATTTTTGGGGTGTCGATGAGTATGAGCGGTGTTGGACCGTGTTCTGTGAGAAGCGCCGGGCAGGGTACATGAGTCTGATTCATGGGTACAGCCGTCCGTTGAGTCTGCTTTACCGGACAGGCTTCTTGACTCGCTTACTCTTCACTCGGAGCCAACGTCGCAACAGCGGCAATGTTGTGCGGTGTGAATCACATTGGGAGGTCGTAACGACGTTGGCCGATCTCGATTTAGAACGTGAACGAGGGTACTGATACCAATGACAAGCAGCACGAATGAAATTATCTTGTTAACAGATTATCGCGGAGCCTTTTGGTCAAGCCTTAAGAACCGATGGGGACTCTGCAGCCTTGATATTGAAGCACTCCGGCAAGCATTTGGCCGGATGGGGTATCAACTTCAGGTCTTGCCCTTCGCGGAAGTTAGTTTACGAGGGCGTAAGTTTCGTGATCAGCCGGTTCTCTATCATTCGTCCGAAGACAAAGGATCCCACTACAAAGACTATTTAGAGGATGTGCTGCTAGGTATTCAATTGCAGGGAGGCCGGCTTATTCCGCCGTTCCACTGCTTCCGTGCGCACCACAATAAAGTGTTCATGGAGATTTTGCGCGATCTGTCCAACGATCCGGTCATGATGCGACCGCAAAGCCGGGTGTGGGGGACGCTGGAGGACTTTCAAGCCTGCGAGTGTTCTTACCCTGCCGTCTTTAAGAAGGCGTGGGGCGCAGGCAGTAGCGGCGTGCAGCTTGCTCATGGCCGCGAGGAAGGGTTAAGGATTGCCGCACGCTTCAGCCGTTCAGCCAGTGTCATGGACGTGATCAAAGAGCACATCAAACGCTGGCGGCGACGCAAGATGGGTTACGTGCCCTATTCGATGCATCGACAGAAGTTTCTGGTGCAGGAATTTATACCGGGGCTTCAAGGCGACTTTAAAGTGTTGGTGTATTGGGATCGCTACTACGTCGTCAGCCGAAACAACCGTCCGGGCGACTTCCGAGCCAGTGGCAGTGGGTTGCTCACCTGGCCCGAAGATCCTCCTGGAGGGTTGCTCGAATATGCCCAGCGAGTTTTCAACCATTTTCGTGTTCCCATGATCTCGCTCGATATTGCCATGACGGATGACGGGCCTGTCTTGATCGAGTTTCAGTTTGTCTGTTTTGGGCCCGCCTCGTTAGAACTGTCCAATTGGTTCTTTCAGCGTCAGGAGCAAGGAGGATGGTTAAGAAAGGTTCAACGGTCTCTACCAGAAGTGGAGTTTGCGCGGAGCGTGTGCTGCTATTTGGCCCTGCAGGAAGAGAGGAACGAGAGTTAGGATATGGCTAGGTCAATCTTATATGTTGGACAGTTTAGTTTTCCTGCGGGTGGCGCTAACGCGCTACGAGTCCACGCTAATGCGCTTGCTTTACGCACTGCAGGGTTTGATGTGCTAGTATTGGCAAGCGGTCGCCAACAGCCACGAGAAGCGCAGGAGATCGTCGATCCTGCCTATAGAGAAGTGCCGTTTAGATGTGCTGAAACGAGATCCGTATTGGGCACTAATAGAGCTGGGAGGTTGCTTTCATATATTGCTTCCGGATCGAGGTTGGTCAAGCTTGTTCACCAGGAATTGGCGTTGGGGAATGTGCATGCTGTTATTGCAACGGCTGGCGGGCAGTTGCGCCATTTCATTCCGTTGTCGCGCTGTTGTGAGCATTTTGGGATACCACTTGTCTGTGATGTAATGGATTGGTATGAACCATCGCATTTGCCTTTTGGTAGATTTGGCCCTCTTCGGCTAGAGCATGAAGTATGCATGCGAAGGGTTTTCCCAAGAATTGGGTCAATCATTACAATTAGCCGATATTTAGAGGAATACTTTACGCGTAATGGGTGTGCGACTATTTGTATTCCCCCTTTGGTTGACATGTCTGTTTGCAAGTGGTCGCGATATCAACTCGTATCTACCGGGGAGGTTGTCCAACTAGCCTTTGTGGGAAGTGCAGGGCGAAAGGATTTGCTAGTCAACGCTATTCGAGGCATAGCCCTTCTTGGGGAGGATGCAAGGAAAATCAAGGTGGACATTGTTGGGCCTACGCGATGTGAAGTAGTCAACAGTCTTTCTGAAGATGGGCATCTGTTGGATTGTTTAACAAGTGTTCTTAATTTCATTGGGCCTCTGCCGCACAATGACGCGCTCAGACATCTAATGAAAGCCGATTTTTCAATTCTCTTGCGACCGGATCTCCGGTTTGCACATGCCGGGTTTCCGACAAAGTTGGTAGAAAGTATGGCGATGGGAGTGCCAGTCATCTGCAACTTGACCAGTGACATCGGAACATATGTGCACGACGGCCAGGAAGGGTTGGTTGTACCAGACTGCTCGCCCGAAGCTTTTGCAACGGGACTACGGCGGGCGATGGCGTTATCTGCGGAGCAGCGGACGGCAATGCGTGCATTTGCCCGCAGGAGGGCTGAAGCCAGTTTCGACTATCGTAACTGGAGTGTACCTCTTGGAGAGTTCCTATCCCAAGTGATCGAAAACCAGGGTAGAAAAAGGTAATGAACTTCAAGTTACTAAGATTCACGGCACACTTGCTGGTTCTTTGCCAGCGGATTTGGCGTCGCCTACGAATGTTGCTCTATCGGAACTTGTTTGGAAGCCACGGGCGGAAGTTCCTCTTCGACCCTGATGGCCAGTACTCGTTTGGTAACATTCACGTCGGAAACAATGTGTCGTTGGGGTTTCGCCCCGTGCTGATGGCGGCGCTGTCCGAAATCCGCATTGGCGACCACGTCATGTTCGGTCCGCAAGTGACCGTGATTGGTGGCGGGCACAACATTACGGTTGCAGGGCGCTTCATGACCGATGTTCATGAGAAGACGGGGAACGAGGATCTGGGCGTCGTCATTGAGGATGATGTGTGGATAGGAACCGGGGCCATCATTCTACGTGGCGTATGTGTTGGCCGCGGTTCCGTGGTTGGTGCCGGGAGCGTTGTCACGAAATCTGTTCCACCCTACGCTATTGTTGCGGGCAACCCGGCCAAGGTCATCCGTTTTCGATGGCCCGTGACTGATATCGTAAAACATGAGTCGGCTCTGTACTCGCCCGAGCGGCGATTGGCGGAAATAGACCTGAGACGCTGGCAGGGCGATTGCTGCATGTTGCCGCCGCTGCGCCAGTCGAAGACGGGTGAGTTTTTGTGAGTGCTCCGCTGAAAGTGTTGCTCGTTACGCCGTTCCCGCCGCCGCCAGGAGGGATCGGACGCTGGGCTGTACAAATTGCACAGGCTGGTGCAAGACGCCCAGGCGACGTATCAATCATCTGTCTCGATATCTCCCCGCGCTGGCGCGCCGTCTACGATCTGGCATTGTGGAAGCGCGTGATCGGCGGCGGTTTACAGATGCTTAGGGATGTCCTGCGATATTTATGGATGCAGCGCTGTCGCCCGGATGTTGTCCATCTGAACTCCCATGGGCAGTTGGCTCCGTTCCGTGATATTCCCATTCTGGCGGTGTGTCGCCTGCGGCATATCCCGTCTGTCTATCACATGCGTTTCGGCCGTATTCCGGAGATTGCGCGGGAAAATACAGTCGAGTGGCGACGGTTGCGGATCGCGCTCCGGCTGGCTCAAACCGTCATAGCGATAGATGGCAAGACCCATCAAACACTGCAGGTCGCGTTTCCGGGAAAGCGCCTTTGCCTGCTTCCAAACTGCGTCACCGTGCCCGCGATGACGAAAGGATACCCGTCAAATCCTAGTCGTCCGTACTTGATCTTTCTCGGTCATGTGATTCCGACCAAGGGCATTAACGAGCTTATGACTGCGTGGTCCGGCATGGACACCCAATCCTGGCGGCTCCTGCTGGTCGGGACGGTTGACGATGCGTATCGAAAGGAACTCCAGCATCTGTTCCCGGTCCCGACGGTTGAATTCCTTGGCGAGCAGAGTCACGAACGCGCCTTGGAGTTGCTTGACGCTTCCGAGGGACTGGTGCTGCCCAGTTACACTGAGGGCTTCCCGAATGTCGTCTCGGAGGCTATGGCGATGGGGAAGGCTGTCATCGCTACGGATGTCGGGGCAATTCCCGACATGCTCGCGGACGGATGTGGAGTTGTTGTTCCGCCACGGGACGCTGACGCCCTCCGCGTTGCCTTGGAAACCACACTAGCAGATACTGTCCACCGTAGGGCCATGGGGGAACGTGGACGGTCGAAAGCAATCTCGAAATATTCCGTCGAAGCCGTGTTTGACCAACTGCTCGGTATCTGGCAGGGTTCGGTTCCGGAATCGCCTTAAGAATGACGCGGAGACGCAGAGATTGGGTTGCGACTGGTTGGCGACTATGCGATGCCGAATGAATCCGAGAAGGTCGCCCGCATCATTTTGAGTTACACGGGCGACGTGAAGGACAAGCCTGAAGCAGGGCGCTTAGGTTCGAGCCATGACATGATCAAATTCTACTAGTCGTGAGTATTCGTTGATGAGAGTAGCCATTGTTAGCTGCGTCTATCCTCCCGAGCCCGTTGTATCGGCTCAGATGGGACGTGATTTGGCTTTGCATCTGGCCGGAACCGGGGCCAAGGTTCAAGTATTGTGCCCTTCGCCATCAAGGCCAATTAGTGAGAATTATGCCGATTATAACGCTACACGGGGTCCGTTGGTGCGCATGGAAGACGGGGTAGAGGTTGTTCGGCTACCTTCATTCACGGCACCGAAATCTAGGGTTCTGGCTCGAATGTGGGAGAGTGCTAGTTTCGGGCGGCATGTTTGTCGCTATATGCGAGCGATGCGCAATAAGCCTGACGTCGTCTACATGAACGCATGGCCGTTGTTCGCGCAGGCAATTATCGCCAATTTTTGCCTCCGCCGCCGTATCCCGATTATTACGCAGGTGATGGATGTATATCCGGAATCACTGGTACGCAAGTTACCTGCACCTATACGCGGAGCAGTGGAGACCCCGTTGTTGTGGTTGGATCGCCGTTTAGCCAAGCGGGTGCAACATGTAATCGTGATTTCAAAATCGATGCTCCGGGACTATGCTCAATCCCGGCATCTGCAACCGGGTAAACTTTCGCTGATCCATACGTGGTGTGATGACGAGCTGTTATTGAAGATGCCTGAGCGGAATGTCTGCCATGACCGCTACAAGATGCAATCTGATAAATTCACATTCCTGTTTCTCGGGAATATTGGTCCCGTGGCCGGAGTGGCGTTTCTTATCCAGGCATTTCACGCTGCCAAATTGCCCAACGCGCAGCTTGTCATTGCGGGCGACGGTTCAGCAAAAGCCGACTGTATGCGTCTCAATGAGCATTTAGGCTCAACCAGCATCTACTTCATTTCCGATCCGGATGTCAGCCATACGCCGCATCTGCTTGGTATGGCGAATGCCTGCCTGCTCCCTATGCAGAAAGGAAGCGCATCCAGCTCAATACCCTCAAAGCTGATGGCTTACATGCTTTCCGGACAGCCGATTATCACATCGGTAGACACCGACAGCGACACCGCTCGCTGCATTCGCGAAGCTGACTGCGGATGGGTTGGCCAGCCGGAGAATATAGAGTGGCTGGCCTGCAAGATGCGCGAAGTTTCCGCTTTACCCTCTTCGAATTTGTCACTGCTGGGGAGTAATGGCCGCAACTACGCCATGAAACATTTCAGCAAAGCCGGCGGGGTGTCAAAACTTGCCGCGGTGATCATGGGTGTCGCAGGACGGAGCAATTCATGATGTTATGCTGCCCCACAGAGTTATCCCCCTCACACGCTGACCGTCTCATTGATTTACACATGGCCGCCTTCCCCGGTTTTTTCCTGACCTCTCTTGGCCCGCGCTTCTTGCGTCTGCTTTATCAGGGCTTTGCAACAATGCCTAGCGGGGTTTGCATCCTCGCGGAGGAAGATGGTCGGTTAATCGGGGTTGCGGCGGGGACAACCCAGCCGGATTTGTTTTTCAAGCAATTGCTGCGGACGAACGGACCTCGGTTCGCCCTGGCCACGATCCCCGGATTGCTCAGGAATCCCCTCTTTGTTGCTCGAAAATGCCTCGGGGCTTTGTTCTATCGCGGAGAGAGCCTTCCCGACCTCCCGAATGCCGCCTTGCTTAGCAGTCTGGCGGTCGCGCCCGAGCACAGCAGCAAAGGAATCGGCAGAGCGCTGGTCCAAGCGTTCGCCGTCGAGGCCCGTTCCCATGGATGTTCCTCCATTTACCTGACAACGGACGCCGTCGGAAACGATCAAGTCAACCGGTTCTATGAGAAATGCGGCTTTACGCTTCGAGATACGATTAAACGGCCAGGCAACCGCGTTTTGAACCGCTGGGTTCTGGAGATTGGGGGGATCGCAGACCGCAGACTGTCGACAGCAGACTGCACCCTTCGCTTGGTGCTACGCCGGGCACGGCTGAAGACGGAAGCAGGGGGCATGAGGCAGGGACTGCAAAGGGACACCCAATATATCCATGTGGGGCAGTATTTGGTGGCGTTCGACGACCGCCCTGACCTGAGCGCTGTCGAAGAGGCGAAGTCGAATGGGCCCGGCGAACGTTGCTAATCAATCAGCCGCCAGTATGTCCGCCGTAGTACCGGAGGCGGAGGACGCCGGCTGCCACCTAATTTTCTGGTAATCCACGTTCTGAAGCGCTTCAGATGAATAAAAAGTGAGGCTTGCTCGAACCATGCGCCTGAGTCCGGCACCATCGAGCCAGCCTCCGGCGATCCCGCCCGTGCCTTAAGACCCGAGAAGGTGGATAATTGACCTATGAAACGCGTTTTAGACATTGCCGGTGCATTGGTAGGGGAAGTTCTTCTTAGTCCATTATTGGCGGTTGTCTGGATTGCTGTTGTGCTGGAAAGCGGCCTGCCGGGTTTGTTCCGCCAGCGACGTATGGGGCGAGGCGGAAGCGAGTTTGCGCTATATAAATTTCGGACTATGACCGTTCTTCAGCGTGGAACGGAGCGGGGATCTTTTGATGTTGGCAGTTCCGCCCGCGTGACACGAGTCGGAAAATTGTTGCGCAAGACAAAACTCGACGAACTTCCTCAGCTTTGGAACGTGCTGGTTGGCGACATGTCGCTGGTCGGACCAAGACCTGAGGTCCGTAAATGGGTCGAGGTTTATCCAGAGCGATGGGCGAAGGTGTTGTCTGTTCGGCCCGGAATCACGGATCCGGCTTCGATCGAATTCCGGAACGAGGAGGAGTTGCTGGCTGCCGCACCGGATCCGGAAACGCATTATCGGAATGTGATCTTACCCCAGAAACTTGACCTGTATGAACGGTATGTCGCGTCTCAGTCGCTGGGCGGAGATATTAGCATACTGTTCAGGACAATGTGGGCAGTGTTTAGAGGATAAACAGGGAAATCATTCCTTCCCGGACGAAAACCCAATGCGTTTCCTGGGCGGTGTTGGCGGTTGCATGAGGTCGCGGATGGCATCGAACACTGCCCGGAAGCTGGCGTCGTATTTGTTCTCCAGCGCCATAACCTTTCGGGACAGGGCTTCGACGGATAGTGCAAGACGACGCAGTTTTAAGGCGTTGAGGGTCACGTCTTCACATTGCACATTGAGGTTGACACCGGGGTTTTGGAGGTCGGAGGT
>JBAWZH010000114.1:0-7899 GCA_037143135.1 bacterium
TTACCTCGCCGCCAAATCAGCTCCGCTATTGCGCCTTAGGCGAGGATTTGGGTCTGTCTTGCCTTCTTGCGCTTCGGCATCTATCGTTGGATCTTATGAGAAACGTTGCGCTTCTTCTCCTCGTAGCCTTGTTTGCCTGCTCATGCGCAACGTCTACTCATCTTACCAAGCGCCAAGGGGAGCCTGCCGACTACCTGGTGATTGACCTTTCTGATGGACCAAAGGCTTCGCATTACCCTGTGACCCATCTGACGGGTGTTCCCAAGGGCGGCTGGACGGACGACTACAGGACCACGAAAATGGTTTTTCGACGCATCCCTGCTGGCATCTTCACGATGGGCTCGCCCGCCAACGAATGGGGCCATGACTGCTTCTACGAGGTCCAGCACGAAGTAACCCTTACCCGTCCGTTTTTCATCGGCGTGTTCGAAGTCACGCAAAGGCAATGGGAGCGCGTGATGGGTTCCTGGTTGGGCTCCTATGCCAGACTTTGCGAATCCCGCCCGGCCGGAACCGTGAACTACACCTGGATTCGCGGCTGGGATGCCGGCACGAATTGGCCCGCCAGCAACGGGGTTGACCGCAATTCTTTCATGGGCAGGCTGAGGGCGCGGACGGGCCTGGCATTCGACCTGCCGACGGAGGCGCAGTGGGAATACGCAGGCCGGGCTGGGACGGCCACGGCGCTGAACTCAGGATTCGGCATCACCAACGCTGTTGCCGCGCCCCAGCCGACGCAGTGTCTTTGGGAGGACGTTGGCCCGGCCCGCACAACTGCGGCGTTTGACTCGGTCTACGACATTGCCAACGCGGTGGACAGGCACATGACCGAGGTAGGTCGGTACTTCTACAACGGCGGGAAGGACTTCGGGGGCTCAGTTGACTCGCCTCCCGCGACGGCCAGAGTCGGCAGTTACAGGCCAAACGCGTGGGGTCTGTACGACATTCACGGCAACGTCTGGGAATGGTGCCTGGACTGGCATGGACAGTACACTGGGGCGGGACTCGACCCGACGGGCGCGGCATCGGGCTGGGGCCGCGTGGTCCGCGGGGGCAGTTGGAACAACAACGCGCTCTACTGCCGGATCGCCTATCGCGGCAACCTTCATCCGGCCGGAGCCAGCCATCATGTCGGCTTCAGAGTCGCACTGCCCAACCTCTGACCAAGGCGCTGTCGTCCTGTCATCTTCACCCGCCGCCGGTAAAGGAACAGGGACTACCGTGGGGGCACCCACGGGGCTGGATGCTCCAAAGGACAGGTGGGCGGGGCTCCAACGGTGCGTGTCGTGCAGCCAGAACGCCCGCGCGGTTGCGAACCCTCCAGGGTGCGCAAGAGCCACAACGTGGCCTAGCCGTATTCACGCGCCAACAACCCAGGCACCTGGTTCGCCAGCGTCACGACCAGCTCGCTGAAACATGTGTTGGCCCAAACCAAACAGCGGGGCTGGAAATGCGTCAGGTCGTGATGCTTTATGGACCGCGGGAGGGGTTCCGGATGATGCGGGCTGTGCGTGCCGCGCTCTCCCTCGACTCTTTCGGTAATGAGGTGTCACCGACCATGTCGTCCAAGAACGGCAGCGCAGCGCTTGCAGTCGTGCCGATGCGTCCCAAGGTGGTTATCACCGTACGCCGCAACTCCTCATTCTTGTCAGAGAGCATCGCGCTGAGGGCCGGCACCGCAACGCTAGCTCTGGGACCCAGTTGAGGAAGCCGGTAGCAGACGATTTGCCGCACGGTGGGCGACGTATCGGATAGCATGGAAGTGAGTATATTCGCCAACTCCGGGTGATCGGGATCAAGTTGGGCCAGGAGTTGGACGACACAGACGCGCGTCCTCTCATCCTTGTCAGTTCGCAACGCCATCACATCTTTGAAGGCGGCCTTCGGCGGAGGGGTCAGAGTCCCCAGACAGATTAGAGCTTGCTCGCGTGCCAAGGGTGACGGATCGTTCAGGTGCTCGATGACTGTCGGGAGAATAACTTCCACATCAGGCTGCCATTTCGGCAGGCTCAGAAGCACCTGTGGCACGATCATGGGGTCGTCTTTCATCATCGCTAGGATCTGGGGTAGAACAGGCCTGGCTGCGGGCCCGATGCCTGCGAGCGCTTGCACGGCCGGCACTCGCGTACTGCTGTTTGTGCGCTCCCTCATTGTCTTCATAATGGCCGGAATTGCGGCTTCTCCGCGAGGCCCCATGGTTTCCACGGCATACAGGGCTTCTCGTCGGGTGTTAGGCTCGGGCGCGTCGAAAGCCTCAATCAGTGTTGGCACGGCGGCCTCCCCGATCGCCGCGAGTACCCACTGGGCGTTGCGCCGAATCAGATGCTCTTTGTCATGCAACAGCACCTTCAACTGCGGCAGCGTTTCCTTGGCGGGCTCGCCGATACTCCGGAGCGCGCCCATGACGGCAATCTTACGCTCCGGGTCGCCCTCCTGCAGGAGTACAGCCAATCTCGGCACGACGTTCGAGGCTTGGGCTGGCGAACGGAAGAACCCCAGACTGTCGAAGAGCACCTTCGTCTGACTTTGCGTAGTTGTCACGGCGATCGCGGCGAACAGTGCGTCGGCACCCTTGGCTCCGATCACGGCCAATGCCTCGGGAATCTCGCGGCGGTCTCGCTGTGATTTACTGCTGAGCAAACGAACCAGCGTTGGCGCTTCGTCCTCGATGGCCCTGCCGGACAGTGATCGCAGGGAGTCGCGGGCCCTTTGTCGAATTTCCCCTCGGTTGCGATCCTCGTCCTGTTGGAGGACGCCGACGCATGCATGTCCAACGCGAGGATCATCGGGGCCGACCTTCACAAGTGCCTGAAGCACATACCCTGCCGCATCCTTCTGTGTGTCATCGGTGAGCATCTGCAGCAAGGGCGGGATCGCCTCCTTGGCTGCGTTCCCCTTGTCTGCCAGTCCCGTGACGGCCTGAAACCGCGTGCTTGCATTCTCGCTGGTTAAGGCCGCGATCAGTTCGGAAACCGTGTTCGGCCTGCCGGCCACCTCGCGCTCACGGTGCTCGGGCCGTTCGGATGCCGGTCGTTCGACTACCTTTGCGGAATGCAGCACCTTTTCCAATTCCTCGCCACTTCGCGATTGGATCGCACGGAGTTCTTTGCGCAATTCCTGTTCCTCCGGAAGCGGCCCGACTGTCAGTTTGAGTTTATTGATGGCATCATCCACACCGCCGTGCGCGGCGAGGGTCGCCTGCATCGCCTGTAACTGAGAGAGTTCCTCTCGCGTGACCCCTCTGGCGACGGCTTCCGCCACGGTGCTGAGTCTGGACACGCTTTTGCGGAACTGGTCCAGTGTGTTCTGTATAGTTTGCCGACGGAGAATGTCCAGGATCTTCTGTGCTTCCTTGCGGACGCCGGGATCGCTGGATGATTCAAGCACGATGCGGAGTTTCGGTGTGACCCCGTCCTCGTCATGGAAGCGAAAGAAACTGCGGCCAGCATCGTTCTCGATCGCGGTGTTGAACGCGGCCAGTCCCGCGAGCATCACGATCGGGGCTTCACGGCTGTTTAGGAGTGTGACAATATCGCTGCTATTACGCGTGATGATGATGTCATACGCGATCGCTCGCATCGACGCATTGGTTTCCGTGGCCAGGAACTGGCCCATGATGGTCGTGCCGTCGCGGTTCACGCCGGGCCGGGAATAGCCCTTGCGCAATGCCGCGACCCTGTGCTCATTACTTGTTGAGTTGCGAAGGATCCAGGTCACGAAGCGAATCAGCAACGATTCCGAGGCGCTGTAATCCCGTCCCTGTCGCCACTCGCGACTGAGGCCTAGATCCAACACGGCATCTCTCACCGCTGTCGACGGGTGTTTCAGGTACAATTCCGTGACGAAGTCAAAGTGCGCAGGTGTGAGGCCGGGGAGAGTCGATAGAAAATCAGTGACGGTTGCCTCGTCTGTCTGTGGCGTTATCCATTTTCGAAGACATGTGTCTGCAGTTTGCTTGTCGCCGACTTTGTAAAGAAGTCGTAGAAGCATGCGCTGCTTCGTGCCTGTTTCGGTTCCTTCTAGGAGTATGATCAGTGCGGTGACCTCGGCGTCAGTCCATGCGAGTGAAGCGGCCTGTGTCTCAAGCACCCTCAGTTGCTCAAGGTTGGTTTCCTGCGCGAATCCCGCCAGTACGCCTGCAACGGCGAGTTCAGGCTGTAGGCCGCGTGGGCGGGGAGAACTGACGCTTACGGTTGGTCGTGGGTGTTCAGCAGCCGGCTTTCCAGCGGCGCCCGCTGAGGATTCCGGCGCAGCTTCAATGTTCAGAGAGAGTGAGAGGAGCATTAGAAACAGACGAGGCAAGGACGTCTTCATCACATCATCTCCAACTGAAACTGATAGGGAATCGTTTTTCAGGCAGTACGAGCACTTGCCCGTTGAGACCGGCATGAAGGAGCGAATTCATGGGAGAAGCGATACCAGAATCGGGTAGGAGGGGCAAGATCGGATCCAAAACGCGCTTGTCGGAGCGCCGAGGCTGGGCTGATCACAAATAGCGATCAATGCCGGTGGCATGAGTGTTTTGCACAGCATTAGTGTTCGGCAACGGACCACAACTGTAGGTTGGAGAGTTCTTGCCCATCGTCGAAATCCATTACGATGGCCGCACTGTGGCGTGCACGTGTTAGTCCCACATAGAACTTGGCCTTCGCGCTGGCCGAGAGATTAACCGAGTTGTCCAGGATCCATCTACGCATGTCCTCGGTCGCGTAGATCATTACCCTATCGAATGTCAGCCCCTTGGACTCTCCTAAGTTCAGGACTGGGAGATCAGGATTCACGGGCACCGTCCGATCCCAGCGCAACTGCTGAACAGGCGCATACTTCAGAAGGTAGCGGGCGGCATCCTGGGGGCGAACAATGAACACGCCAGTGTGATCGACTTCCTCGCTTCGGCAAGCGGAACAGCTACAGGGAACTGATACAGGCAAGTCGGGATAAAGGCTGCTCGAGACACGGCAAATCGCATCATTGTTTCGATGGGACACATTGAGCGTCTCTTCGTCAAACTCAGGCCGGAATCTTGCAGGCACCCTCTCCTCGAGAAACGCCTTCACCTTGCCGTCTCTATACTGATCATGTTTGCGTTCGTGGTGCGTAAGATACGTCACCTGTCGGGGGTCTCCAACAAGCAGCATGGTGGCCTTAGATTTCAGCAGTAGTGAAATCAGTTCCAAGTCATATCCCGCCAAGTCTTGGACTTCGTCAATGAATACATGGGAGTAGATCCGAGCAATTCGGTTGATTACCTCGCCGCCCGTCGCCTTATTTGCCTTGAAGACGAACTTTGACAGCTTGTCGGAGTATACCTTCATTGACCCTGAGAAGTAGTGCTTCGCGAAATCTGTGTCTTCAGCGTAACAAACCGGTCCATACTTGCCGGTGTATCGGACAGCTGAAGTCCCATTGACAAGGAGTAAGCCCTGAACATCGTCATCGAACAAAGAAGGATTGAATCCGCCTTGATAGGGTCTGACACCGTGTTGGATCAGAAACGAGAACCATGTCTGTACGGTGATGTGGGAGGGTATGCAGCCATTCCGCCCAGCTATCGTTTTCTTGATGGACACTTCATTTGCCTCGGTGTAGGTGGTGATCAGGCATCTGCTATCGCGTAGCTTCAAGGCCTCATTTACGACGTGCGTTGTCTTGCCGGAGCCAGCTACTGCTATGATCAGCTTATCGTCACCCATCGCACCACCTCACGGCTCGCAGTATGTAATCTGGGAATGACAGGTCCTCGTCAAACTCGAATACCCTGAGCGCCCATTGCGTCTTGTGCTTCAGCATGTATCCACGGACGGCATTCACATCTGGGTACTCACTCTTCTTCAGGGCAAGTGCCTTGCGCAGCGTTGACAGATTCATCTCATTCGCGTCTACGAATTGAGGCTCAAGGGTTTGCAGATCGTCCCGCTTATCCGCAAACACCTGGATGTGTTGGATACCGTCATACTCCTTATACCTCTGCCGAACCTTGTTCTCGTAGTCGCCGTCATTGTCTCGCACGATTGCCACAGGCTGTTTCATTAGCTTCGCGATTTTAAGAAATCTGTCAAAAGTCAGCCCAACAGAAATCACATCTATTCCGTCTTCTATTGGGAGTCGGCCATCGTGTTTAGTCATGTATGCCTTCTGAACGATCAGTTCGTCTGAATCACCCTCAACGAGAATTGCCTTCTTGCACAGCAAAAGACGCAGCGTCTGATATCCGGCCAGCCTCTTGAAGAACTTCTGTGTAGCACTATCTAGATCGGACAGTGTGGCCGATACGCCATCCCGGAGTAGAATGAGATGCTCCAGTCCCAGTTTGTTTGCAACAAAGCTGCTATGTGTGGACACCAGGACTTGCCGGGGCTCACATCGGTCTTGAACATGCTTGAGCAACTCATTCATTTTTGTGTGAGTCAGATGATTCTCGGGTTCCTCCATAATTATGAGATTGGCTTCTTCTGCTTTCCGATGCCCGAGCGCGAGGACGGTCTTGACAACGCACTGCTCACCCTGCCCAATCTGGTGAAAGGGAATCTTGTCAAAGTATGTCATCAACACCGTTTCCCAAGAGCGTTGTGTGGCAAGGTCAACGGAAACCTCAATCGACTTGCCCGACACATCGGACTTCTTGCGGATCTTCTCGTTTATCTTCCTAACTGAACTGTCCTGAATGAAAGCCTCCTTCATTTTCCGGTATGCCTGCGCAAGTTCTACCTTTTCGTCATCGTCAAGTTCATCGTTGATGATCCTCGATATGTAGACATCGGAACCGTTCTGATATCGGCGGGCAGAAGAATCGATCAGGACCGGCTTAAACGGGATGCTTTGGGCAGTAATGGGCTGCCGAGCGAAGGACTTCCATGAAGTAGTGTAGTATTCGATTGGTATCGTAGTCACTTTTCCTGTGTTAAGGAGTGCTTCATATTGGGGCTGATACTCGGTGTCGAAGATCACTTTGTAGACCACGCCACATGCCTTTCTCCTGTCGCTATTGCCATCGCCTTCAAACAGGGGAAGATCACCACCACCGAGGAATACTTCGATGCAGATTTCAGGGGGCGGTAGGGGCGAACAACAACCGGATTAGCTACCAACGTGAAGTCATTTGTCTTTGAGTATGCCGCGAACAGAACGACCTCTCCTTGAATACTATTGGTGACGGTCAGTGAGACGTGCCTTGTATCGTTCGTATTCACTCGCCATGAGACACCATTTGTGGAGATGCCGTTTGTTCCATACACACGAGCAAACCAGACCGTCTCACCGCCCTGCGGATAATTGGTTGGTACTTGGATTAAGTACTGATAGTTCCAGACTGAAGCAACGGTGTCCGTGGTGACGCTTTGCAGCTCAAGATCGAGATGATCCAACTTGAAGACCAGCCCCGTGCTGAACTCGAAAGTGAAATAATCCTTGAATGCATACGACGGGTCTATTTCCACCTGCGGATCGGCGATGGCCTGGGCTTCTCCGGTTCCATGCTCATTTGAATAGGTGAGCATTACTGCGGCGTATGCAGAGGCATGGACAGAACACTCGAAGACATCGCCGACGTGAACGTCGCACGTGATCGTCTGGTCGTATTCTGCGTAAGTCGGTCCCGACGCATTTGCGATCACTTGCAATGATACGTCGGTAGGACCACACCGAAAAGTGGAATATGCCGTGGCTCCTGATTCCCACTCCGCATCGAGTCGACTGCTAGAGGCCGAGGCATGACCCAACAGTCGGATTCTTAGGGGAATGGTCGCACCTGCCGGCGCTCCGGGCTTGGCGTTGAGCCTGCCATAATGATACGCGACTGCGCCGATATAGGAACCGGCATTATTTGTGCCCCCATATCCACTGTGGGTCGCCGAAATATGCGCTTGGGCGTCGGCAAGGGGCCGCACAAAGGTTTCGGTT
>JBAWZH010000115.1:0-7865 GCA_037143135.1 bacterium
TGCGCAGTATCGCATCACCGACCAACGCCCGGAATTCCTGAGACCTGTAGGCATTCATGACCCGCATCTCGACAACAAGAGGAACCGCGTCCTCTTTCCTGAAGACAGCATTCATATCAAGACCGGCATCCTTGTCGGAAAGCGAAAAGACGGGTTGGTAACCCTTCACTGCCAACCATGCGTTTATGTTTTTCAGTAGATATTGTTGCCTATTCATTTCGTCGCGCCTTTTTGATTCGATCCAGAAAATCAGTGCTCGCTGATATATTTATGCTCACCGATATATCATTGCGCACCGATGATGTCAACCGCTCAAATGGCAGCGTGTTTACGATATTGTGCATGATCTATTATTGTTAAGAATCAAGACCGAAAGAATAAATCGCCAATATCATAAAATGGTGTATATATACATCTCAGTATTCTTATATATCGATAAGATGTTATTTGTGGTGATTGAAACTTTTTTGATTATGCCGCTTTTCTAAGGAGAGAGAGAATGAAAATGGTGATGATTATTTGTCCAGACAACAGGCGCGAGGATGTGCATAAAGTCCTGCACCAGCATGGCGTGCAGGGATTCAGTGAGATGGCTGGCATCAAGGGTGAGGGCAAAACCGGAAAACATTTTGGCACTCATACTTGGCCTATGGAGTCGGTGATGCTGTTGGCTGTCGTGGAGGACGATAAGGCCCAAGCGCTAATCACGGCCATGAAAGAATGTTCGGCACGGCTCTTCCCTGAGGAAGGCATGCGTGCCTTTGTAATGCCAGTCGAAGAGGCTATTTAACAAGGAGAACACAATGAGCACAATCAGAGAACTTAAGGATGGCGAGTTTGAAAAAGACGTGCTGGAGTCCGCGCTACCGGTGCTGGTGGATTTTTTTGCGCCCTGGTGCGGCCCCTGTCGAGTGTTGGCCCCGGTTTTGGATGAAAAGGCGAAACATTTTGAGGGACGCCTGAGTATCGTAAAAGTAAATATCGATGATTTGCCCGAACTAGCCGAAGAATATGGAATACAGAGCGTACCGACCATGATCCTATTCAAGCAGGGCAAAATTATTGACACAATTATTGGGTTCCCGTCCTCCGCCGTGCTACAAGGAAAGTTGGAGGTAGCGGCCAATGCATCGCTGAATTTCGGGGTTTGCGGTTGTAGCGCCTAAAAGGAGGAGTTATGATCATCAGACTAGTCATTGGTGCCGTGGGCGGTGGTATTTTGGGATATGGGTTGTATCGTTTTGTAGGATGTTCAACGGGAACATGCCCTATCACCTCGAATCCCTGGATCAGCACGATTTATGGCATCATCGCGGGGATCGTTATATCCGCATCAGGAAAACACTAAAATGAAACAAAAATGTGCCAGATTTCTCTATTGCTCCTTTCTGCTCTGGTACTTGCCGGCTGCGGAGATAAAGTTACCACGCCCCAAGGGAACACCTCCTCACCATCGAAAGTGGTGGCTCTGAATACGGCCAACTTCGAATCACAAATTGCAAAGGGTGTGGTTCTGGTGGATTTCTGGGCACCCTGGTGCGGTCCCTGCCGGACACAGGGCCCCATTGTTGAGGAGGTGGCTGGCCAGCTTCAGGGCAAGGCGGTCGTTGCCAAGGTGAATGTGGATGAGAATCAAGCTGTGGCGGAGAAATTCAATATTCAAGGCATTCCCACATTGATCGTGTTCAAGGACGGAAAGCCCGCAAAGCAGTTTGTCGGGGTAAACGATGCGGCCACCCTGATCTCTGCGGTCACGGCGGCGCTGGAGGCACCATGACGACAGAAGGGCTAGCGGAAGTCAGTGCCCGGTTTAATCGCGTTGCGGCAGGGTGGGACTCCAATCCGGCGCGCGTTGATTTAGCCAAAGGAGTTACGGAGGCGATTCAGAAGGCAGTGCCAATTACCCAGGATATGGCAATTCTGGATTTCGGTGCTGGAACCGGGTTATTGACGCTTGGACTATTACCCTATGTGGCCCACGTTACGGCGGTAGATGCCTCGGATGAGATGCTCCGGGTTCTTGCTGATAAGTTGAAAGCGATGGGGATAGAGAACGTCAACACCCGACACTGCGATATCGGCAAGGAGCCGCTCCCTGAAGCAGAATATTCCCTGGTCGTTAGTTCGATGGTCCTACACCACATCGTGGATGTGCCTCGAACGCTCCATTTATTGCGGCGTTGTTTGCGTCCCAGCGGCTGGATCGCGCTGGCGGATCTGGATTCAGAAGACGGCAGTTTCCACCCGGATCCAACAGGCGTTTTCCATAAAGGCTTTGATCGCGGGCAAATCTGCAGGTGGCTGAAGGAAGCTGGATTTGTGGATGTGTCAATCCAAGACGCTTACCAAATGAAACGTCAGTCTGACGGAGGACAAGCCCGCGAATACCCGCTATTCCTGGCGACCGGCCGAGTAGGCTGAATCACCGTCGGCCGCGCGTCTTCACATAACGCCACCGTCAATACGGTAGTCCTCGGCGAATTGACGCTTACACGATGGGTTACTCTATATCTGAACCCGTCGTCGTGACCGTCAGTTTTCCATGTTTGACACCACGGGCCGCTATGAGTTGATCCGACACAAGTCGCACCAAACCTGCCTTACCCCGCACCGCCAGCACTTCCATGCAATTGTGATGATCAAGATGGACGTGGAGGGTAGCAATGATGACTTCCTGATGGTCATGTTGGATATCAGTCAGGAGTGCCTGGACATTTCTCTTATGGTGGTCATAAACCAATGTAATGGTGCCAGCGATCTCGCGATCCCGTTCCTCAAACTGGCCGCCAAACCCTATGCTCCCTTCCACTGCGGGAGCGAGACCGGCGGCTAATTCCACTGGATAATCCCAGTGTTTACACCCGGGATACTGTTTATAGGCAGCCCCCGCCTCAAATTCAAAGCGACCGGGCTCCACTGGGTCCGCATCATCTATGGCCAGCGGACGCCCGGCGTGAGCCGAAGCAGCCATTCCGACCACACACACCAGCGCCCAACCATTCACTAACCAATATTTCAACACCGTCATGAAGCTCTCCAATAGTGTTACGTATGTGAATAACCGTAACACTCACAACAAACAGCGTCAATACATTCTTCATGAGTATTCGGGTGCTGCCGGTGTGATCGCGCAACCATGAATGACAGGGAATAACGCCACCATCGGATCGCGTGCGCGACAGGCATATAACATTCCATTATGTGCCTTTTTCAGACCTTTCTATTAAATTATCCTCTGGCGGGAAACCCGAGTAGCTTGGCAGTGGAAGCCAGCAACAAGGTCAGCCCAAGTGCGCATACAATAGCTGCGCCTGTGGGGAGATCGAGACGATAGGAGGCATACAATCCTCCCACGCTGGCCAAGGTCGCCAAGGCCCATCCGAGCACTAGGCTGGAGCCGATACCATCCAATTGGGCGACGATGTCATTCAATGAGCCGTTGACGCGCAGATATAGGGAAATCAAACGGCACATGGCTTCCAAATCGGAGCAGGCGATATCGCCTCCCTTCCCTAATTGGGCGAAGATCTCGTATTCCCGTTGGGCAACGGGGTCCACCACGATCTTGATGTGCATGTTCCCGAAAGGCGTCACCTGCTTTAGGCGAATGGCTGACATGATCTCGGGCAACGGCATCGGGCGGATCGGCTTCCGTGTTGTGTCCTCTTTCTTCTCCGTCACCTTCTTGTCGGCGAGCGCCATGGGCTGATTCTGGCGGCAACCATCGCGGTAGACGGTCACACCCTTGCAGCGGTGCTCATAGGCCAGGAGGTAAATCTTCCGCACATCCTCCACCGTCGCGTCGTGGGGGAAGTTGATTGTCTTCGAAATCGAGGCATCGCAGTGCTTCTGAAACGCGGCTTGCATTTTGATATGCCAATCGGGGGCGATATCATGGGCGGTACAGAAGACACGCCGGATATCCTCGGGGACATCCTCCATGTGCCGTATGGATTCCTTCTGGGCGATCTTCTCCATCAGGCCCTTGCTGTAGAAGCCGCGATCCTTGGCGACCTTTTCGAACGGGCTGTTCACTTCCAGTAGCTTTTGTCCGTCCATCACGTTCCGGAAGAAGACCAGGGAGAAGAGCGGCTCGATGCCGCCGGAACAATTGGCGATGATGCTGATCGTGCCGGTGGGCGCCACCGTTGTGGTCGCGGCATTGCGCATTTTGATGCCGCGGGGCTCCCAGATGCTGCCTTTCCAGTTGGGGAATACCCCGCGCTCTGCGGCGAGGGTCTCGGAGGCCCGGTGCGATTCGTCGTTCAGGAACTGCATGACCTTCTCTGCAAAGGCCACCCCGTCTTCACTGTCGTAGGGGATACCCAGTGCGAACAGGGCGTCGGCAAAGCCCATGACGCCCAGCCCGATCTTGCGGTTGTTCCGGCTGATCTCGGCGGTCTCCGGGATAGGATACCGGTTGATATCAATGACGTTGTCGAGGAATCGCAGCGACAGATGAATCACTTTCCCGAAGGATTTGAAGTCGAAGCCTTTCCCGGGCACCCCGGCCGGGACGAACTTGGCCAAGTTGATGCTCCCCAGATTGCAGCTCTCATAAGGCAACAGGGGCTGTTCTCCGCAAGGGTTGGTCGCTTCGATCTCGCCGATATGTGGCGTGGGGTTATCCTCGTTAATACGGTCGAGGAATACGACACCCGGCTCGCCCGTCCGCCAGGCCCGCTCGATGATCAGGTCGAGCATCTCGCCGACAGTCCAGGATTTGCCGTCGGCCTTGGGCAGTTTCGATTCCGCCCCGCTTCGGGGATTGCGCAGGATGTGCTCGGCACCTGGATTGGCGAGCAACTGACGCATGAAGGTCTCGGTGATCCCCACGGAGAGATTGAAATTGGTGAGTTCGCCCAAGTCCTGCTTTACGTTGATGAAATCAATGATATCCGGGTGGTCAATGCGCATGATCCCCATGTTGGCGCCACGACGAAAGGCACCCTGCTGAATGGCATCGGTTGCCTTTCCGAACACCTTCATGAAGGAAATAGGGCCGGAGGTGGTCCCGCTACTGGAGGTGACGCGATCATTCTTCGGACGTAGCCTGCTGAAACTGAATCCTGTGCCCCCGCCAGCCTTCTGGATGAGGGCCGTGTTCTTGATGCTGGAGAAGAGACCATCGATGGAATCCTCCACCGGAAGAACAAAGCAAGCCGACAGCATCCCGAAGGCCCGCCCGGCGTTCATGAGGGTTGGAGAATTAGACCTCGCTCGAAAGGCTTTTCGAGCGAGGTCTAAATATTACGCCCCCGCTTGCCTCGATCCGGCACCGTTATTTTCAAGGTCTTCACAGCCGCCTCAAAATCCTTTTCTGCAGGTGATGGCTCGGAAAGCTGGGCGTGGTGATATTTTTCAAACTCCACCTCAGCTTTTCTCAATGCTGCGTCATGCGACACTTTTCCGGCATGGGTCAGCAACTGGCGGCCGCTCAAATGCAGGAAATCATCAAGCTTCGCAATCCAATCCCGCATTGTCATTGGCTGGCGGTTGAGCGCTTGCAGCTCCGCAAATTCAAGGTATGCCATCACAATCCGGTTCAACGCGTCCAATTCGACAGAGGACAGGAAATTCTTTGCAATGACGGCCTCGTCCCTGGTCGGCTTCGAGCCCACCCAGTTGGTCATCCCCATATTTTGCTTGGCTGCATCAGCCCGGGCGTGAACGACTTCCGCCGCTGTATGTCCATGCGCGGCCCAATGCATCTTATTCTGGATCGTCGCAAAAAACGCCTGGGATGCCTCAACACTGGGGTCGTAATCAATACTGGTGGCATAGATATCCAGGACTTTTCGCCAGAACACCTTTTCCGACGACCGAATATCACGGATACGCGCCAGCAGTTCTTCAAAATAATTCCCACCGCCACGCCGCTTGAGCCGGTCATCATCCATCGTGAACCCCTTCACGATATATTCCTTGAGCCGCTGGGTGGCCCAGATACGGAATTGCGTGCCCCGTAGAGACTTTACTCGGTAGCCAACCGAGATGATGACATCGAGATTATAGTTCTTCAGGCTCCGTTCAACCTGCCGCACACCCTCCTGCCGAACTTGTAAGCAATCCTTACAAGTTGCCGACTCGATCAATTCACCTTCCGCATAAATAGCACGAATATGCAAAGTGATGTTTTGAGGCGTGGTCTGGAACAATTCCGCCATTTGCGCCTGACTTAGCCAGACAGTATCCGCTTCAAAACGGACTTCCAGACGCGTTCGCCCATCCTCTGTCTGATAGAAAATAAACTCGTCACCGGCAGAAGATGATTTTCGAATCAATTTCGTCATACAAACTCCTCACACTCACGCCATTTGGCTCACCCGTGCTGCATGCCCAATACTCTATCGAATCCCACCCCGCCGGTCTATCAGCACAAGATCATTTTCTAATCAGCGGAACCGTGAGTACACCATTTCCCAGACACAACCATAAAGCCTGTCCCTATGGCCATTGCCAAGGACTTGCAGTCGTTCGTGAATATGCCCTGATGCCAACGTTTGTAATAGAAGTAAATGTTTGCATTAACTCATGTAAATAACGATAATACAAATAATGATTTCTGTTGTTATGGAGGGCTTATGCGTCGGATTGATGAAAGACTTCAAAAACTGGGTGTTCGATTGAGGGCGGAGCGTTTGAGGCGAAACGATACCCAGACGATTTTCGCTGCCAGGATCGGGGTGAGTGTGCCCACCCTGCGGAAAATGGAACAGGGCGATCCATCGGTATTGGTCGGATACTGGGCAGCCGCATTGGAGGCAATTGACAAGGCCGGGGATTTAGAAAAAGTCCTCGCCGAGCCGGAAGACCTCTTCGCCAAATATGATCAGATGAAGGTCACGTTGCCTCAACGAGCCTCGAGAAAGGCACGATGATTTACCGGATCAGAGTTTGGGAGCTATCGAACGGGGATCATCGGTCAGTGGGCGAGATGGTCTGCGAAATCGCTGAAAGCGGACGGATAAGATCTGCGTTCCGATATGAGCCTGAGTATCTGAGCGGTAAGGATCCCTATGCGCTTGATCCGGTGTCGCTGCCCCTGAAATCCGGTTCATTTTCAACAGATCACCCGGGCGTGTTCGGGGTCTTTGAGGACAGTCTCCCTGATGACTGGGGGCGCAATCTGCTGATTCGCAAACACCAGATTCCCCGACATGGGCAAACCCTGCCCAATCTGCT
This sequence comes from bacterium, assembly GCA_037143135.1. Taxonomy (GTDB): domain Bacteria; phylum Verrucomicrobiota; class Kiritimatiellia; order CAIKKV01; family CAITUY01; genus JAABPW01. Next base: position 7,186 of record JBAWZH010000115.1, read on the forward strand.
TCTCGCCCTCGGCAACACAGGACTCGGGGCATTGTCTTTCACGGATCATGCGACACCGCATCCACCTGAATCCGAGATTTCAATCCTGCAACTCTCCACCCTGGTTGAGGCTGCCGAAAAAGTTGAACGTGGCGAGGTTCAAGACTCCGATATAACTCTTCTCTTAAGTGCAGGAAGTTCACCCGGTGGCGCACGACCAAAGGCTGTGGTGTTGGATGCAAAGACGAATAGTCATTACCTGGCCAAGTTCCCAAGCGTGAAAGACCGGGAAGACGTGGTGAAGATCGAGACCGCCACCATGAGTCTGGCGGCGAAGGCCGGGCTCTCCGTTCCCCGCACCCGTCTCGTACAATGCTCCGGGAAATCCGTGCTCCTCGTTCAAAGGTTTGACATCATCCCGGGTGGTCGCCGCCATATGGTCAGCTTTCAGACCCTGTTGAAGGCCGGAGGATTCTATCAGCAGAGGTACCAGGAGTTACTTGCCATCGTGCGCAAGTACAGCAGTGACCCGTTGCAAGATGGGGAACGGCTTTACCGCCAGATGGTCTTTAATGCGGTGGTGGGCAACACGGATGACCATCTGAAGAACTTCCTCATGATCCATGATCGCGAACAGGGTTGGCGCCTATCGCCAGCTTTTGATCTTATCCCCGACGTGGGGCGGCGGGGTGAACATGTAC
>JBAWZH010000116.1:0-7813 GCA_037143135.1 bacterium
TTTCTCCTTTTCCCACTCCAGACTCGCCTGATCCAGGACGCGCACGGCATCCGTCTCCATCCGTTTCTGAAGCACAATCTGCCAACTGCCCAGAACCCTGGCCGCCAGGAATGAAACCGCTATGGCCGGCCCCACCACGAGGACAAACACAAAAATGATCAGTCTGATTTCACGTCGCACTTCTCGCTTCCCTTACCTCGACCTCGCTTCCAACTCCATGATCCAGCCGCGAACCGCCGCGGCATCAGAAGCACGGGGGGCGTACTTCAGATATTGCCGGTAGTAACTGGCGGCCTTCCGGGGATTGTCCAAATAATCACCATAGAGAACGCCGAGGTTATACGTCACCTGGGGATTCTGGGGATCCAACTTGAGGGCTTGCAGATACACGTCCTCGGCCTCCTGTATCTTTTTCTCCATTAGAAACTGGCGCCCGGAGGTCAGAAGTTTTACGACCGAGGGTCCCGTCATGTCCACCGTCTTACCCTTATCCACCCCGCTCTTTCCGGATTGACCTCCCCCGGCCACCCGCCCACTCGCCAACTCGGCAGCCGCCTTCTTTGCGACCGCCTCCGCATTCGCCTGCTTATTACGGGCTTCGAGCAACTGCTCCTTCGCCTCCCGGGCGGCCTTCTCGGCCTCAAAGGCTTTCCTGGCCTGGACATCGAGCGCCTTCTTGAGAGACGCCTCGCGGCGGACGGTGGCCGCCAACTCCGCATCGACGGTCTTGCGTTCACCGGACAATCTGGCAATCTCGTTTTTCATGGAGGCGTCGCTTCTTGACAATGCCGTCTTGGCCCCCGTTTCATTCTGCAGCGCCTCCCTGACTTTGGCCAAATCCTGGCGAAGATCGGCATTTTCCTTTTCAATTTTCCTAAACAGGTCAGATCCCGGCGCAGGCGAAACAACGGGGACGCTATTCGACGGCGGCGGAGTCACCTCAGCCAGGGCCCGATGCAGGCGGTCAATCTCACGGATCAACACCTGCTTCTCTGATTGGAGCCGGGCAACATCGGCCTTCATCTCTTCAGGGGTCTTGAGTTGGGACATCAATGCGGCAAACTGGTTGTTTCGGCGTTCCAAGTCCTGGAGATCGACCAGGAGGGCGGCATTGCGGCGGCGAAGGTCGCCCCCCTCAGCCTCCATCTTGAGTTTCTCCCGTCTCAACTCAAGGTTCTCGTCCACAACGCGCTGATAGGCGGACGGATCGATCCGCGAAGGGGACGCTGTGGGAATCTGAGCAGAAGCCGAGAAGACTATGCCTGAGAGAAGCACTCCCAGAGCGTAATACATCAAACATCGATATACAGGATTTACAGGATGGGGGGAAAAAGTCGTGAAAGGAATCTCAGGATTATCATGTCTATCCTGTATATCCATGTTCGATTTCTTTTCGCACATCCTACGGGATCAACTCGGATGCCGTGATGCCAGTGCCTGAAGAAGGCGCGCCTTTTACCGGTTTCTTGACGTCTTTGCTGCGTTCAAAGAACTTATCTCCTGTCACAATCCGGGGGGTCAAAAGCACAATGGTCTCGGAACTTTGCGTGCTGACCTTGTCATACCTGAACAACGCTCCCAACAGAGGGATACTCCCCAACAAGGGAATCTGAGTGCGCTCTTTTGTCTGATTCTCGTCAATCATGCCGGCGATGATAATTGTCACCCCGTCTTTCACGCTGATACTGGTCTCGGCAAAGGACTTCTTCACCACGGGAACCCCGGTATTACCGGTGACATCCGAGGCATCGGAATTGTACCAACTGAGAACGGAACTGACCTCGGGCCGGATGTCGCAGGTTATGAATCCAAGTTCATTGATCCGCGGCGTAACCCCCAAAGAGACACCCACCTCAACAAATTTATAGGTCTTTCCAACAATGTTTGAACTGCCCGACTCATACTGCAATTCCGAGTAAGGCTGGGTCGTGATAGCCTTGATTGTGGCCTCCTTACCGTCCATGGTGGCAATATGGGGATTTTGAAGCAATTTTGTCTTTCCAAACTTTTGCAGCGCTTCCACAACCATGTTCAAGTTGGCCCCGGCGGCAATGGTGTGGTAAGTGACTCCACCGCCCAGTCCTGCCGCAGCGCCTGTCGTTAGATCCGTGGGCGCAAATGTCTTTGACACGGGTTTTAGAGAAAACCGGGGATCCAACCCTTGAAACAGGTAATCCCAATTGACGCCCAGTTGCATGCCTTCGGACAGGCTGACCTGGACAATCTTGGCCTCAATGAACACCTGCTTCTGGGGCCGGTCAAAGATGGCGACCATATCGCAGATGCGCTGAATCACATTCGGGAAATCCGTGACAACGAGGGTTTTCGTTCGCTTATCCGTCCGAAGTTGCCCGATATTGTTATCCTTGGTCAGCATCGGCGTGATCTGGGGATCCAACTCCTCAACCTTGGCGTACTGGAGCACAAAATTGGTGGTCACGGTCGGATAGACGCGTTGATAGGTGGGTATCTCGGCCCTGCGGATGACGTTCTCCATCTCGCGGATCTTCTCCGGGGTATCAATCAGAACAAGATTGCCGGTATTGTCATCAAAGACAATCTTTCCCATCGAACTTTTCACCTCAGCCAGGAGCGCCGCCATCTTGCTGGGGACGGCCGACTTAAGCTCAATGATCTTGGCCTGCTTGCGTTCATAAAACCCTTCCCCGTACTGGTCGCGATATTCCTTGTCGGTCATGACCTTGACGATCGTGCCCTTGACCTCATACGCCAGGTTGTTCGCGGCGAGAACGATTTCCAGGGCTTCTCCCAGGGACACATCCTTGATCATGAGTTTGGCGGAACCCGTGACGTCCTTCCCGATGATGATATTCAGATTGGCTTTGGTCGCCAAAAACTTGAGCAAATCCGCCACATCCATGGAGTCCAGCAGATCCAGGGAGATCTTCTTGTCCAAACCCGGAAGGTTATACTCACTGATCAGGCGGGGTTTCTGCCCCGGGTTGGCCACGGGAGTCTGAGCGCGCAATGTCGGCACGGCGAACATCACCATGAGGCCGAAAAACAATCCAGAACGGATATATAACTTCAAATTCATGTCCCCTCCTACTTCAGTTCAAATTCCTGTTTCCGCAACTTGATGATCACATGATCACTGAACACCTTGTCGAGCACATATTCGGTTGATCCGATCGTCTGACCCGATTTGACGAAATAGGTCTTGGAGTCTCCCTTGTTTTTGATGATGGCTATCGACTCCGAGACGACGGAAGAGTCGATGGAGATTGCGACCAATTTCAGATCCTTGGGCGAGCCCACGGCCTCGGGCGTCGCGCCTCCTTCTTTGGCAGCCACCTTGGGTATGAATATATTGCGCACACTGACCTTGTCAAGATAGGCATCCAAGGCGGGCACAGTCTCCTCGGACATAACAAGGGGCTGGAGGGGTCGGTTTCCGGCCCCGCGCACCTGCTTCTCAAGGGCCTCCGCGATTCCCGGACGGATCGCGCCGATACGGAGGGCGACCAGAGCAATCAACAGAATCACGCACCCCCCAAGGACTCGATTGAGAAACACCAGCGGTATTCCCCGCGACGTGGAAAGAGACACAAAGGGAATGCCTGAGACCAACTCTGGCGCCGCCGGTTTCACCGGCTCTACAACCGGCGCAAGAACCGGCACAGGAACGGGCGCCACCGGCATGGGAACAGCGCTCTCCACCTTCACGGGCTTCACGGGTTTGACAGCGGTAGGCGTCGCCAACTTGAGTTTATGTTCCTCTTTTTCAGGACTGACCGCAGTATTAACAATTACAGGAGAGGGAGTTGTACCCTCCCCCCTGCTCTCAATCTTGGGCGGAGGTGAGGGAGCCGGAGGCGGGGTAACAGGGTCTGGCGGTTTAGGCACAACAGGAGACGGCGCCGCACCTTCCGTATGCCGCTTATCCTGCTGAATCAACGCAAGAAGTTTTTCTTCCGGTGTCATTTTTTTGCCGCCTCGATCAGTCAAGCCCCCCACCTGACGCAAGTTGGTCGACATTAATACACTATCGGCACGGGTTCGACAACCCCTGAAAGTGGGCGAACGTCGGTCGCCATGGCTTCTCGCGCCAGGGCCTCATCCACAACGGTCTTATCCTTCATCACCAGCATTTCCAGTAAATTGTGGCACATCATCGACATTTGCCGGGGGTAACCCCGCGTATGCTCATGGATTAACCGTATGGCTCCGTCGGTAAACAGATCCGTTCCCGAATGTCCCGCCTGCTGTAATCGAAAGGTGAGGAGTTCCTTCGCTTCAGCCAAATTCAACGGATTGATCATGCATTTAAGAGCAATTCGATCCCAAAAATTTGGCATTTTGCTCAACACAGGGATCATTTCCGTCTGCCCAACCAGCACTAATTGCAGCATTTTGAACTCATTGGTCTCATAGTTTAAAAGAATGCGAAGAATCTCCAGGACATACTGGGGAAGCAACTGGGCCTCATCGATCAACAGGACTATGCGTTTCTTTTCCTGCACCCCCATCCGGAAGAGATACTGTTCGATGGCTTCAATACAATCCAGACCGGACGTCTTCCTGGGATCCATCGGAGCATGGAACAGAGCCACCAGACGGGACAAAAACTGTTTCTGAGTTCGGAAATAGGGATTCAGAATCATAAAGAAGCAAACATCCTGCTCCTCCTTGAGAATCTGAGACAGTTTTCGACTTAAGGTTGTTTTCCCGGTTCCGACATCCCCCACGATGATGCTCAGTCCCCGCCTGAGATTCAGCGCAATACGCAAACGGGTCAAGGCCGCCTTGTGTTGGGACGACAGAAAAAAGAACGAGGGGTCAGGACTCGTTGAAAACGGCTCATCATGCAAGCCAAGTAGTTTGTAATAACTCATTTCCCCCTGAACCCTCCACGACCTATTCAACCAGATTAAGCTGGAAAGCGGTGAAATTCAACAGGAAATTCAAGCCGAAGAATCTCCTCGCTCTCCCTTCAGAAGGCTGAAAATACTTACGCGCTCCAGATAATCGGGGTGTCCCGATAGAGCCCCGGGGGGCCGGGGAGGTTCAATTCCGCAGCCTTGACCAGGTTGTGCATTTCCCGGGCCGTAACGTAGTGCAGTTGCCAGTTTGTGCCATCGTTGAACTCCTTCTGCAGCGCCTCATGCGCCTGGCGCATGGCCGTGCCCAGCATAACCCTGGCATTCTCAGGCACACAACCATGGGTGTGAACTTTCACAAACACCCAATCCGGCCTTCCAACAACCCCGATCTGCGGCTTCGCCCACAAACTGATTCGGTCCGGCGTGGGAGGGTTCGCCCCTGTAATCTCGGCATTCTCAAGACGGGGGACTATCCCCCATTTCCGCCGCCTCCAGTTGAGAGCCAGCGGCCCCGTAATGATCATAAGAGGAAGCGGAATTTCTGTTGCATTCTGGATTCTGACTTCTGGATGCTGACTTCTGGATTTTGACTTCTGACTTCTGACTTCTACCCTTGTTCCCCCGTCCGCCCCGCGCGGTTTACCGGGAGTATCCCTGGCATAGTATATCGCATTCACCAGGCGGGGTTGGGTGGGTGACGGAGCCGAGGGAAACGTATAATCCGCATAGCATCCGGTCTCCTTCAGTATCCCCAGTTCTTCATTCACACCGCACCAATCACCGTCAGGCCGCGAATTACACAGCGACCAGTTCCCATGAATAAAGGCATAGCGGATTGGGGAGGAGACTGGGCAACATGACAACCCTCTCTCCTCTCCCAGCAACCCGTGGCGTTCGTGAAGCCAATTCCTGAATGTCACCAACTTCTCCCGGAATCCCTCAGGGGTGTCATGCCGGTGGTGGAGATGGATTTCAACTTCGCCGAAGCCTCCTCTGCAGAAGTCGGCGAGATCGTCCAGGATGTCGGCGTCATACTCTTCCTGGGGATAAAAGAAGGTGTGTTTGGGCGGACGTCCCTCAGCATCACGGAAGGAGTCAGTTGCTACCGGATATGCCGACAGCCAATCCTTCACCGTCTGCCGGGCCGTGACCGGATCCACGCCGCCTCGAAACGGTTCATAGTGGTCGCACACGCAGAAGATAAGATGCCGGACACCGGGGGCCGAATGGGGACGCCAAAGAACCGACCGCAGATACCCCGGAAGCCATTTATCAGCCGCTTTGAACATATCTCCTATCGCTCCGTCCGTTCCCATTTTCCGGAGAGGTTGCCTCGACAGAATTTGATAAACCCCGCCAGCAGCGCGGCTTGCATTGTCAGAAAATACACAACCTGATCAAGCCTCTTCTTGAACCTCGGCGATAGTCCCGCCATCACCAGACAAAAGACGAAAGCGGACATCGCCCCCACCGCCGTCAAATTCACAACATAATCCTCGGTCTTCCACCCCCACCTCGCCAGGAACCAGCAACCGATAACGACTACTGCGCACAGCATATGCGGCGTGAACCATCGCAACACTTTATGCGACCAGAAGATCCAGGCGAATAATCCATACCGCGGGGAAAGGCAGGCCCGACACAGAGCCAAGGCCTGAAACGCACCCGCGCCAATTCGAACACGGTGGCGCCATTCGTTCTGGATCGACTCCGGCAAGTCCTCGCGAGCCACCGCGGCGGGCTCAAACACCATCCTGAATCCCTGCTCCCGCACCTTCATCCCGATGACGAAATCATCGATAATCACATTATCCGGCATGGTGAGCGGGAACAACTCACTCCGAATGGCGTAAATGGCCCCATTGGCCCCCAGACAGGAATCCAATCGGCTTTCCGATTCTTTGATCCGGGTCTCCCAATTCCAATAGGCGGGTTCGTTGGATCGTGATGGCGGCCCGTCACTTCCATTCTGACTTTCGGATTCGGGATTCGGGATTCCGTCCCGTCCCCTCTCCACAAAGACCAGTTTTCCGCATACGCCGCCCACACGCGGGTCGGAAAACGGCGTCACCAGCCATCGAACGGCATCCCGTTCAAACGTCGTATTCGCATCGGTGAAGATCAGAAAATGAGGAGGCGGTAATACGTTTTTCGGTTGTTGAGTTGTTGAGGATGGCGAGGCCTTCGGGTTTTCAGAGAACCCCTCACCTCCCCGACCCTTCAACACCTGCTCCACCAGTTGCTTCAGCATCCTCGTCTTGCCCTGACAGGAATCGGAGCGAGCGGTATGAATGCGGGGATCGAACGAGGCCCACTCCCGGACAATGGACTCAGTCCGGTCGGTGCAACCATCCATTCCGACGACTATCGCCAGTCGGTCGTAAGGATAGTCAAGAGAGGTTAAGTTCGCCAATCTGGCGCCGATCACTTTCTCCTCGTCGTGAGCGGAGAAGACGATGGCGATCAGGGGGGCATCGTCGCCCAGTTCAGGCAGACTCTGATCCGCTTTTTTTTTTCGGGGCGCCAATAATACGATCCCGGGATAGAGGAGCCACACATACGCCAGTATCACGATCAGAACTATGAACGCTGTGAACATCAGGGAAAATATTTACCACGATGTCGCGAAAATAAACAGATAAACCCCTGCGAAAAGGTTTGAATCCCCTCGTCTCGCCAAGGTCGTAACACTGACTATCCAGGGAACAAGCGTATTAGACGTCGGCCTTGTTCTTCTCGCGAAGTTTGGCGCTTTTGCCGACGCGGTCGCGCAGATAGTAGAGTTTGGCGCGGCGGTTCTGGCCCGAACTCTCGACCTCAAGACTGGCGATGTTGGGGGAATGAACCGGAAAAATCCGCTCCACGCCAACACCATGGGAAATACGGCGGACCGTAAACGTCTCCGTGGCGCCATTCCCGTCGCGGGCAATGACAATCCCGGTAAAGGCCTGGATGCGTTCCTTGCCGCC
>JBAWZH010000117.1:0-7797 GCA_037143135.1 bacterium
CGTAATCGTAATCGTAATCTATTGCCCCAGAAAGGATTATGATTAAGATTACGATTAAGATTAGGAAGCAGAAAAGACCCTTTAAGCCCAGAGTTTATCGGGATAGACGCCTTTATCCATAAGTTGACGTATGCCCTCCACCACCACCGCCTTGTCCTGCGGATAGGTCACGCCAAACCAGTGTTCGGGCGTGGAGAGCACCTTCACCGAGGCCATGCCCGCGCCAACCAGTCCATCCACCACCGTGGGAAGAAAGAACTCCGCCTTGGGATGGGCCGCCTGTTTCGCAAGAAACAATGGGAACTCGCGTTGAAGATGGCCGAACAAGGACGGAGTCATCCCCCACATGTTCATGGAAACCACCTCATTCCCCGTCAGGGATGTCCAGCCTCCATGGCCATCCGCATATCGCGCACCCGTGCCGGTCTTTTCAATATTCGTCCGTTCCACCACGCGCGTCAGCAGACCCTGGGCATCCACCTCGCAAACGCCGCGCGCAACATGGCCATGCTCGGAGAGCGTATTGCGCAGTGTAAAACCCACCATGCCGTAGTCGCCTGACGCCGGTTCGACTTCCCTCAAAAAGGCCCCCAGCGATTCATAGGAACGACGCCCATAAAAATCATCGGCATTGATGACCGCGAACGGCTCCTTCACAACATCCCGGCAGGCCAGCACGGCATGTCCCGTCCCCCACGGTTTCTTCCGATCCACCGGCACGGAGAAACCGTCGGGAATGTCGGCCATGTCCTGGAATACAAAATCGACTGGAATGTGTTTCTCAAAACGAGCCGATACGAGGGAACGGAAATCCGCCTCGATGTCACGGCGGATTACGCACACCGCGCGGTCAAATCCGGCGCGAATGGCATCATATACCGAATACTCGATGACAATCTCCCCGTTGGAACCCACCGCCTCGATCTGTTTCAGACCGCCATACCGGCTTCCAATCCCCGCCGCCAAAACCACCAATGTCATGCCCATGATCCCACCCGTTCCGTTGTTTAGCCTGACCGCTGCAGAATGAAAGCGGTCGTCCGGTCAAAATACTTGCATCCCGGTTGACAGGAAGCAAATACAAAGTCCACCAGAACCGGGGCACCCCCCTTCTTTTTTCGCTTGTTCCTGTATTAGGAACAAGTTATACATCGCACATTAATAGATAACTAATTATTCCGGAGATTAACCATGCCCTGCGATGTCTGCAATTCGTCCCGCGCGGACGTTGTCGTCAAACCTGAGATCATGAGCCGCGCTGTGAAGCAGGGCTTCAACCCCTTCACACTGGGCCTGATCCCAGCCCCCCTCGCCAAGTTGGCCACGCCGGAGTATCCCGCCAAGTGGAGCCGTCAGGCCATGGACGGGATTCTCTCGCGATCCGATTGGACGATCTGCGACACCTGCCTGCCCAAACTGGCTCCTTACCTGAAGCCCCGCCCCTGGTGGCGGCGCTATCTGGCTTGACCGTCTTCGTTCTCAACTTTTCGGGCAAAGCGCGCCACGACAACAATCAGCCCGACAGCCATCAGAATCAGGGCGGCGGTCAACAGGCGTTTTGCCGCGAAGGCCCAGTTTCGGCCACCCTTGGTGTACCCAGCTTGCTTTTCCACCGAACCCGGCGTCCAGATCTGGGCGGCTCCTGCGGGAACCCCGGAAAGAACGGCCCCGACATCATATCGGGGCGAATCGATGCCGTTTCCGCCCAGACAGACCCTGTATTCGGCGTTCGCCCCGGGGAAGAAGAGGGCCTCATAGAGGTTCTCCCGAATAAGGATACGCATGACCCCCAGTGGAGGATTGTCCAGATTCCGAAAGGTCAGCCGGTACCGGCGGAACCGGGTCTCGCATGGCAGGTTCAAGGTCAGGTGATCCTGACGGAGGGAGCCGATACGAAGACGGCTGATCTGGCCTTGAGTGATGGGAATCCAGGTTTTGGGCGGGGTCTCGGATTCGCACTCCAGCAGGAGACTCCGGCTGAAGTTCGCGTCGTCAGTCACGAACGTGATGCCGGTAATCGGCTGGCCTTGCGTCTTGAAAACCAGAACAGACTCCTGTTTACGGGAATCCTGGGTCGTCTCCACGGATCCGATCTCCGTCTCACGGGTTTCATGTCCGCCTGTCACAAGCGATTCCCGACGTTCCAAGAATACGATCTGGTTGATGCGAAACGGTTCCTTCAGGAACGAGGTCGCCTCGGTCTCGTTCGAGTCTGTTTGACCCCGGGTCTGGCGGATGATCTGAACGAGCGGAGAATCTTTTTTCTCCACGATATTGGAAATCTCGATTTTGAACCGAGAATACGCGCCGGGCGTGATCCGAACCTGATCCTTCCGGACATCCGCAAACCGGGAATAATCATAGATGGGTTCATCCTTCGCCAGGACCGTCCAATGTTCGGAATCCCGGCTCCCGCTGACCTTTACCAATTTCTCGAAATTCCGGATTCCCGACTCGAATTGAATGGCACAGGGCATATTCGTTGAATCATTCCTGACAACAACCAGTTCAATGATATTGCCATCCCGCTGACGGAGGGAATCAAAGGACACCGAATGCCCCGAGGGAACCAGAGATACTTTCATGGATGCGGGCGCCTTCGGCCGAACCCAATACGGGATTTCCCGGTCAGCCTGATCGAAGAGCCTGAGATTCGCTTTCGCCCCGTCCAGCGCCTCCCAGTAATCCGGAGTCAGGACAAAGGCCCCGATTTCTCCCTGCCGCACGGGAGGCGGCGTGAGACGGCTGGTGAACGGAAACTGGTGCGGGGTGATACCCGCCAACGCGCCCGTCGCAGTCAATACCAGACTCAGACAAAGGGGTATGTTCATGGTGTCTCCTTGGTAAACCTCTCGCTTGCCCGCAGATAGACAAAGGCCCCGAGAAGCAACAGGATCCCCAACGCCATGAGGGCGATGATCCGGTAAATGACCGGCATCCCGGCCAGATCCGACAGGAATACCTTCGCCACCACGACGGCAAAAAGGAGGAGTCCGGCGTGCCGCAGTGGCGCGACCGCCTTCCCGATACCGCCGGCCAGAAACCCGAAGGCAAAAACAGTCCAAAGCACCGAGATGCCGCCGGCCTGGAATATCGGAAGTTTCCAGTGAAGCAGGGTGTTCAGTTCAAGGGTGAGATAGATCCAGAGCAGGATCAGGGCGGCATATCCGAACAGGGCGGGAACGGCTCGCGGGGTTGAGCGCCGGTTGAGGACGAAGGCGCCGACGCCCAACAGGACGAGAACCAACACGAAGTCCAGCCACCGGGCCAGCGCCACGAACAGGGTGTAGTCCACCGGGAAATATCCGGAGTCCGTCACATGCCATCCCGGACAATCAATAAAGAGGGTCTTTCCGATGGCGCCAGCCGTAAAGAACACCAAGGCTCCCAGGTTGGTTGCAGAGGCCGAAGCCAGATAGCGGGCGAGGAAGAATACGGCCATCCCACCCCATAGCGCCGTCAGGACGGCCGGTCTCCACGCGGGAAACCAGCCGAACATGGCGTGGAACTCGCATTGCAGGTAGATGAAAATCCCGAGGGCGGCGGCCCAGAAAAATACCGGCCGGGTCAGTGTGTCCGGCAACGCAACCCCGTCATTCAGGGCCGTTAGTTCCGGCACGGACGGCGCCGGGGCATTTTTCTCCAACCGGAACGCACCCATCACCGACAGGATCGCCACGCCAAATGTCCACAGCCGGGAACTCATCGCTTTCCAGTAGATGGCCATGGGCGCGGTGGCTGGCGCAGGAATGGCATCAAAACGCGGCAGTTCATAACCGACCAGCCGGACTACTGTCACCGCATAGAGAGCATAGCCAAGATGTTTCAGGAAAGGGCTGCGCATGCCATGCCCCAAACGCAGAAACAAGTAGGCCTGAAGAGCCCAGGCGATGGTCAACGATTCCTTCTCCATGGCCAGGGGCATGGTCATCGTGGTGAAGAAACCGGCGAGCGAAATCAGGGCCATCAGCAAGGCGCGATCCCCCAGCCTGCGTTGTAAAAATATCGCCACATGCAAAATGAAGTAGAGCGCCAGGACAAGGGTGAGAACCGCTGGATAGGGACGCCCCACGGCATCGATGATCAGGGAATAGGCCGCCAGCGCGAACAAGGCCGCGTTGAGAACCAAGTGGATGATCTCCAGAACCGTCGCCGATATCCCCTGCCGCAGGTTGTAGAGGAATACCAGGGTGGACTGAATGACGAAGAAAAGAGTGAGGAAGGCGAGGGCCACAGGGAAGTCCGACGTCTTGTAGAGTTTCAGGGATCCCGCATAGAGGATGAAGGTAAAGAGAAAGCCCAGGTAGTTGAGAAGCCGCCACTGGCGGGCGTGCGAGAGGCCCAGAATGCCCAGGTTCAGGAGAATCAGATAACTATACAGCCCGATGAAATTCGCCTGGCCGGTGCTGAGCAGAATCGGCGTGCAGAAGCCCCCGACAATGCCGAAGATGGCGATCAGCATGGAGTCGGCGGCAAGCGCAAGCACTCCGGCGGTGATTGTCACCAGGATCATCAGGCCGAAGACCAACAGGATTGAATCCAGCAGGTGATACAGCGGTCCCAGCGCATACATGCTGAAATAGAGGATGGCAAGACCGCCCCCCGTGAAGACCTGGCCCAGGATATTCCACTTCCGCCCCAGAAGCCGGATACCACCCGCCAGCATGCCCAATCCGAACAACACACTCACCGCCACCCGTGCGGTCGGGCCCAGTAGATCGCGGTCAATGGACCATTTCAGGAAGAATCCCACACAGGTTACAAGCACGACCACGCCGATACGGGCAAGCCAGGTTGTCGCCACCGCATATTCCAAGGTGACCCCACGGGGACGGAACTCCTCGCCTACCAGAAGCCACTGCCCGAGTCGGCCCAGAATGTCACCCGCCGTTTGCGCAAATTTGGAGGAAGGAGAAGGGGGGACAGGGGAAGGAGTCCGTGTGGCCTGCCCCTTCGGCGCAGGAGGCGGCAGGGGAAGAGCGGGCGGGACAACCTCACGGGGAACCACAGGCTCCGGAACGGGAACCACCGGAGTGGTCGCCGGCTTCTCGACGGGCGGCGTAACAACCGGCTTGGGCCGCATCATTTGATTCACTTCACGCTGAACATCCAGAATCCGATCCTCGAGGATCGGCAACTGTTTGAGGGCGTGCTTGATGCCGCGAAGCTGAATCACTATGAAAATAGCCAGACAGACCAAAAGAAAACCCAGGACTTCTTCCATATCAAACACTCCATTTCTGTTCGTCAACCAGACAATACCCGTCATCGCATCTCGGTCTTAAGCCATTCCAACAACGATTCCCGGTCAGGACATGTCCCTTCCAGTTGCGCATCGTAGGCCTTTTTCCGCCAGACCCCGATCTCGGGACCTTCCTTGATTCCCAGGGCCATGATATCGCGGCCATTGATCCAGGGCGGCGGCAGGATCGGTTCGGAGTCCATCGCCTTGCGAAACTCGCCCAGGTAGCGGTAGTTCTCAAGATCGCCGTGGCAGGAGGCGCAATCCAGACGGTGCAATTCAAGTTCCTGGGGAAATGTGGGCGCCCCCACCAGTCTTCGCAAGGTGGCACGCCGCATTTTTTTGACATCCACAAACCGCATGTGGTTGCCCACCATGAAGGCAATCGCGTTCAGGTCGTCGTTGGAGAACCGCAACCGACTCAGGATGGCGCGGGCCGCCTCTTCGCCAATACTGGCGTGACATTCAAAACGCCATCGGCCTTCTTTGAGTTGCGCGGTCGGCGGCTTCCCCACATCGTGAAGCAGGACAGCCCAGGCCAGACGGGTATCGTCTGTCTTCATGGCGTTCAGCATCACCACGGTATGTTCAAATACATCACCTTCAGGGTGAAATTCCGGGGGTTGCTGAACACCCTGCATCGCGGCGATTTCGGGGAGGATGATCGGAAGAAGACCCAGATCGCGCAACAGAACCAGGGCATCACCCGCCCGTTTCGCCTCCACCCACAAGCGGCTCAATTCCTCGCGAATCCGCTCCACACTGATAGCGGTGATACGGGACGCCGTTTCACGGATCGCCGCCTCCGTCGCAGGATCGAGCAGGAAACCCAGCGTGGCCGCAAATCGAACCGCCCTCAACAGTCGCAGATGGTCTTCCCTGAATCGCTCGCCGGGATTGCCAACCGCACGGATGATGCCTCGCTCAATGTCTTCGAGTCCTCCGGCATAGTCGATCACGATCTGCCGGAAGGGATCATAGAACAGGGCGTTCACCGTGAAATCGCGCCGCCGGGCATCGGTCTCCGGATCAGAGAAGGTAATTTCGCTGGGATGCCTGCCGTCCTCATAGAGGGCGTCTTTACGGAAAGTAGCCACCTCATACCAGTTCCCGTCAGCGCAAACCCGAACCACCCCGAATGACTTGCCCACCGTCACGGATCCGGGAAACAGTTCCATCGCCGTGTCCGGCACGGCATCGGTGGCAATGTCGAAATCCTTGGCCTGACGATTCATGACCAGGTCGCGGACACACCCGCCGGCCAGGTAGGCAATGAAGCCTTCAGAGCGGAGCCGACCTACAACCTCCATGGCTCCGGACACGGCGGGGTGGGATGTGCGAAACGGTAAGGGGTGGGTATTCATAGAGTTATCACCCGCCATATTGTCATGAAGAATGGGAGCCCCTGTTCAGTTTGAATGCGTGCGGAAGGAGTGTGCTTATAGACACCGTTTCAACCTTATCGGGATTGTTGAGCGGGGAAAGAAGGATCGGGAAGTCGGATCCGCAGAATTCGGCCAGCACTTGCAGGCAGGCGCCGCAGGGACGCACGGCCTTCCCCATCCCGCCCGCCACGGCCAGCATCTTGAACGTGCGTTTCCCCTCCGAGACCGCCTTCAACACGGCCACTCTCTCGGCGCAGACGGTCAACCCATACGAGGCGTTTTCCACGTTGCCTCCGGCATAGATCTTGCCCCCTGCAGTGAGAATTGCCGCGCCGACCGGGAAACGAGAGTAAGGCGAATAACTCTGCCGCGCCGCACGAACCGCCGCCGCAATGAGTCGTCTTGGTAAAGGATTCTTTTTCATTCCCTTCTCCCTTTCGCGTTTTCGCGGCTTCGCGTGAAATAGTCTGCTCTTCACGTCGCCTTCACGAATTCCTGCAACAATCGCGTCAAACCCGGAAGTGCGGCCTTTGCCCCAGCCAGAACTTCCTCGTGCGATAGCAGCGCGCCCATTCCTGCTGCCGCATTGGTAATACAGGAAAGTCCCGCCACCCGCAACCCGGCGGCGTGCGCGAGGATCGCTTCCGGCACGGTTGACATACCCGCGGCATCGGCCCCCAGTCCGCGAAAGGCCGCAATCTCCGCCGGGGTTTCATAGGAGGGCCCTGTCACCGCCAGGTAGACGCCATGCTCGAGGACGAGCCGCGCCTGCCTGGCCGCCTGATCGAGTCGTGTCCGGTACTCCGGGTCATACACGCCGGTCATATCGGGGAATCGCTCGCCCCAAAAAGCATCGTGCGGCCCGATCAGGGGATGTGCCCCCATCAGGTTGACATGATCCTCAATCACCATCACGGTACCCGTCTTGAAGCGGGTGTTGATTCCGCCCGCGCTGTTGGTGAGGACAATTCCCTCCGCCCCCATCACCTTGGCCAGGCAGACTGGGAAGGCAATCGGCCCCCATCCTGCTCCTTCGTACCAATGTCGGCGTCCCGCAAAAACCAGCAACGAAACTCCGCCGTATTCCGCCAGCAGGATCTGTCCCCCATGCCCCGCCACGCCGGGCGCACCCAATTCCGGGATAGAAGCAAAGTCGATCGAGTGTCGCAC
>JBAWZH010000118.1:0-7758 GCA_037143135.1 bacterium
AAAAACGGCGGACGGCATGGACTTTTTCGCATATATATGCCATTATCGATGTGCGTTGAAATGGGGGAGAAACCATGAGTAGTTTAGCCAGACAGTATGTTGTTAGCGATACAATCGGCGAACCGGCATGGACAAAAGCGGCGTTTGCGGGTCGTTCCGAGGAGTTGACGGCGCTCTACGTGGTGAGGCATCGTGGCCGTTTTGTCGAACAGGTTCCAACGTATCACGATCACTGGGAAGTGATCGCGGTTCGTGCAGGGACTGCAACCCTGTCGGAGTTGACCGCAGACCTTCGCGAGCACGCGATATGCCTGATTCCGCCGGGTGTTCCGCATCAGGAGATCAGCAATAAGCCTGTGGATCTGATCTGGTTGGGAATCCGCGGAAGTCGGTTCCTCGGGTTGGACCGCAGCGCCATCGCGACAGTTGTCTCCCGCGAGATCTCTGACTTGATGGAACGTATGTGGATCTTTGCCCAGATTATACCTGGAGGCATTGGACCTGAACTGGACGCGATGGCGGCATTGGTCGTATCCCGGTTGCTGCGGTTGGTCGCAGGAGAGTCAATCCCTGCTTCAGATCGGATTGATCGGGCGATTCTCCTCTTCAACGAACGAATGTCGAACCCCGTTTCCATGGTCGAAATCGCGCGGAAACTCGGGTGCAGTACGAGTTATTTTACCCGCGAGTTCAGGCGGCGGACGGGGCAGACTCCCATCGCGTACCTGACAGGGATCAGGATCAGGCATGCCGCGCGACTTCTTGAGACAACCGAGTTGGCCGTGCGCGAGATTGCCTCGTTGACCGGTTACTCCGAGGCGTTCTACTTCACGCGCGTCTTCACCCGCCTGATGGGGTGCAGTCCTTCGCGCTGGCGGATGGCGTCCGGTTTGAGGGCCGTATTGACCAGATCCTTCAGGTAAACCTCCTGAAATCGAATCGCAGGGACAGGTTGGAATGGCGCTTAGTTAAGGGATTCATGGTTTGGTCCTGTAATTGTTGCGATGAAGGATATCGACAAATATCCGTGTGTGAGGTCGATATAGGCCGACACAGCCATCAGTGTCCCGCACTCTCCCTCCAGCAACAGGCTCTTATACCGCTCCTCCCACAGAGTCCCCACACGCCCGTGACGACGATTATAGGATATGCTCACCCGCTGCTTCAGGAATAGTACTGGTCAATGGATATTTTACGCAGGTTCTTGAACCGCTTGCGCAGGATGTCAACCTTACGATCCATCGGCTCGCAGCAACCGTAGTAAAGAAGACCGCAATCCTCGAATAACCGCTGATTGTAGGCCAGGTCGAATTCGTCGTGCATAGCAGGAGACACCGAACCGAAGATCTGGGCGGCGCAACGTCCCCAGACATCCTTGGCCCGGTAGCGCCCCTTGCAGTCTGCGGCCGGGAGTTCGCGAGAACACGCCGCTGTGCAATGCAGGAGGACCGGGCGCGGGTCGAGCAGTCCCTGCTCCTCCAGTTGTTTGAATTGCGCCTGCCCGATCTCCATGAAGCGCCGGGCTGTAGCATTCAGCCAAGCGTCTTAACGGAGGCGTCAGGTGTCGGCGTGACCACGGGAGCCGGTGTCGACACCACCTCAGGCAACGGTTCAGGTCTCATCGGGATTGGGTCTGGCTCGGGCGGCAAAACCGGTGTCGAAACTGGTTCGGGTATCGGCTCCGTTCGTTACCATCAAATCCCCCATTGACACGCAATGGGTCACGACAGCATATTGACACAGAGTAAACGCGAAAAAAGTTATCATAATGCGTCAAACTGTCTACAGGATCATCCTCGTTTTCATCACGGCTACGGCAGGCATCCTGATGATCTCGTTCGCTGTCCATGCCGTTAGCAAGGCGGCTCGGGGCGATGTCAGTGATTTTCAAGCCTACTATGTCGCCGCCAAAGCCCTGTGCGAACATGCTGATCCCTACGTGTTTTCGGAGAAGCCCTATATTTACCCGCCCCTCTTCGCGACACTCTGTATGCCGCTGGCATCGCTGCCCATTGGAACCGCCGCCATATGTTATGTCCCGGTTATGGTGGCGGCCGTTCTTTTGGCCTTTGTCTGGGGAACCCGCGAATTCATGAACCGTTTTGACATGCCGACACAGGGTCTGACGCTATGGGTTACACTCCTGCTCCCCTTCATCATCATGGAAGACCGGGTGAAGTCTGATCTTCAGATGTTTCAGGTAAATTCCCTGCTGTTAATCCTGTCCCTTGCCGCTCTGCGCTGGTTGGATCGTCGCCCGACCCTGGCGGGATTCGCCCTGGGATTGGCGATGAATATCAAGGTGTTTCCCATCATCCTGCTCCCCTATCTTCTGTTCCGGCGGCGATGGAGAACGGCAGCGGCCATGCTCGGATCGACCGTGTTGTTCGGGCTGCTTTCCGCCGTCGTCCTAGGATGGAAACTCAATCTCCAGTATCTGGCACAATCCTCGGGCGGGTTCCTGTCGCTCCTCGGAATCCATCTGGACGTTCAGCAAAAAGCCCAGATCAAGGATGTGACCGCCTCCTACAGTGTCTCCATCCCCAGCGGAATGGTGCGGATGTTCGGGCCCGGACATAGCGCCACGGCATGGATCCTGGTCTCGGCCATCCTGCTCGGCATCGTGGCCTTCGGCGCCTGGGCATACCGCCGACACGGACTGCCCAGGGCGCGCTGGCCGAACCGCATTGAACAGCAGGAACAACCCTGGAAGGCACTAGTGGCCATGGAGTGGTCGGTTCTCCTGGCCATCGCCCTCGTCTTCAGTCCCCAAACGAATTCAAGGCATCTTCTGATGCTGGCGCCTTTGGCGATGCTGGGTTCCGCTTTGCTGGTCAAATCCTTCGGAAAACCCGGCTGGCTTTGGTGTCTTGCAGGCACCGGCCTGGTATGGGCCGGTCTGACTTTGCCTCCCGGTAGTTTCAGAATAGAATTCCTTCACTCAGCGCATGTCTTCTGGCAATTTGTGGGCGGTCCCTCCTGGGTACTTCTGACGGCGCTGCCCCTGTTGTTATGGGGCGGAACACGCGTCATCCGTGATCTGCAACTCGACCGCCGACCGCCGCCAGACCCATCATGACGGCATAGATGAACATCATTTCGGTATCGCCGAAATTATACTCGACAAACCCATTCAACATCAGGCCCGTCAGAAGCAAAACCACCATCATCGCCATGACCCGATCTTTTGTGTCGCGTGATCTGCGAAACCAGGCCGTCCCATCCCGGAGGGATCTTGCCATCCAGAACAGGTAAAGCGCCAATCCAACCCATCCGGTTTCCACCAACACCTGCGCCCAATTCGCGTGCAGATGATTTCGATGCGGTTCCACCCGCGGGGCAATCTGCCTCATCCTGTCATTGGTCAGACATCCGTAACCAACGCCCTGAGGTTGAGCCCGGATCAGTTGCGGTGTGATGGTGAGCCACATGGTCATGCGCCCGCCCCCCTCTGAATTGAATTCCCTTGAAAGTTGTCCCATCCTGGACTGAACAGGCGGCAGCAGAAAAACCCCGACCATCACCATCAGAACGGGCACCCAGGCCCGCCATCGGAGTTGCATCAGAAGAATGACCCCCACAAGCAGTATGGCGCAAAACCACGACCCTCTCTTGAAGTTGATCAACAACCCGGCGCCCTGTGCCAGCAGAATGGCCCAGCACCAACCCGGCGCCCGGCGCCCCTCCCTGATCATGGCCGCTATCAGCACCGTCGAACCCACCACTCCCAGCATCAGCATCTGTCCGTCCGTCATGGAACCCTTATCGATCAACGACGTCAGAAAGTCAGGATTCGGCTTTTGCCAGGCAAGTACCGGATAAACGACCAGATCTTTGAGACCCAACACGGCACTTCCCCCCAGAAAGGACCAGAGAAGGGCCCGTTTTCGCCCTGACTCCAGGGTCAGGGAGGCGGTCACCGGAATCAGTAGAAACCAGAACAGTTTTCCACACCGCCGCCAGAGTCCATGGCTGTCCCCGAAGTGGGCCGACAAAATCCACGCCAACACAACAAAGGGAACAACAAAGAACAGCACCGGCGGGAAAGGGAAACGGATCCGCCCGCGAATCCATGCGATCAGAAAGAAAAGACAACAAAAAACCGCGCACAATTGCCCCAGGACAATCGAGAAGGCAATTGAAAAAACCGTGGCAAGGAGTGCCCCATAGGCGCATTCCTCAACGGTTGACTCTAGTTGAAACCGACCCATATCTTGAATAATTAGTGCAACCGGAGTTGAGATGCAATATCTTCCGCACCATGAGAAGGATCAAACGGACAGTCTGGACTTACGTATTGCCGACGCTTCTCTTACTGGCGGTCACGCTGCCTCATCTTGAACAGGGCGATTTCAGGGGGGAAACGGCCCATTATGGCGCCATCGGCGTCCAAGCCTGGCGGACTCCAGCCTTCTTCTGGGCGCTCCACGAACATCCCGCCGTCCCCTACTTTAACAAGCCGCCCATTGTCTTCTGGATTCACGGCTTGTTTCTGCACGTCTTCGGAATCACTCTGGCTGCGGCGCGCATCCCCTCCATCCTCGCGGCAGTCGGTTGCATTCTTTTCACCGTGGGGATTGCGCGCGTCTGGTTCGGACGCGCCACGGCATTAGCCGCCGGCGTGATTCTGGCCCTCAGTTACGAGTATTTCCGGCGGACACGGGAAATCTCACTGGATTTATGGCAACTTTTTTTCATGATGATGGCAGTTTGGTTTTGGGTACGGGCCTCGCTCTTAACATCCCATCGCCTGGTCTGGGTTGCGGGAAGCGCTCTCGGGCTCGCACTCCTGTGCAAACCCCTGACGGCTTTTCTGATCCCCTGTATTGTCATGATTTGGGCCTGGATCGAGTCTCAAGATCGGGGTTTCAAGGTGCGGACCATAATAGGCCTTCTCGGAACCGCGCTTCTGGTTGCCCTGCCCTGGCATCTCACCATGATTCACCTCTACGGCGATTCCTTTGTCCACCAATATTTCGGACAGGAAGTGGCGGCCCGACTCCAGGGACTGCGCAACCGGGAACCGGTCTGGTACTATGCGGTTGAGATTGGAAAAACGTATTGGCCTTGGATGGTATTTGTAGTCCTCGGCCTGGCGAGATGGCGGCGAAACCCGGTTTCGCGCCATCATGAAAAAGGCCTCATATCGGCCTTCGTCTGGGTCGCGGTATGGGCATTGGCTATCACCCTGTTCCCGGACAAACGTCCCCGCTATGCGCTCCCCCTGTACCCGATGCTCGCCATGATCAGCGCGTATGGTCTTGTGTCACTCCCCTGGCGCCCTCTGCGCCGGTGGTATCGCGAGGGACTACCGATCACAGCCTGTCTCGTAATCGTTGCGGGAGGCGCTGCCTGCCTTCTCCCTCTTCGCGTTCAGGCCCCGCCGGATCCCGATCTGTCCGCCCTGGTGAAATGGGTGGGGCAACAAAAGCCGGATACCGTGTATTCCGCCGCCATGACCTCCACAGATGAAAGCATGGTCTATCTGAAGACGGGATACTGGCCGAACCCACCCCGATTCCGCCCCCACCCCACGACAGGAAGTCTGATGATTTACACTGACACCCTCCATCCCGAACCGGGAGGCGCTGAAAGAGAAGTCTTTCAACAAGGCCCCTATCGCGTCATACGCCAATAGCGACGCCGGACAGAGGGCGGGGGTTGATCCTCATCAATAACACAGTATCTCGAGCCAACGCGCTCCTTTTTCGCCCAGTCGCCAGCGACTGTCGTCGCACACGACCAACCGGCAACCGTTACGTCCGAGAACCTGGGTATCCGCCTTTAATACGGCGGTTTTCCCGGATCCCGTCAACCGCAGTTCGTCCGGGTTTGGCGAACGTCCCGCCAGGATGACACCATCCTCAGAACAGGTGATCACGGCCCACCTACCCGTTTGAGGGGCCCCTTGCCACAGCGAAGGATAACGACGGAAGTAGTCCAGCGGTTTCGTCGCGGGAATGAGCAATTCGAATGCGATGGGAATAGTCGCTATGAAACGTCTAAATTCGACATGTCCCTCTGAATCGCGGGCCTTGAAGAAATCCAGGGGGTTTATCCCTAAAAGATTGAGGCCATTGAACATTCCATGATCAGGTTTCAGGTGCTGGGCGCGGAACCACTCGCCAAACCGGGCATTGGCGACCACGCCAACCTCGAAGTGGAGATGGGCACGACTCGCAGGCACGATACCCGCGGGTGTGTGGCCCATGATGCCCAGAACCGTCCCCGTCTCCATCTTCTTTCCCACACGCAACTCCGGCGAGACCACCGCCAGATGGGCATAGAGGGTATAAACCTGCCCCATCGGGTCATCGTGCAGCAGAACCACATAATTCCCATAATTGGAATTCCCAGGCAGTTGATTGACATAACCGACTGTCCCCGCTGCCACCGACCGCACTTCATCCAGCGGCATCCCATGCGCGTTGCGCTGCAGGGGCGCGATATCGACCCCTTCATGGAATTGAGGATAGAGATGCTTCCCGATTTGCGTCGTTCGCACCGACCCGAATAGGGCCGATTCGGGATTCCCTGCCGAAGTCGGCTGAAACGTGCCCGGAATGGTGGGATCCAACCTGTCCCGGGCCGTGGGTGTGATGACACGACCGAAGGAATTCACCGGCACTTCACCGGCCTGGATCAACTCAAAACCGGAAGGCAACAGGGTCAGCGCCACCGATGCCATCACAACTATTCGTGCCTTAAAACGACTCATGGGTTCCATTTCCAAAAGGGCGGAATCATACCCGTTCATCATATAATGTCCACACCGGTGTATGTCGTTCTTGACTCAGGACGAACCTCACAGCATAAAGGGGACATGAGCACCAAACCAATCATCGCGCTGACAATGGGAGACCCGGCAGGTGTGGGGCCTGAACTCTGCCTGCGCATGCTGGTGGATCGAGACGTCAAAACCTATTCCACCCCCGTTATTTTCGGCGATCCTGTCCTCCTCCGCCGCGTGGCATCCCTGGCCGGACTTCCCTTTCCCTCTCAGGTCATCCCGCTGGCCCGCTGGCCGCAGGCCGATGTCAAAGGACCGGCTATCGTCGCCATCGAGTGCGCCGATATGTCCTCTGTCGCACCCGGTCGACTCTCCGCCTCCTGTGGTGCGGCGGCGTACCGCTGTGTTGAGGTGGCGGTCCGGGAAACCATGGCGGGGCGTGTGAATGCCATGGTCACCGCGCCACTAAACAAGGAGGCGCTCCATTTGGCAGGTGTTCCCCATCCCGGTCACACCGAAATCCTGGGCGCGCTGACGGGATCGGCCCGGACCTGCATGATGCTGAGTTCGGAGAAAATCACGACCAGTCTCGTCACCGCCCATACATCGCTGGCCTCGGTGCCGGGGAAACTGTCGGTCGAGTTGATTCTCGAGACCATCAGACTGACTTCCGAGGCGATGCAGCGACTGAGGCGGCGAGCACCGAAACTGGTTGTCTGCTCGCTCAACCCCCACTCCGGCGAGCACGGGTTGTTTGGTGATGAGGAACAGCGTCTGATAGAGCCGGCCATTGCCCTGGCCCGTGCTGAAGGATTCGAGGTGGAAGGCCCCCTGCCACCGGATACCGCGTTCCTGCCAGCCCGCATGACTCAGACCGGCGCCTACATCTGCATGTATCACGACCAGGGCCTGATCCCCTTTAAGATGCTCGCCTTCGAAACCGGCGTCAATATTACACTGGGCCTGCCCATCACCCGGACATCGCCGGACCATGGCACTGCCTTCGATATCGCTTGGACCGGACGCGC
>JBAWZH010000119.1:0-7727 GCA_037143135.1 bacterium
CTCGACTCAAAAAGGCCTTCCCGGCGAGGTCTGGCGCGTCACCTCCAGTTCAGGCGACGCGTCGATCTGGGTCACGACCATGATCCGTTCCGAGGACTTTTCCGCCACGTCCGAATCCGTCACCTCCATGGCTTTCCCCCGAGTTGACATCCCTGATGATCCCAACTGGACACCCCGCGGATTGAACGGGGAGGATCTGAAGCACCCCCTGCAAAGTCTCCGCCGCTGGTTCCGGTCACGCTGGAACGGTTCACGCACGGATGTGCTGACATTCCTGCGTCTGCGTCAACCGGCCTGGGCGAGCGAAGAGTTGCTGACCTATGTCTCCCGAAGTCTTCCCCCTTCGGTGTCACGCGACCGTGAACCCGAAGTCATCCGCCAGGTCATCGCCACCCATGCCGCCATGTTGCAGGAACTCCAAACTTGGCGCCGTACCCACCGACCCGGCGGAGAATGAAGAAAACATATAAAGGTTATCATGAAAGTACTATTGGTTGCAGGTGTGGGCGAACGGCCAGAGGCCCATCTTTTCCCGGAACTGGCAGCCCGCGGAATTGACATCACGCTTCTCTGCGACACCCGGTCCCCCTACTTTGACTCCTTGAAAGCCATGGGGTTCCCGATGACCCATTTTGTCATGAAGGCCAGGATCGATCTGTCGGCTATTCTGATCCTCCGCCGGACTCTCCGGGCTGGATCGTATAACATCCTCCACGCGTTCAACAGCCGGGCGTTGTCGAACGGGCTGATTGCCTCAACAGGAATGGACATAAAACGGATCGGCTTTTGCGGCACCATGGGGCATCTCAAACGATGGGATCCGTCGGCCCGAATGGCCGTACTGAGCGCCCGCGCCGACAGGATTGTCTGTGTATCGGAGGCCGTAAAGAATTATCTGCGGCGCCTGCATGTGCCGGAAAGCCGGCTTGTCAGAATCTATGCCGGGCACCATCCTTCCTGGTTTACCGCGCACACCCGATCCACCTTGCGTGAGTTCGGAGTTCCTGATGACGCCTTTGTTATCGCCTGTGCGGCAAGAATGCGCCCCATCAAAGGGGTTCCCGTCCTCATGGAGGCGGTTCGCCGCCTCTCCTCAGAATTGCCCATCCATGTCCTTCTGCTTGGACAGAATGACGATGCTGAAGTCCGGGAACTTTTGAGCGACGGCATACTGCGGGAACGGGTTCACCTGACTGGTTTTCGGATGGACGCGCCTGCGCTAATGGGCGCGTGCGACCTGTTCGTCATGCCAACTCTGCGCAATGAAGGTCTGTCCAAGGCCGTCGCGGAGGCGATGTGCATGGGCATCCCTTCCGTCATATCGTCCGTGGGAGGGATGGTGGAACTGGTGAACGATGGCCAATCCGGCGCAGTGGTTCCCCCGAATGACCCCATCCGCCTGGCTGAGGCCATCAGGAATTATGCCGTCAATCCGGTATTGCGCAAAGAGCATGGCGCAGCAGCACGCAAGCGTCTTGTCGAGTCTTTCTCATTTTCACAGATGGCGGATCAAACGATCACGATGTATCATTCACTTACCAAATCATAGATCAGTCGCGACAGTGCAACCTATGACTGTTTCAACACACCAGTCCTATCGCCCCTATCTTCTGGCAACGTTGGCTCTCATGGCCGCCGCAACGCTGGTCTTCCCCCATGACACCGGCATTTTCCAGACCTTGCAGTCAGTCTCCAAAAAAGCGGGAAAATTCCATTTGATCCGGGAAATCCTTGAATTGTTTCGTCCGTTCGGACAGGGTGATGTGATTTTGATGATTGCCGTCGGCATGGGACTCTGCGGGGCTCGCCGCCGTGCCCTGCACATCATGATCGCGCTTGCCGTCATGTCGCTCCTGATCTGGCCGATTAAAATCGGGGTCGGCCGGGAGCGACCCGCTTTCAGGAACGCTCAGTCTTTTCCAAGCGGAGACGCCGCCACGGCCGCCGCTTTTGCGACCCCCTTTGCAGGTCTATCCCCCTGGATGGCGTCGGCAGGCGTCCTCATGACGGGCGGGGTAGCCGCTGAGCGGATCTTCTATGGCCGTCATTATGCCAGTGATGTGTTAACCGGAGCCGCATTGGGCGTCCTATCCGGCGCCATGGCGCTGGCCATCCTTCGCCGATGGCGCTGGCGGCCCAGTCGGCGCCTGTATGCCATTCTTGGTGTTCTCATCCTGGCGCCCTCGCTGGTCGCCTTATTTTGTCCTCGCGGCCCACCCTATCTGATCACGGTCCTGCGAACCTGGGGGCCGTTTGGTTTATTCTTGATCCTAACCAGACTGGCGCCTGTCTGGACACGAAAACGCAGAACGGCGGCCCCGCACCCCCCGTGCCTGTCCGCCGCCGGACGAACCGGCCTATGGCTGATGATCGTCTCGGGCGCCGCCGGTGGCGGGGTGTTGATGGTCGCGCCTTTGTTTTATCCCCTCTTCGGATTGCGGATTTCATTCTTTGTCATCGGACTGATTATCCTGTCGATGGCCCATGCGCTTTGGTCGTTAGACCGACGCAAGCGCCATGAAGCCATCTCCACCACGATTATCGCCGGCATTGCCTGCCTGATTCTCGCCCTGGGATTTTCCCTGCTTCCCGCCATTTACGCCTTCAGGGCGTCAATCCTGACCTTCTAATACCGATTCCGCCTGACAGTCCTGTAATGGGTTTCGGTTGAACTTAAGACCGGGTAAGAGTAGGCTTTTGAAGTGCTTGAATGAAGACGTTATGCATATCAGCCCTTCTTTTCGTGGCGATTTCAGGAAGCGTTCACGCCGCCGACTCTGAGCGGACACTTTTCGAGGGTTCCTCCTGCATCCTGCCGGAGACTCCCCTTGATCGGATAGTATCCCGGAAATTATCAAAACTCGGCGTCAAGCCTGTCATGTGTTCTGATTCTGTGTTTCTGAGGCGCGCGTTTCTTGATGTCATAGGCACCTTGCCGACGGCGCAGGAATCGCGTGAATTTCTACTGGATCAGAACCGGAATAAACGCAATGCCCTGATTGACCGGCTCCTTGAGCGGGATGAATTTGCCTATTACTGGGCGATGAAATGGAGCGATCTGCTGAGGGTCAAGGCCGAATTTCCGGTCAACTTGTGGCCCAACGCGGCGCAGGCCTATCACCACTGGATCATGGTTTCCATCCGTGAAAACAAGCCTTATGACCAGTTTGTGCGGGAGATGCTGACCGCGAATGGCAGCAATTTCCGCGAGGGGCCGGTCAACTTTTACCGCGCCATGCAGAACAAGACTCCCGAGGGTATCGCAGCGACCGTAGCCCTGACCTTCATGGGAACCCGGGTTGAGTCCTGGCCGCAGAAAGATTACCTGCCTGGCATGTCGGTGTTTTTCTCGCAAATCACTTACAAGCCCACCCGGGAATGGAAGGAAGAAATTGTTTATTGGGATCCTGACAAGAAATTGGCGCCGACCAATAGCGCCATGCCATCGCAGACCGCCCTGTTTCCGGACGGGAAGAAGTTAAAACGCGTGCCGCCGGATCAGGATCCGCGCGTGATTTTTTCCGACTGGCTGATTACTCCCAAAAATCCCTGGTTCACCACCTGTCTTGTAAACCGCGCCTGGTTCTGGTTCATGGGCCGCGGCATCATTCATGAGCCTGACGATATCCGGCCCGACAACCCGCCGGTCAATCCCGCCTTGCTCGAATACCTGAAGAAGGAGTTCATCGCAAGCCGGTATGACATGAAACACCTTTACCGGTTGATTCTGTCATCGAGGACATACCAGTCCTCGCCGATCATTCCCCGATCGGAGGCGCCTGCCGAGGTGGAGGCCAATTTTGGGTTCTATCCCCTTCGCCGACTGGATGCCGAGGTTCTCATTGATGCCATTAACAAGGTCACGGGAACGTCAGACTTGTACACCAGCGCGATCCCCGAACCCTTCACGTTTATCCCCGAGAATACACCGGCGATCGCCTTGCCTGACGGCAGCATCACAAGCCCGTTTCTAGAACTTTTCGGACGTCCGGCGCGGGCAACGGGCCTGTTGGATGAACGGCTTAATCGCTTTATCCCGACTCAGAAGATGCACCTTCTGAACTCCAGTCATATCCAGCAGAAACTGGAAAAAAATCCCAATCTCAAGGCGCTCCTGAAGTCCAAGACCAATCCGAAGGAAATACGGGAGGAACTGTATCTCGCCATCCTTTCCCGTTTCCCGACGCCGGAAGAGTCCGTGAAGGTTGAAGCGTATGCCAAGTCGGGGGTGATGAATAAGAGAGAGGCGTGGGTTGATCTTGTCTGGGCCTTGATCAACAGTGATGAATTCCTTTACCGTCATTGAAGCGAGTGGAGGTTTGAGAACATGAGGACGAATCCATTTTTGACCCCGTCTGCCGATTCTGCTCCGGCGGGCATCAGGAGCGCGCCGATCTCCAGGCGCGAGGCCATCAGGCTCGGTCTCCTCGGGACGGCGGGTCTCTTTCTGGCCGGAAAATGGGACAGTCAGGCCTTCGCCGACGACGCGCCGCAAGCCACAATCCCAGTCCAGGCGAAAGCCAGGGCCGTCATCCAGGTCTTTCTGTGGGGGGGCATGTCCCATACCGACACCTGGGATCCAAAACCGGATGCGGGATATGACTATACCGGCCAATTTAAGGCCACGATTCAAACCAATGTGACTGGTATCCTGCTGGGTGAGTTATTCCCGGAACTGGCGAAACAGGCCGACAAATACTCCCTCATTCGGAGCATGACCCATCATAATAACGGACATGAAACGGCGGCTTACCTGATGCAAACGGGTCACCTGCCCGGCGAAAGACTGGCGTACCCTTCACTTGGCGCCGTGTTCGCGTTGCTCAAGGGGTACAATGCCGGATACAAGGGATTGGTTCCTCCTTACGTTGTGCTCACTCAACCGCAAGGACGTTTTTCCGAGTCAGGGTTTCTTGGATCCAAGTACAAACCCTTTGCGACCGGCGGTGATCCGAATGCGGCCCGGTTTGAGGTGGAGGGTGTCATTGCCCGGGGAATTACAGACGAGAGGCAGATAGCCCGGCGCGACTTCCTCCACACCATGAACACCCTGGGTCATGCCATGCCGGATAATTCGCAATTGGCGATTTCGAAGGATGCCGAGGAACAGGCCTACAACCTGATTCTGGGCAAGGGAAAAGAGGTGTTCGACCTCTCGAAGGAACAACCGGAACTCAGGGATCGCTATGGCCGGCATACGTTCGGACAGGATTGCCTGGTGGCGCGGAGGTTGGTTGAGTCTGGCGTTCCCTACGTTACCATTAACTATCCGGGAGGCTGGGATACGCACTCCAATCACTTCGCGACCATGCGGAGGCAATGTCCGCAACTCGATCAGGGGCTGGCCGCGCTGCTTCGGGATTTATCTGACCGCGGGTTGCTGGACAGCACCATCGTATGGTGTTGCGGGGAGTTTGGCCGGAGTCCGAAGGTGGACTGGCAACCGCCTTGGAATGGCGGGCGAAATCACTACGGAAATGTCTTTTCCGTCCTGGTTGCCGGCGGGGGATTCAAGGGCGGCCACATCGTCGGCTCGTCCACCGAGAAAGGGGAGGAAGTCAAGGAGCGGCCTGTCTATCCAATCGACTTGCTTGGCAGTATTTATGAACTGGCCGGCATCGATCCGGATGCCCGGCTTCCGCACCCCATGGGATTTGAAGCCCATGTCCTGTCACCCGCCGAGAAAGGCGCAAAATCGGCCGGACGCTTGAGGGAAATCATGTGACTCCGGACGGGAAAGAGGATGGACTATTTATGAACCAATCCCCATATCCTATTCATCTGGCGATTTGCCTGTTCTTGGGACTTACTCTGGTTCCCGTGGTACGGGCCCAATACATTGGTTATGTCTATCCTGCCGGGGGACAGCAGGGAACGACCTTCCGGGTCACTTTGGGGGGACAGAAACTGGAAGGCGTCAACGGCGCCTTTGTTTCCGGTTCGGGAGTGAAGGCCAGACTGGTTGAATATAACAAGAAAATGAACACCCAGGAGATCCAGTTACTGAATGAACAGTTGAAGGATCTGAAAGATCTTCCCCCCGGGAAAAAAGATTCATCGATAACCAATCTCATGGCGCGGATTGAGAAACTTGTCCGCGAAAATACGTCCCAGCCAGCCTGTGCTTCGATTGCCAACCTGGCGGTTGTCGAGGTGGCCATCGCCCCTGACGCAAAACCCGGTCGGCGGGAAATACGGATCGGGACTCCACTCGGGGTGTCGAACCCGCTGGTCTTCGATGTGGGTCAGGTTCCCGAGATATCGGAACCCCCGATGGCAACCTGCCCGCTTGTGACACTGGGCAAGGAGGAGCAGAGCCTGCGTAAGAGGAAGCGCGAGGCAGACAAACAGGGTGGCGGGGACATGATGATGATGTCGGGAGCGATGATGGGCAGTGCGGGAGCGCAAAGTGAACTGGATAATGACGAGAGGAGTGTCACGATCCCCTGCACTGTAAACGGCCAGATAGCCCAGGGGGCCGTGGATCGGTATCGCTTTAAGGCCCGCAAGGGGCAGCGACTGGTCATCGCCGTCCAGGCGCGCGAATTGATCCCCTTCATCGCCGACGCCGTTCCGGGCTGGTTTCAACCCGTGCTTGTGCTTTGTGACGAGAACGGAAAGGAACTGGCGTACAATGACGATTATCGCTTCAAACCGGATCCTGTCATTCTCTACGAGGCGCCTGCCGATGGTTTCTACAGACTTGCCATCTATGATGCCATCTACCGCGGCAGGGAAGATTTTGTCTATCGGATTGGGATTGGCGAAATGCCCTTCGTAACCAGTATTTTCCCGCTGGGCGGACGCGTGGGTTCGGAAACAACGGTCGAATTGAAAGGGTGGAACCTGGCGAAAACCATGATAACGCCCGACCTGAAAGGATTGGCGCCGGGACTCCATCCCATCACCGCGCCGGGTCTGAATGGATTATTGTCAAACCCCATTCCTTTTGCATTCAATGACCTTCCCGAATGCCTGGAACACAAACCCAACGACACAACCAAAACCGCGCAAAAGGTGACGCTTCCCGTCATGGTGAACGGGCGCATTGACAAGCCCGGCAAGAGGGCTGTATTCCAGTTTGAAGGTCATTCAGGCGAGGAGGTCGTTGCGGAAATATATGCGCGCCGATTGGATTCCCCGCTGGACTCCATACTCAGACTGACGGATGCCGCAGGTAATCTGGTGGCGTCAAATGACGACGCCGAGGATGCTGCCGCGGGGATCAACACGCATCCTGCGGATTCCTATCTCCGCGCCACATTGCCCGGCCCTGGAGTCTATTATCTAACTCTGAGTGATGCCCAGCACCGGGGGGGCGAGGAGTATGGCTACCGCCTGCGGATCAGCGCCCCGCAACCCGATTTTGCCTTGCGGGTGGTACCGTCCGGCGCGAGCATTCGCAGTAATTCAACAGCGACACTCAGTGTCTATGCGATCCGGCAGGATGGATTCACCAACACCATCAAGTTTGCCGTGAGGGAATCAACCAACATGTTCAGCGTAACCGGCTCCCTGACGGGAACACAAACCATGGCGCGGATCACGTTGAAGACCAGTTTAGGCGAAACAAAGGAACCGGTGAACGTGATCATTGAGGGCTCCGCCATGAACGGGACGCAAAAACTGGTTCATGACGCCCGGCCGGCCGAAGACCGGATGCAGGCCTTCCTCTGGCGGCATCTTGTTCCGGCGGAAGAACTGAAGGTTCTTGTGTTCAATCCGCC
>JBAWZH010000120.1:0-7668 GCA_037143135.1 bacterium
CCGCATAAAACCATTGCATCCGGTGTCCTCCTCGTTACTAGAGTCTTGCGTCTCCTGTACACTACCCGTTCCCCATTCCAAATCAACCCTTTTCGGACCGACCCAATAATCCCCGTCAGAAGACAGGAAAGAGCGAAGCGCCTGGGGTTGGATGGTGTGCATCAGCTGGAAAATACGACAAGTTGATTGGCGAGGGGTTGCTGCTGCAGGCCCGGTGGGGCGTACCCGCCGACGTTGGCCGCGCGGTAGCCATGCTGGCACGCGGGGATATTGCCTATTCCACCGGCCAGGTGATTATGGTCGATGGCGGCCAGACGGTGCAGAGGCTGTAGAGAGTCCAACTCTTTCTCACCTCGTCTGCTGCCGATACAGGCGGGCATAGAAGCCGTTACCGATTGTGAGTTCGTCATGGGTGCCGGTTTCGGCCACCACGCCGTTTTCGAGAACGCATATCCGCTGGCACCGCATTGCCATGGAGACTCGTTGGGAGACGATCACGGCGGTGCGGCCCTTCAGGATTTTTACCAGCGTGGCCTGGATGCGTCGTTCGGTATCGGCATCCAGCGCCGACATGCAATCATCGAGCAGAAGGACATCGGGTTTCGTGAGTAAGGCCCGGGCAAGGGTGATCCGTTGTCGCTGTCCGCCGGAGAGCGTCATACCCTTTTCTCCGATCAGGGTCTCATATTTCACCGGGAGTTCCATGATAGAGTCGTGGATTTCGGCGGCTTGTGCGGCCGCAATGATTTCTGTAGGGCTGGCGTCAGGATTGCCGTAACAGATGTTGTCCCTGATTGAACCGCCGAAGATCTGGGGTTCCTGGGGCACGAGTACCACGCGCTGGTGCAGGGCATCGGCGCGGATCCGGCTAAGCGGAACGTGGTCATATAGAATTTCGCCCGTCACGGGTTCATAGAGCCGGGTGAGCAGGTGGAGCAGGGTGCTTTTGCCGCAACCGCTTGGGCCCATCACACACATCCAGGAGCCTGCGGGAATATGCATGGTGATATCCTCCAGCACGGGTTCGATTTGCTGGTCATGGCGGAAATGCGCGTTGAGCAAGGTGATGCCGCGCTTGAGCGGCACGGGAAACTCAAGAGCATCGGGCGCATCGACGATGGCCTCTTTCTCATCCAGCACCTGTACGAGTCTCTGCAACACGACCAGAAGTTTCGAAAAGGTCACATTGAGCTGGCTCAGGGTGATCACCGGCCCGAACAGCACCCCGGCCACCCCGTTGGCGTACATCAAGGTGCCAAGAGTCATCTCGCCGGCCAGCACGCGCATCGTGCCGTATAGAAACAGGGCGCTTATCCCGATGGTCGCAATGATCGTACAAAGGGCGCCAAGGCCGGCGGCGGCATGCTGCTGTTGCATGGTGTCGCGCAGAAAACAGGCGGACAACCGGTGGAAGTTCAGATCTTCATGGCGTTCACGGCCATAGGACTGAATGGCGCGCATGCTGTCAAGTTTCTGAGATGCCAGGGCATACATCCAGGAGTTGGTGTGCCGGATCTCGGCGTTAACCTCGTTCAAAATGCGGCGCGAGTGGCGGTAGGCCATCAGATATACAGGCAGGGTTAGCAGTACAATAACGCCGAAACGCCAGTCGAGCACAAAAAGGATCGTCAGTCCCGTCGTCATGAGCGTGAATGCGCTGAGGAATGTCAGGAAGGTCATGTACAACTGATCCTGCACCTCGCCGACGTCCGAGAGGATCCGGGACATGAGGCGTCCGGGAGCATGCGACTTGTGGTAGGCGAGCGACAGCCTCATCACTTTCTGGTGCAGATCTTCCCTGAGCCGCGCTGTGAGTTGTTGGGAGATGCGGATTCTGGCGCGGGCTTCCAGGCGGGATCCCACATTGGAGATGATCAGCGTGGTTAGATAGATCCCGAAGAGAATGCCCAGCATACGCATGGCGCCCGCTGGTCTGGCGCTGAACCCGGGGCCGCGATCGCGCGTCAATCCTCCCGAAGGCCCGTCTTTCTCCGGCATGCGATCCATACGGTGTGGAGCCGCATCCTGGGCGGCTGCCATCGGAGTCTGCTCGACCGCCGTGGTGTTGACGACCAGAATGGAATCGACCACCACCCGGCCATACCAGGCCATCAGGAAGGGGGTCCAGGCGTTGACTACCCACCAGATGGAAATCGCCAGTAAAACCCGTCTATGGGGCCAGACGTACTCACGCAGGAAGCGGAAATAGAGATCCATGTGCCCTGCGTCAGGCGCATACTCACGGCGTGGCGGGCGGAAACGGATATTGCGATGGTGCTGTTTCATGGCGGCACTAGGGGGTAGGCGTGGGAATTGGGTGGGATTCGTCGAGGGATCCGCGCCCCATGAACTTGGCATAAATGGCTGCGTAATGGCCTCCGGGAATCTTCATCAGGTCGTCGTGGTTCCCTTGCTCAAGGATCCGTCCCTGGTTCATCAGAATGATCAGGTCGGCGGTCCGGATGGTGCTGAGGCGATGCGCCACAATGAAGGCGGTCCTGTTTTTTAGCAGACGTTCCATGGCGAGTTGGATGGCCTGCTCGGATTCGCTATCCAGGGCGCTGGTGGCTTCATCCATGATCAAGATGGCCGGATTCGCCGCGACAGCGCGTGCGATGGTGATGCGCTGCTTCTGGCCGGTTGACAATTGTGTGCCCTCAACACCGATGAGGGTGTTGTAGCCGTCCGGCAGGGTCAGGATGAAATCATGGATCTCGGCGACACGGGCGGCCATCACAACCTCTTCGTGCGTGGCGCCCGGTCTGGCATAACGGATGTTGTCGGCGATGCTGGCCGTAAAGAGTTGCGGCTCCTGGAGCACGATGCCGAACTGGCGTCGCAGTTGTGTGAGCCGCACCGTGCGCACGTCATGGCCGTCGAGTCGCAGGGAGCCCCCGCTGACATCAAAGAAACGGAGCAGCAGCGAGAGAAGGGTGCTTTTGCCGCAGCCTGTCGGCCCGATGAGTGCCACCGTTTGTCCGGCCTCAACATGCAGGGTGAAATCGCGGATGACCGGTTTTCCCGGGGTGTAGTGGAAGTCGACGTGGTCGAAGTCGACCTGGCCGGTCAGCCGGGGCATGATTATTGCATCGGGCGCATCACGGATTTCGGGCTTTTCCAAAAATAGTTCGGTTAGCCGGTCGGCCGCCACACCGACATCCTGAATCTGCTTGGCCAGCAGTGAAAACCGCACGGCCGGCCAGAGAAGTTGAATGGCATAGGTGCTAAACGCCAGTACGTCACCATAAGTCATCAGTTCCATGAGCACCATGGCGCAGCCGCCGAAATAGATTGTTGCACGGCCGACCTCGGCCAGAAGCTGGGTGTTGTTTCCGAACGTATTGTTGGCCACCTGCATGGTGCGCACCTGCTTGAGGCTGGAGTCCGATTGTGTCCGGAATACCCGCTGTTCCCGGGCCTCCGCACCGTAGCTC
This sequence comes from bacterium, assembly GCA_037143135.1. Classification (GTDB taxonomy): domain Bacteria; phylum Verrucomicrobiota; class Kiritimatiellia; order CAIKKV01; family CAITUY01; genus JAABPW01. The sequence goes on from JBAWZH010000120.1 coordinate 3,435, forward strand.
TTGACAACCATGGTGGTCATGAGGCGGTCCTGCAATCCTGTTGAGAGCCGATCCATGGAGCGCTGGTAGTTCCGGTTGGTCTGCCGGATGAAACCGATGTTCATGCGGACGTGGATTACGAACACGATCATCAGGAGCAAGATGACGATGGCAAGGCGCCAGTTGATGAGAAAGGTGGCGGTAATGGCGAAGGCGGAACAGACCAGGTCGGAGACAATACTGATCGTTTGCGCGGTGAGAAGGTTCTGCACCGCCCCGGTATCGCCCATGAGCCGGTTGACGAGCATGCCGACACCGGTTTTGCCGAAGAACCGCATGGAGAGGTAAAGAAGATGCCGGTACAGCGTCTGCCGCATGTCGAACACAAACTTCTGACCGACGTAGGTGATGCCGAGCGTCTGAAGGTAGGAGCAGCCGGCGCTGATCACGGGGATCATCACCATGGCCAGTGCCAGCATGAAGAGAGGTCCGCGGTCCCCGGGCGTAATCACGCGATCCACGATGGCCCGCATGACCAGTGGTGGTAGCATGGCGAGTATCGACAACAGGGCGGTCAGCCCCAGCAACCCCCATAACCGGCCCTTGTAGGGGGACAGCATCGGGAGAAAAATCTTCAATCTGGCTGAAATCATGGGGCGCCTTGCTGCCTCACAGATCCAGGATGTAATGCCATACGTTTACCTTGCCGAAGTAGATGCGCGCCTCGGCCGACGTTCCCGGCGGAACGTTGCGCCCGCCGGCGTTAAAGTCGCCATAGGCAACCCGATAGGTTTTCTGACCTTCTGTCTGGATAACATTCCGCAGGGCTTCTATCTTGCCTGTGAACCATACCGGTTGAATGCCGCCGTAGGGGGTCAGGCAGGCTTTGTAGGATTGACCGACGACGATGCGGGCGGCATAACGTTCAGGGATACGCAATTTCATCACCTGCCGGTCGCCTCCGAAAATCTCGTACATTACATTCTCGGGACGCATCAGTTCGCCAACCACAAACTCATAGCGCAGCACTTGGCCGGCCACTGGAGCGCGGATGGTTTTCAGGGAAAGCCGCGAAGCGGCCCGAGCATAGGCATCCCGTCGTGCTTTGATTTCCTGGCGTCGTGCGGCAAGTTCCTGATTGTTAACTGTCTGATCCTTCTTCAATAACGACTCCAATTCGGCCTCGGCGAGCTTGCCAGCCAGCATGGTGTCCTCCATGGCGCTGCCGGCGAGCAGTCCCTTGTCGAGCAATTCCTGCGCCCGGGTCAGCTTGGCGTCCGTGTTCTTCACGCGCAGGCGGGCAATGGCAATTTGTTCCTGAAGGCGGCGGTTTTCCTCAACAATCTCCGCCTCCCGGCGGGCCAGTTCGGATTCTGTCTGGAGTACGCGGCTCTGCGCTTCTTCGGACGCCGCCTGTTCTTCGGTCATGTCCAGATAGGAGAGCACCTGCCCCTGTGTCACGATGGCGCCGGTTTGGGCGAGAATGGCGGCGACAGTGCCGACCGTTGCCGGGCGCACTTCGGCGTAATTTTCGGTGGTGATATACCCATTGGCCAGGAAGCTTCGCTCGAGCTGGATAATATAGCCGGCAGTTGCCACGAGGCCGATGAACGCAATTGTGAAGGACAGACGACGGAACCGTCGACGTTGGCGCAAGGGCGCGGATGTCGGAGCGGGTTCCCCTGTTGTAGTGCGGTATTCTCCCATAATGATCAGGCTTTCTCTGGTTTGACGGTGTCTTGTGGAGTGAGGGGCTGCCCCTGCCCGGGCAGTCCCTCCGATTCATCGGTATAACGTTTGATGCAATAGTTGCAGTCCTCGCAGGGCCGCTCATAACAATTGCGGTGTACGCGCGCCGGGTACATCCGGCGAAAGGCTTCATAGCAGTCATCGCAGCAGAAACTGTGGCGCTCCTGGAATGAGCCCAGCGCGATGTGAACCAGATGGAACCCATCCTGCTCGGGACGGCAGGGTGTGTCGCACCAGGCGCAGGGCCGTACGGCCCGTTCCATAATTTGGTCACCACACGATGGACAACGGCCAGCCTTGATGAACTGAGCGTGTTCTGGAAGTTCCTCGGCCGGAACCAGGAGCTCTTCCGGGAGCGGCGTCTTCTCGCCATTGGCAGGCCTGTGGTCAGAAGTGCGTTTTTTGTATTGGATTTCGGGAAGGATTTGCTTTTCCATGGCGACTTCAAGATCCTCGTCTTTATTGTCGCCCAGCCCGAACAGATCCATGATTTTATGGATGTCCATCGGGCTTGCCTCCTGTGGACGGCGCCTCTGCCATCCGGTTGTTGTCGGCGCTATAACCAGATGCGTACATGAAGTCCGAGTGGGCCTTCAGCCAGGTTGCCACTATGGAGTTACGGGAGCGATAGGCCTTGGTCAGGTCATTCTGGGCGTCCAGTACGTTACGGCTCCGGCCCTCGCCGAGCCGGAAGCGTTCGGCCTCCGCCTCAAGCGTACGACGGGCCTGTTCCACGGCGATGGTGATCTCCTTGAGCCGCTCGCGGGAACCGGTAAATTCGCGGTGCGCGGCGGCCAGATCGGCGGTCAGCCGGATCAGTAACTCACGGTTAATCTCAGCCAACTGGGCTTCGCGGGCGCGCGCTTCGCGAAGCCGGGCCTTTTCGCCTGTCTGGCTCCAGGGGCGTGTCCAGACGAGCACGGCCGCCGCGGATGTATCTTCTCCACCCACGAGCCCTCCCCCACCAGTGGTTTGCGATGTGGAGTCTTCGACCGCCCAGACGCCGCGCAGGGAGAGTCCTAAATCGGGACGCAGTTTGTCGTTAAGCGAGCGGGTTTCCGCCGCCGCAGCCGCTGACAGAGCCGCGATTTCGCGGAAGGCACCGCGTGAGGCAAAGGACGTCCCGGATACCGGTATTTCAGGAAGTTGGAGGCCTGTGGCCCGGTTGATTAAGGTGTTGGAGTTTGTGGTTAGGAGAGAAGGGGGCGTAATGCCGATCACCTGAATCAGCCGAAGTCGGGCCGTATCAATGGCCTGGCTGGTGGCGAAGACTTCCTCACGGCGGAGTGCCAGTTCAAGTCGGGCCGGGGCCAATTGGTATTCCGGCACGACTTTCAGCCGGACAAGCTCCTCCGCTTCTTTCAGGAGTTGCTGGGCGCGCTCGGTGGCGGATCCCGAGGTGGCGGCGTTCGCGTTCTCCATAAGATAGGCAATGTAGGCTTGTTCGACAGCATGCCGGACGGCTTGCCGCGTTTCCAGCAGGCGTGCATCGGCGGCAGTCTGAAGCTCCTTCAGGCGGGCCTGATTCTGGCGCCAGAGACTGAACCCGCGGTCCTGGAGCAACGGGATGCGGATCTGGGCGCCAACGAGGGTGCGATAGCCGGAGTCGATGCCAGCCGCAGGGTTCACCAGATATTGTTCCGAGATGCCCGCTCCGGCATAGACTCCGGGGCGAAAGGGGACTTCAACCGCGGCTGAAGCGCCATAAGCGTCCGCCGCCGGGAGCCCAGTTGGAGAGGCCAGAAGAGGAGTGGCGGCACTGCCGGACACCCTGCCTGCCGCCGCAGTGGTGTGGGGATCGAGAAATTCATCGGAAGCATCACGTGCCGCCGCGGCCTGCCGGGTCCCTTCCTGCGCCGCTTGCAGGGCGGGACTATTACTGAATGCCAGTGTGATCAGATCATCCAGTTCATCAGCCTGGCTGGAGGCCGCACCCAGAACGGTCAGGCACAAGGTCACCACTATTGTATTACCTCTCATAGTCTCACTTCATCCAGATGGGCAGGAGGGCCTGCTCGATCCAATAGCCGAGGATGGATAAGAAATCGCTTTTCTGGTGGTACGGGCACACGCCCGTTGAGACCGCCCTGAAACATCCCTGAAACATCGTTTTCATGGCTGGGAGCGTGTGATAATCAGGCGCGAAGGTCAAGTTCTCTACCAAATCCGCTTTTCAGAGAGATGCGGTTGCGTTTCCGATCTTGACCGACCCTTCAGATTTCCGCATGCTCCCCTCCATGAAGGAGTTGCTTCAGGTCGGTCTCAATGAGCGTGTGCCCGTACCACCAGAAAAGCGATTTCTTATCCATTTATGGGAAATGAAAACAGCCCCATTAGTTAAAGGAGAATCAGCCCAATGAGTATGTTCAACTGCAAAAACGGTGTGATGCCTGCGATACTCGCGCTGACAGCCTGTGCCGGACTGACTTTCGCCGACGGATGGCGTTACGACGGGAGCGGCCGATACCCCAATGCGACGCCCGTTGTCAACTGGGGAAAGGAAACC
>JBAWZH010000121.1:0-7658 GCA_037143135.1 bacterium
GATCCTCCGAACTATGAACACAGCCCAAGGCGTTACCCGGTCGGTGTTGCAGAAGATCATCCGATCGATGGCCCACCGCCAGGGCGAGGGCCTCCCTGTTGATGCGCACGATATTGGTGGTTTCGTCGAGGACCAGCATGGCGATGGGCGAACACTCGAACAGCGCGTCGAGATTCAGCTTCTCCATCCGCAGCGCCTCCTCCAGCCGCTTGCGCGCGGAGATATCGGTCACGGTCACCCGGAGCCCTTTCTCATCGTCCTTATCCGGGGCTGGACTGGCAATCAACTCCACCCATAAGAGCGAACCATCACCTCGCACTATCCGTAACTCGCAGGCTGGCTGTGCGGCATCCTGCCCGGCCTGAGTCGGCCCCGTCGCGGGAGTCGATAGCAGTTGATGGCGAAACCGGTAAAATTTGTCCTGGTCTTCCGTTATGATAAACCGGGAGAGGGGTTGCATGACCAGCCTGCCCCGTGCGACGCTCAGCAGGATTGCCAGGGTGAGATTGGGCTCCAGAATCAGACCCTTTCCCGAGAGAGTGAAATAGCCCACGGGTGCAAGATCGTAGAGGTCTAAATAGCGTTCCCGCGAGACCTCGAGTTCATGCTGCGCGTGGAGCAGTTCCTCATTCTGTATCTCCAGCTCGATTTGGTGGACGCGCAGTTCATGAAGGTTTCGCAAGGCGTCCTCGAGCCGGGCTGGAGGCGCGCCGATCGCCTGGGCCGCCAGTTTCTTCTCCGCCTGTTGCCGGATCTCTATAGCATGATCACTCATCGTCCCCTCCTTCAGCCGCTCGCCACATCATTTTTCCGCTCCGTGGTCGCTATGGCATACATTGTGCCTGCCTCGTTCACCAACGCGGTGGAGATGATCGAAACCTCCACGACCGCACCGCCCTTGGTCATTCGCCTGGTTTGATATGGCGCCAGAACCTCTGCCCGGCTCAACTGGATCATCGTGTTCAAAGCCCCTGCCCGCAGCCCCCTGGGAATACGATCGCGGACATTCATCGCGAGCGCCTCGGCCTCGCTCCAGCCATACAACCGCTCCGCACCCGGATTCCAGGCGAGGGTGCGCCCCTCCAAATCCTGCATGGTGATGGCATCATGCGCATCGTGCACGATCACGGCCAACCGGAGCAGGTCATTGGCTTTTTTCAGCGCCACCCGCGTTTGCACAACCTCCGTAATATCCACAAAGGTCATCACGGCGCCCTCAATCACATTGGCAATGGTGCGGTACGGCAGGATCCGCAGGATGTACCATTTGCCCGTCGTGGTCTGCACCTCCACCTGCTTGGGAATCAACGTATTCAGCACACTCTGCGCGTCCGCCACCAGACGGTCGTAGCCGACCAGGTTGGAAACAATGTGAGCCACCGGTCGACCCACATCGACCGGGATCAGATGGATGATCTCGTTGGCGCCCGGGGTAAAGCGCAGAATGCGCAGTTGGAGATCCACAAAAACCGTGGCGATCCCGGTACCGGACACTAGATTGTTCATGTCGTCATTGGCCCGCGTCAGATCCAGCATCTTGATCTGCAATTCCGTGTTGACCGTCGACAACTCCTCATTGATCGATTGCAACTCCTCCTTGGAGGTTTCCAGCTCCTCGTTTGTGGATTGCATTTCCTCGTTCACCGACTGCAATTCCTCGTTGGACGACTTGAGCTCCTCATTGGAACTCTGCATTTCCTCATTCGCGCTTTGAAGGTGCTCTTCCTTGACACGCAATTCCGTCTTGAGCGCCTCAATGCGCGCGTCGACGGGGAGTTTGTCGGATCCGGCGGACTCCGTGGCGGACGGGACAGGCCCCGGCTCTCCAGCCTCTTCCAGAATGACCAGATACAACGGCGACTCCGAAGAGGCGCCTGCGCCGGTCGTCACGGGACGAACCGTCAGGTTGACCGTGGTGAAGTGGCCGTTGGTTTTGACCCGTAGCCCCGGATGGCACACCGTCCCCCCGGTTCCGGCGGCCTTGTGCAGGGCCGTGGCCAGGTCGTTCCGCAGCCCTTCTCGTGCCATTTTCAGGATATTGTTGGTGCCCGCCTCACCTGGGGCCGGTTCCAGAAACATGCCGGTTCGTCCATGGAGATAATGAATGTCGCCCTGTCCGTTGACCAGCGCGCCCGCCGCGATAACCTGCCGCAAAAGCTCAGATTCGGTCAGTTCGCGCAGGGATAGTTTGATGGGGTGGAATCTCTTTCCGTCGGCTCGCGACGGAAGCGACGCATCCACCGCTTTCAGGAGTGGAACAAACTGATCGGTGGCTACGCGCCAGGCGCCGATAAAATCCTCTTTGCGCCGGTAGATCTTCTGCTTGCCATCCAGCACGGAAAACAGACGGCTGAAATCGCCCGTGGTTTCGGACGTCCCCAGTAGGAGCGTGCCACCCGGATTCAGCGCGTAATGGAACAGGGGGATGAGCTTCTTCTGCAAGACGCTACCCATATAGATCATCACGTTGCGGCAACTGATCAGGTCGAGTTTCGAGAAGGGCGGATCCTTGATCATATCCTGCTCGGAAAAGACGATCATATCGCGAATACCTTTATGGATGCGGTAGCTGACGCCACCGGGTTCGAGCGTAAAAAATCGCGCCAACCGCCCAGGGGAGATGTCGGTCACGATGCTGGCAGGATAAATCCCGAGGCGGGCACTGGCGATCGCCTGGGCGTCAATATCGGTGGCGAATATCTGTATCGCGAAATTCTTCTTACTCGCCTCGGAGCCTTCGGCTAGAAGGATAGCGAGGGAATAGACTTCCTCGCCGGTTGAGCACCCTGACGACCAGACGCGGATCCCGCCCGTCTCGGCCTTGTTGGCGATAATGGAGGGAATAATCTTTTTCTCCAGAACCTGAAAGGCCTCCGGATCCCGGAAGAAACTGGTCACCCCGATCAGCAGGTCGCGGAAAAGCGCCTGGACCTCGGCGGGCATTCGTTGCAGAAATTTGACATAACCGTCGATCGTGTCGATCTGTTGCACGGCCATACGTCGCTCAATGCGCCGGTTGATGGTGCTGGGCTTATAGAAAGAAAAGTCATGCCCGGTATGGGTTCGCAACAAAACGAAGATTTTCTTCATCGCGGTCTCGGGCAGGGATACCGGGGCGGTGCCCGAGCGATAGGAATTTCCGATAGCTTTGGACACATAGGAGATAAGCTGGGCGGACATCTTTGCGGGCTGAAGCGTATAATCCACAAGCCCGGTGCCAATGGCGCTGGCTGGCATGCTATCGTATTCGGCGGATTCAGTCGTCTGGGCCATCACCATGCCACCCTCGCCCTTGATGGACCGTATCCCCAGCGTACCGTCGCTACCGGTGCCGGAGAGGATGATACCGATGGCCCGATTATGCTGATCCTGGGCCAGGGAACGGAAAAAGAAGTCAATCGGTAGACGCTGGCCGCGCGGCGCGACGGGATCCAGCAGTTGAAGGGCTCCGTTCATCAGCGCCATATCATGGTTGGGCGGAATGATGTAGACGGAGTTGGCCTCAACGACCATGCCGTCCACAACCTCGACAACCGGCATGCGGGTGAAACGGCGGATGAGTTCGGCAAGAATGCTTTTGTGGACCGGATCCAGGTGCTGAATCAGGACAAAGGCCATGCCGGGTCCTGTGGTGTCGGCCGACATGCCGGAAAAGAACGCCTCGAAGGCCGCCAGACCGCCTGCGGAGGCTCCGATTCCCACAATGGGGAATCCGTGAACGGGGGGCGGAGGCGCGTCGGGCTCTACCTGGGGCGTGATTACGGTTTGCTCAGGCGGAACACTTTTGGGTGGTTTTGAGGTTGGACTTTTCATGATTTAACTTTCCTCTGAACTTGAGATTACCTTCCGCGCGTCGCCACCATACTACTCCCAACAGAAACCCGGTCAATAGTCAGTTTATACAATGGACACGGCTGGGTGCGATTGCAAAGTTTTCCAACAACTGACAATCAACAACCCAGCAACCGGCGTCCAATGGAACGCCAGTGACCTTGTTTCTCAATTCATTTTGCCTTGGCTTGTAATCAGCGCCTGCATCTGATCAACGAGTTTGCCGAAATCCCGGGCCTTGTTGAGGAACGCATAGGCGCCTGCGGCACGGGCACGCACCTCGTACTGCGGATAAGGGTAGCTCGTCAGGATGATCACGGCCGTGGAGAGACCCTCTCGCTGGATCAGTCGGAGAATATCCAGGCCGCTACCATCAGGAAGCCGCATGTCCAGCGTCATTATGTCGGGCTTGAATTGGCGCAGAGCGCTGATGGCCTCTTCCACCGAGCCGGCTTGTCCGACTATCTCAATGCCGTTGAGTTCATTCAACTGTGACACCACATGTTCGCGGATCACCACAGAGTCGTCCACGATCAGAACCCTGGTCCTTCGCCCGGCCGATGAGACCGAAGGAGGGGCCCGGTCCGGTGATGTCGATCTTATTAGATTCGCCTCCGGGTATATTTCTGATTTGATAATGTTCATCAGATCCTGCATCCGGAAGGGCTTGAATAGCAGAGGGGGCTCGTTGCCGCATCCCAGAATATCATCCAGCCGGGGGCTATCATAGGCCGTCATTAGGATGAACGGTGTGTTGCTCTCCCCCTTCCGGTGTTCCGACAAGATCTCCATGCCGGTGCCGTCGGGCAAATAGAGGTCGCACAAGACCACGTCATAGTTGGATCCGGTAGCCGTCAATCGGGCCAGCGCATCGCATTTTGTTTCCGCGAGATCCACCAGATACCCCAGGCGTGACAGGGCCGGGCCAAGGGTGTTGCGGATGAACGGCTCATCATCCACCAGTAGCATCCGCTTAAGCGGCCGCGCCGGAGTCCCTTCGGGATCACAAGTATCGGGCCCCTCCGCCCAGCGTTGTTGAATCTGATGCAGAACCGCTTCCGAGGCACCATGTCCCATATGTTCGTGGACTTCCTGATCCAGTGCGATTATCTGCATCAGGATGTTTCTCGTGTTCTCCGTGTGGTGCGACAGGGCCACTTGCTCCAGGCGTCGCACGATCGCCAGGAACACGGTCGGGGCAATGGGTAGCATCGATTGTTCCAGGATGTTTACCTTATCCACGTCCGTCTTGCGCAATCCCTCTCCGTAGGCGATCAGTTCCTCGTGCAGTTTCTCACCCGGCCGGAGACCGGTGATGGCGATGCTGATGTCAAGCCCCTCCCGAAGGCCGGAAAGACGGATCATGCTGCGGGCCAGGTCCATGATGCGCACAGGGGTACCCATCTCCAGCACGTACAACCCGCGTTGTTCGTGCATCGCGCCACACCGGAGCACCAGATGGACGGCCTCCGGGATCGTCATAAAGAACCGGGTCATCTCCGCGTCCGTGACCGTAATGGGGCCGTGTTTCGCAATCTGCTTCTGGAAGATGGGAATCACGCTGCCATTGCTCCCCAGCACATTTCCGAAGCGCACGGCGACAAATTCCGTATCGCCTCCATTCATTGCATCCACGAGCAGCTCACACAGCCGTTTGGTGGCGCCCATGATATTGGCCGGCCGCACGGCCTTGTCGGAGGAGATCATCACAAACCGCCGCGTTTTCACCCGGCGTGCCGCCTCGGCCAGGTAACGGGTTCCCCGGACGTTATTGAGCACGGCCTCATCGGGGTGCGCTTCCATGAGCGGGACATGCTTGTACGCGGCGGCGTGGAACACCATCTGCGGGCGATGAATGTCAAACGCGCGGGTCACCACTTCTTCCTGGCGGATGTCGCCGATGATCGGGACAATGTCTAACGTCGGGTAGAGGTCGTGCAATTCCCGGTGAATTTCAAACAGCGGCGACTCCCCGATTTCAAACAGCACAAGCCGGCGCGGGGCGTGACGGGCGATTTGGCGGGCAATTTCCGAGCCAATCGAGCCACCTGCCCCCGTCACCATTACACAGAGTCCCTTTAACGATGACTGGACAGCCACATCATCACCGCTCACGGGATCGCGTCCCAGCAGATCCTCGACGGCAACGTCATGAACGTCCTTTACTGAAACACGCCCGTCTATGATCGAGCTCAACGCCGGCACGGTGCGGCAGCGGATGCCGACCTGTTTGCAGGAGTCGACAATCTGAAGCATACGGGTCCACGGCAGGCTCGGGATGGCGATCATGACTTCATTCGCCCTGTACCGGGCGACGAATTCGGGAAGGCGGTCGATAGGCCCGCAGATGGGCACGCCTTGCAAAGCACGCCCCTGTTTGGAGCGCTCATCGTCCATGCAGCAGACGACTTTGTACGGAGACGCCGCATCCCCCTCGATTTCCCGGATGATCTTGTTCGCCGCTTCCCCCGCCCCGACAAGCAGGAGTCGTGAACGCGGTCCACGCGGGTCGGCGGTGATTTGCCGGCGGTGGCTGAAGTACAGCCGGATCGCCACGCGGAGACCGCCACACAGGAAACAGGTGAAGATACAGTCGATAACGAACACCGAGCGGGGATACCCTTCGAAGTGGTTGAAGAAAGTCAAACCGGCGATGATCAACAGCGTGGCCAATGAGCTTCCCTTCAGCAATTGCCAGGCGTCGTGAAGACTCGTGTACCGCCAAAGCCCGTGGTACGATCCCATCAGGAAGAACGTCAACATCTTCACGGCAATCACCCAGGGCAGGACTGAGAAATAGTCCCTCCACACCGTGTGATCCATCGCGAACGCAAAGCGTGAGACGTACGCTAACCAGAGGGAGGCTGAAAACGCGATGCCGTCGAGCGCCATCATGAGATAAAGATTACGATTGTTGAATTGCTTAGTCATAGTTGTTATTTCTATTATGACACATTACAAGAAGTGAGCCTGAAAACCTAAGCTGACGATTGTGATTAAGATGTCACAATTTCAACTACATTCACAGCGGTCAATCAGGGGCCGATCGTACAGTTCGGCGTTCGTTCCCTTATTTTCAGGAAGCGGGTGCAACTCCTCAGCCCGGGGTGCAACCCCGGGTTTACGTATCGAGACCACACGCATTGAGGCCAAGGTGAGCGTGAAAATGCCGCAGGCTCCTCTCGCTCACCCTGGCCCCAAACTCTTCCCGGATCCATGGCTCCAGGGGTTTCACCCCCTGGCTTTGGAATTCAACCCCTTCAGGGTTGGAAGTAATGCCTGGGGGATATAGAGGGATGGTCGTGAGTTGTTAGTCGTTGGTTGGAGGAGGGTTGGTCGTTCGTCGTGGGTTGTTGGTTGTTGTAGCACATCGCTGAGGTTTCACATTTTTGCGACCAACGACTCACGACCAACAACCAACTACTCCCGATCAACCACCTCCGAGCAAAGTCGCCGCGTTTGTCCGAGCATGTAGAGTGGCAGGGACAACAGGCGGAATGATTTGGTATTCGAGTTCACTGGATTGGTCGGGGAATCTAGCAAGGAAGGGATGTCGCTGTTGAATCGCAATCCGAAGCCGGAGTGTTTCTCAGACAAAAAGAGATGAAGCGACTTCAGTCTACCCGTGGCGCCCGCCTTAACCTCTACGGGAATAACCGTGGGGCCACAGGCCATCAGGTAATCCACTTCCGCATTGGCGTTCGGCTTATCCCGCATCCAGCAGTGGAGAGAGGGCTCCTCATAGAAGGTGCCCGATTGCAACAGCTGCTGCCCGACAAGTTGTTCGCAAACGGCCCCGTTATTCACCAGAATCAAATCGGCGGCGT
>JBAWZH010000122.1:0-7645 GCA_037143135.1 bacterium
GGAAAAGTGGCGCTGGTGACCGGTGCGGCGCGTGGTATCGGGCAGGCGATTGCCAGGAAACTGGCGGTTGAGGGGTGCGATGTGGCCCTGTGTGACCTGAAGGCTGAATGGCTGGCCGAGACCGTGGGACTGATCGAGGCCGCCGGACGGAAAGTGAAGTGTTTTGAGGCGGATGTGAGCCAATCCGCCGCCGTGGATGCCGTCGTGGATGGCGCCATCAAGGAATTCGGCAAGATTGATATTTTGATCAATAATGCCGGGATCACCAAGGATACCCTGATGATCCGGATGTCTGAACAGGATTGGGATGCCGTGATCTCGGTGAATTTGAAGGGAACCTTCCTGTTTACCAAGGCGGTGGCCCGCCCCATGATGAAGCAGCGTTCGGGCGCCATCGTCAATGTGGCCTCAATTATTGGCTTGATTGGCAATGCGGGACAGTGTAATTACGCCGCTTCAAAGGCTGGAGTCATTGCCCTGACGAAGTCGGCGGCGAGGGAACTGGCCCCGCGCAACATACGGGTGAACGCGGTCGCACCGGGGTTTATTCAGACCCGGATGACCGATGTGTTGTCCGAAGAGGTGCGCAAGAAGATGTTGGATGCCATTCCGATGGGACGGTTTGGCCAGCCGGAGGATGTGGCGAACGTGGTTCTGTTCCTGGCGGGGGATACCTCCTCGTACATGACAGGGCAGGTTCTTCCGATCTGCGGTGGAATGGTAATGCAATAATGTGAAGGTAACAAAAGAAGGAGAAGATTATGGCACTGGAAGATAAAGTCAGGGATATCATCGTCGAACAGCTCGGTGTGAATGCGGAGCAGGTCACGCCCGAAGCGTCCTTCATCGAGGATTTGGGTGCGGATTCTTTGGATACAGTGGAACTCGTCATGGCGTTTGAAGAGGAATTCGGCGCCGAGATTCCGGACGAGGATGCCGAGAAGCTGACAACGGTCGGCGGCGTCATCGAGTATTTGAAGAGCAAGGGCATCGGCGCCTGAGTTCTGGATTGTTTGTGGAACCGGGGAGATGGCAACATCTCCCCGGCTCTACTTTGACCTCGGTTCAAAACGATAGTGAGAGGGATTGGTTATGGATAAACGCAGGGTAGTTATCACCGGTTTGGGTGTGGTGTCGCCGTTGGGTTGCGACCTGAATGTCTTCTGGCAGAGGCTGCTGAGCGGGGCATCCGGCATTCGCCGCATCACGAAATTCGACGCCTCCGCCATGGCCACCCAGATTGCCGCCGAGGTCGTTGAGTTTGAGATCGACAAGTATATTCCCAAAAAAGAACAGCGCCGCATGGATCCCTTCTGCCACTACGCCGTGGCCGCCGCCCAGATGGCGGTAAAGGACTCCGGTCTTGTTTTTGCGAACGAGGACGCCAACCGGGCTGGATGCATGATTGGTTCGGGCGTGGGCGGCCTGATTACCATGGAGGATCAGCACTCCGTCCTGTTGAACCGCGGGCCGGATCGCAGTTCGCCGTTCATGATTCCGATGATGATTGTGAATATGGCCTCCGGAATGGTGGCGATTGAGCACGGCCTGAAAGGCCCGAATACCTGCGTGGTGACCGCCTGCGCAAGCGGAACCCACTCGATCGGTGATGCGACGCGCCAGATCCAGTACGGCGATGCCGACATCATGGTCGCCGGCGGCACCGAGGCGGTAATTTGCCCGCTGGGCATTGCCGGTTTCTCCGCCATGAAGGCCATGAGCACCCGCAATGACGACCCGACGCATGCCAGCCGGCCTTTTGACAAGGATCGCGACGGTTTCATTATGGGCGAAGGCGCGGGTATTGTCGTTCTGGAAGAATACGAGCACGCGAAGAAACGCGGCGCGAAGATTTATGCCGAAGTCGGCGGGTATGGCGCCACCTGTGATGCCAGCCATATCACGGCCCCGGCGCCGGGCGGAGAGGGCGCCGCGCGCGCCATGTCCAAGGCGATCTCGGACGCAAAAATGACGCCCGACCAGATTGATTATGTCAACGCCCACGGCACAAGCACGCCGCTCAACGACAAGAATGAGACGGCCGCTGTGAAATTGGCCCTTGGCGAGCAGTCCAAAAAAGTCATGGTCAGTTCCACCAAGTCGGTGACCGGCCACCTTTTGGGCGCCGCAGGCGGGTTGGAGACGGTGATCTGTGCGTTGGCCATCCAGACGGGCATGGTGCCCCCGACGATGAACTACACGACGCCGGATCCTGAGTGCGACCTGGACTACGTGCCGAACCAGGCGCGCCAGTTCCAGATCCGCGCCTGCCTGAATAACTCCCTCGGCTTCGGCGGACACAATGCGTCGCTGTTGATCAAGCGGGTGTAAGGGAAGAGGGATTTTATCTTTGACGATCCGGCCAAACGGGAGATCTATGCGCCGGTGAAACTCATCTCCAAGGATACACTGCCAGCAAAACCTGAAACGAAAGGAATCAGCCCCTATGAAGTCTCTCGTCATCGCCACTCTCATTACAGCATCGACCCTCGTGGCCGCCGTCGCCGCAGAACAGGCGACAACCTCGGCGTCGGCCAAGAACGTTTTGACAGCGCCAATAGTGCAGATCGAACTGGAGGACTTTTCGCTGACTGACTGCGTCGTGTCGAACATCGCCGAAGCCTCTGGAGGCAAAGCGGTAATCATTGTCAAGGAGTCCAGCAAGGCCGAGACCACGGTCAAACTCCCACGGGGAAACTACAGCGTGGAGTTTTGGATTATGGCGCCCAGTCTCAACAGCGACACCGTGTGGGTGATGATCGGAGACGCCGGCAAGGCGAGTCCTTGGGATGGGAAGTGCAAGTCGTTTCCCGATCACCAGCGCATGCCGATGAAGGAATTCAAGAAGAGTGGCGTTTATGATGGAGAACGCGGAAGAGTGGTGGTGAGTGTCACGGACGACATGAAAGAGTTGCCCATCGTCATCACCCCGAAGAAGACGGGAATGCTGATTGATCGGGTCGTCTTCAGGAGAGTTGGAGCCGTGAAACCGAACGCTGCATCGGCAGCGGCGGGAACGATTGGCAAGTAACTTTGGGAGGGAGTGGGGACATGTGGAGTTCGCCATCCGATGGAAGGTCAACCCGGTGCAAAGCCGGCCCCGCCACCCACCCGTCAACTCGAACAAGAACAAGGTGCCATTCGTGACAGGCTATTTAAGAACACCGCCGCATTCCGTCTGTGAAGTGGCGCGAACTGATCAAGAAGGTGTGGGAAGCCGACCCGTTGCAATGCCCGCGATGTTCGTGCGAGATGCGGATAGTCGCGTTGATTGATGAACGCGCCGTGATTGAGCGGATTCTGAGACATATGGGTCTCTGGGCTCAAGGGGTACGGGTGAGCCCATCAACCGGACCGCCTGAACCTGTATCCGGCGAACGCATCATCGAGCCGTGGCTCGAAGACCCATTCCCGGATTACGATATCGAACCGGCCTGCCGTGAGCTTGCCGAACCGGTAATGGTTTACGCGAACGGTTGAGCACTCGCGGTGGGACGGGTTTGTCTCGGTTCGACCCCGCTTACAGTAAAACAGGTTCGTTTCAGTAATCAGACCAGCCGCAGTGCTTCGAAAAGCGGGTTTATTACCGAACTTGACATCCGCGCCGGATTTTCACATGTTCCCAGCCATGAAAACGATGTTTCAGGGCGGTCTCAACGGGCGTGTGCCAGTACCGTCAGAAAAGCGATTTCTTATCCATGCTTTTTCTGCCTCAGCCCTGACCCGTACCCAAGACGGTGCTTGGGAGTCGGATTTTTTGCCGGATGATCCCGATTGTACCGAGGATTTTGGCTTTGTTGAACAACCTTGGACAGGCCAATGGATTTGGACGGCGGCCAGCAAGGATGCGCCAGTGCCCTACAGTCATTATGATTACCGAAACAACGACATTCGCGTGCGTGCGGCTTGGTTTCGTCGCCGTTTTGAGGTGGATGAGGAACTCTGCGGTCCCATCTTTTTGCGCATCACTGCGGATAGTTTGTACCGAGTCTGGATGAACGGTCGTTTGATCGCCCGTGGTCCCGCGCCTGTCGGTGGCTCTTACGCGTTCAAGGGATCGCCGGACTGGTATTACGAGGATGCCGTCGAGGTGATCGATCTTTTGAACCGACCCGGTCCCCACCTGATTGCGATCGAGGTGATCAGTGGTCCTGAGGATCCCACGCGCTTTTCTCGCGGAGTTGGTGGTCTGCGCTGTGAAATTATCGATGGCGAGGGGCGAGTGTTGCTGTGCAGCGACGAGTCCTGGCAGGCCATGGACGCCGCTGCGTATCCGCCGCCCGCGCCGGGCTGGATGCGTTCTATCACCCGCACCTGCGACCTGCGGCAGTGGCCGACAGGTTGGCACACCGATCGTTTGAACGATCTGAATTGGCCCAAGGCGGTTCAGATTGCCGATGCCGGTTGGAATCTTCGGACGCACCAGGTTCCGCAACTGGCCGAAGGCGTCGAGCGTCCGGTGGAAGTTGTCATTCCCTTTATTGAACACCGCGAACGCTGTAAAAATGCTGATGCTTTGCGTTCAGGCACTGGCACGATGAGTATTACCGCAGGCCCCACGTGGCTCGGCATGCTGCGCTTTGACGGACTGTTTTCCGGCCACATCCAGGTGATCGCCAAGGGACATCCAGGCACGCGCATTGAGATCGCCGCCGAGGAAGTTCCTGGTCAGGACGAGGGAGCTTTTCGCCAGCAGATTCTGACTTTGGGTGAGGATCCAGTCGTCTTTGAATCGGTTGGGACTTTTAGCGCTCGGATCCTACGGATGACGGTAAAGATTCCCGAAGGCGGTCGGCCACTGGAACTCAGCCGCGTCAGTCTGCTAGTCCAAACCCAACCGGTGAAACTGCGCGGGTCCTTTGCCTGTTCGGATGAAAAACTAACACAACTTTGGTCAGCGTGTCGCCGCAACCTGCACCTGTGCCTCCAGCAAATTCACTTGGATTCCCCCCACCACCAGGAACCCTTGGGTGATCAAGGCGACTATTTGGTTGAGGCCCGCATGGCCTATAACGCCTTTGGACCCTATCCCCTGATCACGCAGGATCTGCTGCGCATGGCTGAGGATCTGCGCTATAACGACGGGACGACCTTCCATCACGCCTATGCCTTGCTGATGCCGGACTTGGCCCTGGACTACCTGCGCGCCACCAGCGATGCCGCGACTGTCCTGAAGATCCTGCCCGTCATCGACCGGGTTCTGGAACGAACTCTGAGTTGGAAGGGGCCCGAGGGTCTAATTTCTCAGGCACCCAACTACATGTTCATCGATTGGGTAGAACACCGTGGCGCCAATTACCATCATCCCCCGGCGGCTCAGGGCATGGGCGCGATGACCTCGTTCTTGGTCCGTGCCCTGATAGTGCAGGCAGAACTTCGCCGCCGTCTGAACGATACTCCTGCAAAAATGCTGGAGCATATCGCCGAGGCCGATCGCCTGGCCCAGGCCTTCCGGACCAATCTGATTGATCCCGAAACTGGTACAGTCTGGGACGGCCGCAGCGGCTGGAGCAAAGTTGAACTCAGCCGCTGGCTTCCCGCAGATGGTCCCGACAAAGTCGTCACCCGCCATGGCGCGATTCTTGCCGTCTGGGCTGGAATCCTGAACCTAGAGGCTGGTCGCAGGGCGCTGGGTCAGGTGCTTGATGATCCAACCCTGCCTGAACCTCAGCCATATTTCCAGCATTTTCTCTTCGATTCTCTGCAAAAAGTGGGTTGGTTTGCTGAACGCGGACGCAAACAACTGGACCTGTGGCAAGCGATGTTGGCCGAGCATCCCCACACACTTCGAGAGATGTGGACCCACGGCGACTATAGCCACGCCTGGTGCGGCACCCCGCTGGTGCAATGCTCCGAACGAATCCTGGGTGTTGAAGTTCTGAGCGCGAATCCACCCCGGGTCCACCTCAGCCCCCAGCCCCTCAACCTAACCTGGGCCCAGGGCACCGTCCCCGTTGGCCGCGTCGATCTCTCGGTCCGCTGGGAACGCAGAAATGGAGAAATCTTCCTAACCTGGGGAAGTTCCGGCCCCATCGAGGTCAGCATCGATCCCTCGGTGCGAAAGGGGTAATTTCTTAACGCGGGCCAGCCCGCACCCCAAGGGGATTATTGCGGTCCGGCCCGCGCTAGGCTTTTGTCGTCAGGGGCTCAAGGATCGCATGCGCGATCCCGCCCCCGACACCCCCATTTCATTCCTCCCCAACAATGCGTTTTCGTCGCGCACTTGTGCGCATTGTTGGGGAGGAATGAAATAAAAACGACTGAGACCTCCTGTTTCCTCACCCCCTGATCGCTGTTGTCTGAAGGCGAGGGGTCTGATGCTTTGCGCCCTGCAAAAGATCGGGCCAACGAGACACCGTCGGTGTTCGTATCTTCTTGCAGGAACATGGGGGTAGGAATGGGCGACTCGCTTCAGGATCAGGGCGCAAAACCGGCAACTTCGGCAGAGGTAGAGTCCTCGTCCCTTCGGACCTGGATGCCTGCTGTGGCTGTGGGTGTATTGGGTCTTGGCATCCTTGTCGGTTGGCGTGTGTGGGTTGGATTTTCCTCTCCAAAAGTGGAACGGGAAGACCCTCATAAGATTGCCGCAGTTGCGGTTTCCTCCTTGCCAAAGGGTGAAACGCAGGTTTTCGATACCGCGACCCCCCAGGCGACCAAGGCGAGTTGGCCAGGGTTTCGGGGCGAAAAGTCCGACGGCATCGCCCACGGCGCGGCGAAACTTGCTCGCTCTTGGGCCAAAGAACAGCCCAAACTGCGCTGGGTACGGCCCCTGGGCGTGTGGCCGGATGCCAGCGCTCCCGCAGGGCTGCAAGAAAAAGTGGTACATTTCAGGAGGAGCAGGGACAGGTTAATAGTAGATTAATACTAGACAAATAATTAGTAAGTGCTATTGTGCCGCATGAATCGGGAGAAATCCCGGAGGAGGAAGTCATGCGGACAGCCAGGATCGTAGAGGAGGGGCCGGCGTTCTACCATGTGATATCGCGCGTGGTGGGACGGGAGTTTGTGTTTGCGGCCGATACGGAGCGGGAGCGGTTTCGTGCCATGATGAGGGCCGTGGAGGCCTTTAGCGGGGTGAGAATCCTGACGTGGGTTATACTCTCCAACCATTTTCATATTCAGGTGCATATTCCCGAGCGCGGTGAGATCAGTGATCAGGAACTCGGTCGGCGGATGCGGTATTTGTACTGTCAAGACAAGGTTGATGCGTTCATGGGGGAACTGGAGACGCTGAGGAAGGTCGGCCAGGCAGAGACAGCGGAGCGGATGAAATTGCCCTTCATTCTGAGGATGTGCAACCTTGCGGCCTTTATGAAAACCCTGAAGCAGCGGGTGAGCATATCCTACAATCGTCGTCACGGGCGTGTGGGGACTCTGTGGGAGGAGCGGTACAAGAGCCTGTTGCTGGAGGGAGAGTGTGGGACACTGATGGCGGTGTCGGCCTATATCGACCTCAATCCGGTGCGTGCGGGGTTGGTGTCGGATCCGAAGGACTACAGGTTCAGTGGCTACGGGGAGGCGGTAGGGGGTTCCAAACAAGCGCGGGAAGGACTGGCCCAGGTGGTGAGTGGCGGTGGCGATTGGGGAGCAGTGTCCGGGGAGTACCGGCAGGTGCTGTATATCAAGGGCGAGGCGCGCGGGATCA
>JBAWZH010000123.1:0-7618 GCA_037143135.1 bacterium
AGTCTGTTTTCACCTGACATGAGTGCGGGGGCGCATGGCAGTTCCGCGGGGGTTTGTCGTAATCTTAGCCGTCGGGTTGTCGAGAGTGGCAGGCATACCCGGAATATATTTCTGACCGGGGTCCATATCTGTGATGAAGTCGGCAAGAAGCCGGGAGCAGGCGTCCAGGTCATCCAGCGAGATCACCTCAACGGCGGTATGCATGTAGCGATTGGGAATGCTGACCAGGGCCGTCGCCACACCCAACCGGTTCACCTGCATCGCATTGGCATCGGTGCCCGTTGCGCTCGGCTCGGCCGTCACCTGGAACGGCACTTTGTGTTTCCTGGCGGAGGCTTCCATCAAACGGGCCAATACCGGATTGATATTCGGCCCGCGGTGAAGCGTGGGACCTTTGCCCAATTTACACTCCCCCGTCCGCTTGGCATCCCCCCCGGGATAATCGGAGGCAAACCCGACATCCACGGCAATACCGACGTGCGGATCAATCCCAAAGGCGCTGGTGCGAGCCCCGCGCAAGCCGATCTCCTCCTGGACGCTCGTGACCCCGTAAACACCGACCTTCACCTTGCGCCCCTCCAGACGGCGAAGGGTTTCGACCACCACAAACGCTCCGGCGCGGTCATCAAAGCCCCTTCCCGCCACCAGATTGTTAAGCATTTTCTCCAGACCGACGTTGATCGTAACGTAATCGCCGACCGACACATGCTTGAGCGCCTCTTTCCGGTTCTTGGCCCCGATGTCAATCCACAGTTCGTGCAGTTTCAGAGGTTTACCCCGCTCATCCGGTTCCATCATGTGGATCGGCTTGCGTCCGATCACGCCGAACACCGAACCCTTTGCCGAATGGATGTTCACGCGCTGGCCATCCATCACCGAGGGATCGATACCGCCAATGGCCGCGAATGACAGGAACCCGCGATCCTCAACATGGACGATCATGAGGCCGATCTCATCGCAATGCCCGGAGAGCATAACCCGCACCGGAGCCTTGGGATTGATCACTCCAATCACATTGCCGTGGACATCCGTCCGGACTTCATCGCAAAACGGAACCATTCGTTTTTTCAGAACCGACTGGATTCCCCACTCAAACCCGGAGGGGCTCGCAATACCGATCAACTGCTTCAGAAAATCAACGGATTCTTTATGCATAAGTGACTCTTTCGTTTCCTGTCTTTTTCTCTTCTTCGCGCTTCCGCGCGAGCCCTCCCCCATCCATCATGAACCGATCAACGGATCAGTCATCCCGATTTCCTTGAACGCCCCCGCCCGTTCCACACAGGAGGGACACTCTCCGCAAGGGACGTCGCCACCGCGATAACAGGTCCAAGTGTGGGCATAATCCACTCCCAATTCAAGTCCCAGTTGAAGTTCCTCCGCCTTGCGCATCCAGACAAACGGGGCGTGAACCATGACCGGCGGCCTCCGGTTCAATGCCAGCACGGCATTGATCCGCTCCAGGAATTCGGGGGTGCAATCCCAATAGCCATACCGATCCTGGGTCTGAGCGCCATAGAACAGGTCCCGCACCCCCCTCGACTCGGCGTACGCCGCCGCCACGGAAAGCAGAATCATGTTCCGGTTGGGAACATAGGTGGGCGGCTGGGACATCACCTCATGCCCAAGATCCTCCAGGCGAGGCACGGCCACGGCGGCATCAGTCAGAACCGACCCCCCGGGAATCAAGGCCCCAAAAAAGGACATATCGACCACGTCATGCGACGCGGCCCCCGCCGCGTTGGCCTGCCAGGCCGCCGCGTCGATCTCGCGTTTATGTTTTTGTCCGTAAAGAAAAGACAGGGCATGCACCTCGGATGCGCCGAGTTTCCTGATGACATAATGCAACAGGGTCGAGGAATCCACCCCGCCCGAAAGCAGAACCACAGCCCGATCCACATGCTTGATGTTCATGCAACACTCCGAATCTATTGAACGCCCATCACCTTATGCAGTTGGATCTGCGCCCGGATCGGCAGGCCCGAAGCCACAACCCAGGAGGCCAACGTCGCCGGAGGAAGTCGTCCGGCGACCGGACTGAATATAACGGCATGGCATCGCCGGTCAAGTTGGTGCTTGATCACCAGCCTACGCGCCCAGTCAAAGTCCATGCGGTCACGGATTACAAACTTCGTCTCATCATGGGGACGCAGGCGCTTGAGGTTGGCCCAGTCCATGGCCGCCGTCTCTCCACTGCCCGGGCATTTCACATCCATGATGGCGATGACGCCTTTGGGAATGGCCGCGATATCAAGGCTCCCATTCGTTTCCACCAGCACAGGTCTTCCCCTGCTCACCTGGAGCAAACCCAACGCCAAATCCCGGAATCCCGCCTGCGCCAGAGGCTCGCCGCCCGTAATCTCGGCAAGAGCGGCGCGCGAGGAAGCAAACCGCCTTGTCAACGATTCGATCCGGGTCTTGCGCCCCGCCGGATAGGCATGTTTCGAGTCGCAATAGACACACCGCAAATTGCATCCGCTGAGACGCACAAAGAAGCAGGGCAATCCCGCCCACGTGGACTCCCCCTGGATGGAGGTGAACGTTTCGGTAACCCAGACCGCCTCAGTCTTCATTCCAGTAACTCGCGGTGGTGCCGGGGGTTTCACAGACGGTGATCCTGAATATCTGGCAGGCCTCGCCATTTAACCGCTCTCCGAACTTACCATGCAGGTAGCGGGCAAGATTTTCCGAGGTTGGATTGTCCCGGAGAAAAGCCGGAAGTTGGTTCAGATCGCAGTGATCCACTTCCTTCATGACCTCCCGAATCGCCGCCTTGATATCCCTGAAATCAATAAGCATCCCCAACGCATTCAACCGTGATCCCCTGACAAAGATTTCCACATCCCAGTTGTGGCCATGCAGGTTGGCGCAGGCGCCATCATACCCCACCAACCGGTGTGCCGCTGAAAAATGAGTTTTGACACTTAATTCAAACATAAATCATTCCACCCCTCGCCCCTGCCAGAATGAAAGGGGATTAAACCTGATAGCAGGCCCTGATATCGTTGAAGTCCTTGTCCTTGAGATAGGCGGCAATGGCGGTGTCGTAGGCTGCGGTATGGGCAAAGGCCTTCCGGGCCAATCCGAACCGGGTCTTGAGCGACAACACGCCCTTGCCGGCCTCCAACTCGCGAATCACGCCGTCATAGTCCGCAGGATCGGTCACCGACGCCACGCGCAGGAAATTCTTGGCCGACGCGCGAATCATGCAGGGACCACCAATGTCGATATGGGCCCGGGCCTTCTCGGGGGTTGCGTCGGGTCTGGCCAGGGTTTGAACAAAGGGATAAAGATTCACCACCACCATGTCAAAGGCCACGCCCTGCGTGCGTTTCAGGTCGTCGGCATGGGCCGAATTATAGGTCTCGCTCAATAGGCCCAGGTAGATTTTATAATCCAGGGTCTTTACCAGTCCGCCCTGCATCTCGGGTTGGCCGGTATAGTCCGAAACCGACACCAGATTCCTTGAATCCGGCCCGAGACTCTCGCGGAGCGCCGTGTAGGTTCCGCCGGTGGAATAGATCCTTGCCGCCGGATTAACCCTCAGCACGGCTAACACCAGCCGATCCAACCCTGTTTTGTCGGATACACTGGCCAGCACATTCTGGATTTTTACGCCATCATCAATACGCTCAACCCAATTCACTGCCATAACCGGAACTCCTTCAAATTGGTTCGAGATCTCATTATGCCAGAAGTTGACCTGCGTTAAAGCGAAAAGACGGTTATAGAGGCAGCATGTCGTTCGTTTTTCGAAGACGTTTTGCCATTTCCTCAAGCAGGGAGAGAACCACGGCGGGATTCTGGCGGAGAACGGCCTCCATATTGGCGTTAGAAATCGTCACCAGTTGCGTCCCCGGTTCCGCCACTGTCGCCGAAGCCGAGCGATTCATCTTCAGCAGCATCGCCATCTCCCCGAAATACTCACCCGCCTTCATCACCCGCAATTCCATCCCGCCACGCCGGAGCGTCACTGCGCCGGTTATGATATAAAACATGGAGTCACCCGGATCGCCCTCGCGGAACACCACGGCGCCCTCCTCATACCCCTGCTTGAGCTGACCCAACCGCTCGGCATACTTCTGCCGCTTTCCGGGCGACGAGAAGAGTTCCCTTACCAGAATGGCCTCCCGCCAGTGGATGCCCACGCTGACTTCAATTCCGAGCAGAAAGGCCACAAAGGAATAGTAAATCCAGATCAGAAGCAGGAATACGGCCTTCAACGACCCGAACGCATAGCCGTATTCGGGATTGAACTTCATGACGGCCGTGAAGACCGGACCCATCAATCCGAGCAACACGGCGGTCATAAAACTCCCCGTCAAAACCGCCGACAGCCGCAACCTGACCGGGGCGAAGACATAATGAATAATCGAGAGAAAGGCGACGGTTAAGACCACGGGCAACACGATATCGGTCAGCCGCAACACCAGGGGCATCTTTCCGGCGATAAATGTCCCCACCACGGCATAACTGATTTCCGCAGCGACAAGCAGAACCATCATGACCACCATCAGAAAAACCGCCATTCCATCCAGGAACTTCTCCTTCAGGTAAGGGAGGCCGCGATCATATTTGTAAAGTTGGTCAAACGCCCCGCGAATCGTCGCGGCCAGAGGCGTCACCCCCCAAAGCAAAAGCAGAATACTCGCCCAGCCCCAGGCCTTCTGGGTTGCCAATCCCTCCACCTCGTGGATCACCACCTTGCTGAACATGGGCATCATCTGCGAAACAACCCGCTCCACCCCCTCCATGGCGGCACGGGAAGACACCATGTAACGTCCGGCGACAAACAACAGGAGCAGGATCAGAGGAAAGAGGGCAAAAAAACTGTTGTAGGCCAGAACGGCGGCCTTTTCAAATCCCTTGTTTCGAAGGAAGGAAAGAAACGATTGCCAGATCATGAAACCGGCATTCTCAATGGACTGGCTTATTTTCATATCGACGTTGGCGTGATGATACCGATTCGTACGGGGCGCAAAAGAAAAATCGCCGTCTTTCAAGGTTATGCTGGACTCCCCGCGCCGGGGCAGGTAGCATCCGTCGCCAGAAAAATAGGGATGGGAAAAGAGGACAACAAAACGAATGTCCTTTCAACCTCATGAAAGAATAGGCGTGGATTATCATGAAGAAATTTAATGTTTGTGTTGTCGGAATTGGAGCCGTTGGAACGGAAATGATCCGGTTGCTCAAGAAGCGTGATTTTCCGCTTCACTCCCTGACGATATTGGCGCGCAGTGAGCGCACCGAAGTGATTGACGGCGTTGGTTATCCTGTCAAGGTGGCCGCCCCTGAGGCGTTTACCGGCATGGATTTCGCCTTTTTCGCGGGAACGGAAGGCGCCAAGGGCGCCTCGCAAACCCTCGGATGGGAGGCGGTTAAACGCGGTTGTATCGTGGTGGATAACGGGGATGATTTCCGGATGGATCCGCGGGTTCCCCTCGTCATTCCCGAAATCAATCCGGACGCGCTCAAGGATCACCAGGGATTTATTGCGAACCCGAATTGCAGCACCATCATAGCCCTGATGCCGCTGGTGGCCATCCACAAGGCGGCCAGGATCAAACGCCTGACTGCAAGCACCTATCAGGCCGTATCGGGCACCGGGAGCGCCGCCGTGAAGGAACTGGAAGCCCAGGCCAAAGCATGGGCCGCCGGCCAACCCCTGCCCCGCGAGGTGTATCCCTACCCGATCCTCTTTAACCTGATCCCCTGCGTCGGATCGTTCAAGGATGATTCCGGCGAGACCACCGAGGAGATCAAGATGCGTAAGGAAACGCACAAGATCCTCGATGCCTCGATCCGGGTGGCCACCACCTGTGTGCGCGTGCCGGTTCTCAATAGTCACAGTATCGCCATCCATATCGAACTGGAGAAACCGCTGTCACCGGAACAGGCCCGCGAGTTGTTGTCCCAAACACCCGGCGTTCGCCTGACCGACGACCCCAAGAACGCGATCTACCCGATGCCCATCCAGGCATCCGGGCAATATGATGTGCTGGTCGGTCGCATCCGCAAGGATTGTAGCGTGGATAACGGGCTTGTTCTGTGGTGCGCAGGCGACAATATCTGGAAAGGCGCCGCACAGAACGCCATCCAGATCGCAGAGGTCATGATTGAGCGGAACTACCTGAAGAAATAAACTGAGTTGAGACAACAAAAAACCGCCTTCGGAAACGAATGCGGTTTTTTTGTGCCCAGCTCAGCGACCTGGGGCGGAGAACCCGGGAATACCGGGCGTACCCTCCCAGGACTGGGGGGTATTCCAAGGCATGTTGGAATCGGCCTCGGTTGCACAACCGGCGCCCAATAGAAGCCCGCTTAATACCAGCAGAAGGGCGATAGCGCGCATGGGGGTGAACCTTTCAGGTTCTCTCAATAAAAAACATTGTCGCCGCGAAGAGGCGGCATTTGCTGATAATCCAAGAGGATCTCGCCCAAGGCCACCCGCTGATCTCGGCGAACCTCGGAAATGCGGATTTTGCCCACCAGTTTATCCTCGCGCTGGATCGTCAAATCCGTCAACGGGATCATTGCGGAATCAGGAAGAATATCCATGACAACAAAATTCCAGTTGGTATTCACGACCGTGATCTGGCCCTGCAATCCCCTGGGAATCGCGTTCGTGTCAAACTGCCCCTGGCACACTTTCAGATCCTTTTCCAGTTTCTGAATGTAACGTTTCCCGGCCTCGATCTTGGATTCGCCATCACTGACCTTCTCGGACAACTTGGCGATCTCGCCGGATTTCTTGTCGATATCGGCTTTGGCGGTCTCGACCTGACCATTCAGATCCGTGATTTCCCCCGCTTTCTTTTCGACATCTTTCTTGGTCGCGGCAAGATCCGTCTCCGTTTTCGCCAGTGTGGTCTTGGTGTCCGTGAGAACACCTTCTGTCTTGACCAACGTGTTGCTGGTCTCCCCCAAGGTGCCGCGGGTTTGCTCCAATCCGGTGCGGGTATCATTCAACCGGTCAAACTGGCGCCCTGCATTGACCAGCACATCAACCAAGACAGCGTCAAGCGTGCCGGTTCCGGTTGTGACCTTGGAGGGTTTCCCATCCTCGCCCATTTTATAGTACTGCTTGAGTTGCTCGGGCATGATCTTGATATGCGTGGCGTCGCGCGCCACGAGATCAGCGTTTGTCTGAGGAACCTCGATCGTGTTCGCAATTCTTGCGACATAATCCGAGAGCTTGACGGTCCGGCCCTTCAACTCATCCCGCTGGCCATAGAGTTTGAGTTCCATGACAACCGCAACGATACTCAAGACCAGAACCAGTACAACCAAGACTTTTAAGGCTTTATCCATTTTTTTCCCCTGGTCAAAAACTCGTTTCTATGCGGCCATGATGCACCGCCAACCGGATACCTGTCAAACAAAAATACCAAACCCGGTTGCCTTTCTCAATTTGACATTGAACACCACACCCCGTCGAGTTGTTTCGCCCGAAACTCGCCCGAAGCTCGCCTTGACTTTTTGAGGAGTGTTTTCTAGCCTGTACCCGCTTTTGGCACACCGAAACGGAGGGGTGGCAGAGCCCGGTTGAATGCGCGTGACTCGAAATCACGTTTACCAGCAATGGTAACGGGGGTTCAAATCCCTCCCCCTCCGCCAT
>JBAWZH010000124.1:0-7576 GCA_037143135.1 bacterium
ATAAGAAATCGCTTTTCTGGCGGTACGGGCATACGCCCGTTGAGACCGGCCTGAAACATCGTTTTCACGGCTGGGAGCATGTGAAAATCCGGCATGAAGGTCAAGTTCGGCAATTCCGCATCCAAATTCGCGTGTTCATGCGCTGCTCCCTTTTGCCAATCGTTAACCCGTATATTCGTATCGATCATTTATTCCTTAGTAAATACGAGGTTTTTGAGTGGTGCCGGAGGACGGACTTGAACCGTCATACCCTTACGGGCGGTAGATTTTGAGTCTACTGCGTCTGCCATTTCGCCACTCCGGCGTGAAGAGGGATCCGATTTATATACCACGCATCTTCTGCGTTCAACAAAAAACTCAAATACATTGCCGTCTATAATGAGTTATACGAATTTAATTATAGTTATTGATTATAGTTCTTATATAGTTTATAAATTTAACGAAACGGCAGGAAGTCAATCACGACCAGGTGGTCGCGAGGCGAACTTGCCGATGAAACCAAAAGGAGTAGAACGATGAAGAAACAGTTGGTGATTGGGTTCGTGGCGGTGGTGATGACATTGACAGGGGCACAGGCCAAGGACGAGATGGAGGGCAATGCGAAACACGAGAAGGAGGCTAAAATCGAACAGGACGGGAACCTTAAGGAAGTCACGCTCTCGGGAACCATCGAGAAGGTTGAAAAACGGAAGAAGGACGGTAGCGTGATGATGACCTGGTTCGTCCTCGTTGATGAATCCGGAAAGCAAATTCATCTCCCCAAGGGCAAGGTCGAGGAGTTTGAGGGAAGCAAGGTTCGGCTTACGGGAATGGGCGTCGTCAACCAGAAAAAGGGAAAGGATGTCGTCTCGCTAAAGAGCGTCATAACCATCGATAAAATTGAGGCTCCCGCTACCCCGGCCAAATAACTCCCCGTTCAGTTAGTCACAGGCCTGCACATCCCCTCCCCCCACTCCGGGCGGAGGGGATGTGTGACGCATGACATCGTCAAGATCCGGCACGGAGGATTTCAACAATTGGGTGTACGGGTGTCGCGGCGCGCCAAACACCGTCCGCGTGAGACCTTCTTCCACCAACCGGCCTTTGTAGAGAATGAGAACACGGTGACAAACATAACTCACCACGGCGAGATCATGGGCCACGAGAATGACCGCCATACGACGTTCCTCGCTTAAATCCCGGATCAGATTGAGCACCTGAGCCTGAACGGACACATCCAGCGCCGACACAGGTTCATCAGCAACCAGTAAACTCGGATTGAGCGCCAAAGCCCTCGCCATGCCAATTCGCTGACGCTGCCCGCCGCTGAATTCATGGGGATAACGTTCCCGATACTCAGGATCAAGACCCACCTGCCGAAATAAATCCTGAACTCTCGCGGCACGCTCCGCGCGTGGCACAACCTTGTGAACCGTCAGAACTTCCTCAATCGCGGAGCCCACCGTCAACCGGGGATTCAACGACCCCAGCGGATCCTGGAAAATCATCTGAGCGCCTCGCCTGAATTCCTTCAAGGCCTTGCCCCTCATACCCGTCACGGGAGAACCCCTGAACAGCACCTGTCCCCCGGCCAACGGTTCGAGTCCCAATAACGCTTTCCCGAAAGTGGTCTTGCCGGAACCGCTTTCGCCGACAATACCGACCCGCTCGCCTTCTTCAATGGACAGACTGACTCCGTCCACAGCCGCCCAAAAATGGCGCCGACCCCGGTCATCGTGGCCACGGAACCGTACTGTTACTGAATTTGCTTCCAAGAGTGGCATCTGACCTCGTGTCCTTCTTCGACTGTTTGCATAACAGGCTCTGTATTTCGGCAACCGTCACCGGCATAGGGACATCGGGGATGAAACCGGCATCCCTTCGGAAGCCGCGCCGGGTGCGGCACACACCCCTCAATTCCGACCATGCGTTCAACCGGTCGATTCATGCGAGGCACGGCGGCGATGAGCCCTCGGGTATACGGATGCGCGGCTTTTTTCAACACAGCCGGAACCGGACCCGCCTCCACAATCTGACCGGCGTACATCACATACACACGCGACGCATTGCGGGCCACCAGACCCAGATTATGGGTAATGAGCAAGACCGCCATATTGAGTGTATCCCGCAAATCATTCAACAGATCGAAAATCTGCGCTTGAATTGTGACATCCAGAGCCGTCGTCGGTTCGTCGGCCACCACGATCCTGGGATGACAGGCCAGCGCCATGGCAATCATGACCCGCTGTTGCATCCCTCCGCTGAATTCATGCGGGTAGGACGTCCGCCGTGTTTCAGGCTGGGGAATTCCAACCCGTTTCAAAACGCGAACCACTTCATCCGTCACGCAGGGAACGTTGCGATGCAACCGGATCACCTCGGCGATCTGTTCCCCCACGGTCATCACCGGGTTAAGAAAAGCCATGGGATCCTGAAAAATATAGGAGATCGTGGCACCCCTCAATTGTCGCAGAGAGGACTCCGAAAGACCCATCACGTCGGCTCCAGCGACTTTGATGACCCCGGACTGACTTAAACCGGGCCCCGAGACCAGTCGTGCCAAGGCGAGGGCTGTCAGACTTTTCCCACAACCGCTTTCCCCAACCACGGCCACGGTCTCATGTTCCTGCACGATCAGATCAACCCCATCAACGGCGCGGATCGTGCCTTCATCAGACCCGAAGTGAACCTTCAGCCCTGAAACTTCAAGAATGGGAGGACTCGGTGTCATCGCTCTCCATGCACTTAGAAAGGCAGACCCTTACCGGGTTCGTCATTTCCCGACTCGGCCTGATCAGCGCTATCCGCGAACGGTTCAGCCTTAACACTCTCCCCATCCTTCACCAGGATTTCGATCCGCCGTTCCACCTGATTCAATTTCGAGGAACAGACCTTGACCAAACCCTGGCCTTCCTCAAACCGCTTCATCATGTCCTCAAGACTCAACTTGCCGCTTTCCATTTCCTCAACAATAGTTTCGAGGCGGCCCAATGCCTTTTCAAAACTCACTTCATCCTGCTGCGCCATTGGCTCGTCATTCTTTTTTCTGCTCATATGTCACCTGTGATGTAAATTCACCTTCACCCACCCGTGTCCGAATCAACTCTCCCGACTGAATCTCTGACTCCGCCCGGATCGCCCGGCCCTGGGCGTTAAATGTGATACTGTAACCGCGTTTCAGTACGGCCAGCGGGTTATACGCCGCCAACTGCCGCTCCAGACTTCTCGCCCTTTGAATCCGTTCCGCAAACACCATTTTTAGCGCATGGGACATACGAACCGACACGTCATCCGTCTGCTGCTGACCATCCCGAACGGAGCGTTCCAAGGCATGCCGGGTCTGGGTCTGCAGGCGTTCAATCTTCTGTCGGTAAACCCTGGCCGCATTTCCGGGTTCGCGGAATACATAACTGCGGGCCGCGGCGCTGAACCGGCTGCGCGACTCCAGCAGGGCATGCTTGAGCCGTCGCGACATGGAATGGGAATACTGCTTCAGGGCGGCCAGGAACTCGTCCTTTCGTCCCACCACGATTTCAGCGGCGGCGGATGGTGTTGACGCCCTTACATCAGCAACAAAATCACAAATGGTGAAGTCTGTCTCATGTCCCACTGCGGAAATGATGGGAATATCCGACTGCGCGATGGCGCGTGCCACGACCTCCTCGTTGAAGGACCATAAATCCTCCAAACTGCCACCTCCACGCCCCACAATCATCACATCGAGTCCCCCCCTGCGGTTAAGCAAATGAATGGCGTCCGCGATTTCCTGCGCGGCTCCCGCCCCCTGAACCCGCGCCGGAGCGATCAGAACGTGCAGATTAGGGAAACGGCGCCTGAGTACGTTCAAAATATCGCGTATGGCCGCGCCTGTCGGAGATGTGACCACTCCGATATGCCGGGGCAATAGGGGTAGTTTTCGCTTGCGATCAACGTCGAAGAGTCCTTCCGCTGCCAACTTGTTCTTTAGGGCTTCAAAGGCGGCCTGCAGGGATCCCTTTCCCCCCTGCTCCATGTGTTTGACCACGATCTGGTAACTGCCGTCGCGCTCGTACACGGTCAGGGATCCCTTGGCGCGAATCCGTTGCCCGTCCCGGGGTAAAAACGGCAAGCCGCGCATATCGTTCCGCCAGATGACGGCACGAATCTGGGCAGACTCATCCTTGATCGTGAAATAGCAGTGACCGGACGGAGGGTGACGGACATTGGACAGTTCGCCCTCGACCGTCACGCCACCCAGATTGCCTTCTATCAAAACGCGGATCTGCTTCGTCAATTCCGTGACGGTGTAAACCCGTGCCCGTCCTGTATCTGCCGGATCCCGGTTCATTTTGCCTTGTCCAGAAACTCCCGGATACGGGTTATCTTTCGGGCTCGCCCCGTTGTTTCATCCACATCAATGAGGGCGCCTTCCAGGGCGATATTCTGCTCGGCAATTTCAAACTTGGACGGCATCCCGGTCAGGAACTTGCCCATGACCGAGGCGTAATCCCGCCCGATGATGGAATCCTTGGCGCCCGTCATCCCCAGGTCGGTCAGGTACGCTGTCTGCCTCGGCAGAATCGTCTCATCCGACGTTTGAACGTGGGTATGGGTTCCCACCACCGCGCTGACGCGCCCATCCAAATGCCTCCCCATCGCGATTTTCTCGGAGGTGGCCTCGGCATGCATATCCACGAGGATCACCTTCCCCATATTGGGCTCCTTGCTTAACAGGGCGTCAACGGCCCGGAAAGGACAGTCCATCGGCGGCATGAAGACCCGTCCCACAAGATTGATGACCGTAACGCGTCCCTTGGGAGTGTCAACGGTGACGATCCCGCGCCCGGGACAAGCGGGGGCGAAATTGGCGGGACGAATCAGCCGCTTCTCGATATCCAGAAAGGAGACGATCTCCTTCTGATCCCACATGTGGTCGCCCATGGTCAGCACATCGGCTCCGGCGGCCAGCAGTTCCGCCGCGATGACTTTGGTGATTCCCTTTCCTCCCGCCACATTTTCCGCGTTGGCCACCACGAAATCCACCGCGCCGCGCTGTTTCATCTGGCCCACGACGCGGGCAAAAATCTTCCGCCCCGGCGATCCCACCATATCTCCCGTAAACAATATATTCATCGCGCGTACTCCACCGACCGGGTTTCACGAACCACGATCACCTTGATCTGGCCGGGATACTGCAGTTCGCCTTCGATTTTCTTGCAGATGTTGCGTGCCAGCGACATGGCATCATGGTCATTCACTTTTTCAGGCTGTACCAGCACCCGAACCTCGCGCCCGGCCTGAATGGCATAACTCCTGTCGACCCCGGCGAAACTAGTGGCGATGGCCTCCAGTTTTTCAAGCCGCTTGACATAGATCTCCGTGGTCTCCGAACGGGCGCCTGGCCGTGAGGCCGAGATGGCATCCCCTGCAACGGCCAGCGCGGCGTAAAGGCTCTCCCCGGGGACATCCGCATGATGGGCCGCCACGGCATTGATCACCGTGGCATGTTCCCCGCTACGTCGCAGAAAATCGGCGCCGATGATCGCGTGACTGCCCTCGATATCATGATCGAGCGCCTTCCCGATGTCGTGAAGCAAGCCGATCCGTTTCGCCAGTGAAACGTCAAGATCCAATTCCCCGGCCATGACTCCCATCACATGCGCCACCTCGATGGAATGCATCAGCACATTCTGAGAATAACTGCTCCTGAATTTGAGCCGCCCCAGTGTCTTCTGAAGTTCCGGGTCGACATCCCGAATGCCCACCTGATAGACGGCTTCCTCCCCGGCCAGACGGATTCGCTCATCCATCTCCTCCTTCGTTTTTTCCACCACTTCCTCGATTCGGGCGGGATGAATCCGACCATCCTGAATCAGCCGTTCAAGGGATAT
This sequence comes from bacterium, assembly GCA_037143135.1. GTDB lineage: Bacteria > Verrucomicrobiota > Kiritimatiellia > CAIKKV01 > CAITUY01 > JAABPW01. The sequence continues at coordinate 5,850 of JBAWZH010000124.1, forward strand.
CCTGGCGACCTCCCGGCGAACCGGATCGAAGCCGGATATCACCACGGCCTCGGGGGTGTCATCGATGAGGAGCGTGACGCCGGTGGCGGCTTCTATGGCGCGGATATTCCGCCCATCACGACCAATAATGCGCCCTTTCATCTCATCATTAGGCAACGTCACCGTACTGGTCATCATTTCAGAGGCATGGCTGGACGCATATCGCTGGACGGCCAGACTCACGATCTTCTGGGCTTCGCGATCCGCCGTCAGTTTAGCTTCTTCCTGGAGTCGCCGAATCAGGCCCCCCATCTCATGGTGCACTTCAGACTCAACACGGGACATCAGGGTTTGTCGGGCCTCCCCCTCCGTCATCCCGGCAATTCGCTGTAGTTTCGTCTTCACCTCATCAACCAGTCGGATCAATTCCACGCGAGCCTTTTCATTATCGGCAGCCTGTTTCTCGATCTCATCCGAACGCAGGTCGGAGGCGCGCTCCTTCTTCTCGATGAGAGCCACCTTGCGATCCAGGTTGGTTTCCCGCAACGCGATCCGGTTGTCGAGAGACGACAGTTCCTCGCGACGGGATTTGGTCGAGGCTTCAAATTCCTCACGCGCCTTCAGCACCTCCGCCTTGGCTCGCAGTTCGCTTTCCCTCAGGATATTGTCGGCGTCCTTTTTGGCATCCTTTAACAATTGGTTGGCATCACGTTCCATCTGGCTGGATCGCAATGAACTCATCCAAACCCGGATTCCATACCCGAGCCCGATCCCTGAAACGGCGGCCAATAACGTGATCAATAGTGGCGGCATTCGTGCTTCCCTTTCTATCAGACCCTCTCGGGTCTGTTATTGTCCATTATGTCATTCGATAAACAGTGGATTCTGTCACAATCAAATCCATTCCGACATCCTCTGCAGACACCGGCCACTCCGGCATGATCTGGGAGTTAAAACAGAGACCCGCGCGGCAGTCCAGCCGCTTGGCCAGGCGCGCCAGCATCCGGTCATAATAGCCACGCCCATGGCCGAGACGCGAACCCGTCTTGGAAAAAGCCAGTCCGGGCACCAGGATCAATTCAAAGCGTTCCGGTTTGGCCCAATGAGGCGTCACCGCCTGCATCAGACCAAAACTCCCCCGGGTCATTGGCTCGTCCGGCGTGAACCAGGCAGGCATATATTCGCCATCCTCTCGCGGCATCGGCAAGGCCACCCGCTTTCCACGTTTCCAGGCCGCTTCCAGTATTTTACGGGTTTCCACTTCTCCGGGCAGGGACAGATAGCAACACACGACGGCGGCCCGATTAAATTCGGGCAAGCCGATGACCCGATCAGACAACAAGGCGCTGGTTGCAGAAACCCAACCGGCGTCGAGCGTTGAACGCTGTCTCCGCATCAGATCACGGATTCCGTGTTTGGTGGGAGGCGTACTCATTCTGATTTCTGTCCCCTCATTCCCGCCCACTGGTCCATTCGTTTTTGGATCACCTCTTCATAGCCCGACGCAATAGGCTCGTAATAGACGGCGGAGGTGGGACCGTATTCCTGGTCAACAAAGTGTCCCTCGAAGTTATGGGCATATTGATATCCGGTATGCCCCAGGCGCTCAGCGCCCTTGTAACTGGCGCTACGAAGATGCTTTGGCACCGGCAGGATCCGCCCCTTCTCCACGTCCTGCATGGCTTTGTCGATAGCCAGATAGGCGGCATTGCTCTTGGGTGCGGTCGCCAGATAGGTCGTGGCCTGCG
>JBAWZH010000125.1:0-7438 GCA_037143135.1 bacterium
ATGCGCAAAGCATTGTTCTTTTTCGTGTCCCTTGCCGCAGCCACGGCATTTTCAGCGCCGGTGGATGTCAAGCAAGACGGCGACATCACCACCCTTGCAAACGAGAAGGTGACATTGCGAGTGGATCTCGCCAACCGCAACTTCTCGGTGAAAGACAATGCCAGCAACGAGGTGGTGATCGATAATGCCATGATGGCGGCGGACGGATGGGGCGTCAACCGCAAGATGACGAAGTGGAAGGGGTGGAAGGCCACTCAGACCCTCGCGGATGTGAACGACGGATTCGGCAAAGGGAAGAGGATCGTGCTGACATTCAGCAATAGCCCGTTCCCCGCCGCACCGTCCTACACCTTCAGCTATACGCTCTATGAGGGGCAGGGTGCTGTGGTCATGGGGTTCGGAATGAAAAACACAACGGGTGTTGATTTGCGGCTGATGGAAGCCGGCCCCATGGTGGCGGCGGAACTATTTCCAGGAAAAAAGATGGAAATGGAAATATCCCTCAACGGTTCCGCCGGGGCCGAGCCGGCGGCCGTGTTACCGGGGGTCAACCGGAAATCCGCCAACAGCCTCATGGTCACCGGCACAGTTGATGGCCGCCGTCGCACCGTCGTATGGGGTGGCCTTGCCAACAAGGAGTTCGGCAAGTGGGTCGCCCTGAGCGACAATATCATTGAAATGAGGGCCAAGGATCCCGTGGGCCGGCTGGTGGATCATGGGCAGGAGTATTTTTCTGATGACACCTTCTATCTCGATGTCAGCACCGACGATCCGTTTCTTGCGCTCGAACGATACGGGCGGGCCATGCGCCTCGCCAACAATGCCAAGCCGAACGTCTATGATTTCCCGGTCCTGTGCGGCTGGGGGGTGGGGGCCTTAAGCAAGCTCCCCAGCGTCAATCAATCGCCGAAGCTGGTTGCCGAGCTGGAGGCAGCTCAAAAAGCAGGCCTGACAAAATATACAAAAGTCGCCATCCGTCTGGAGCCCGATGCTTATTGTTATAATAATGGCAATACGCAGCAGGGCTGGTGGGACGATGCGCACTGGAAAGGACATCTGGCTCCCCCCTATGAAACCTTCGCCAAATGGTGCGCGGCGATCCGCGAGCGCGACGGCATTCCATACACCTATTTCCAGACGGGCATGCCCTCCGATGATTACGCCTTGGCATTTCCCGGCCACATGCTGTTCAAGGACATCAGCCGCCTGCAGGTCGCGCATGCGCACCATGAGCCGCTGGTCAGTTTCGATTATACCGCTCAGGATTTTCAAAAACACATGACGGATGTCTGGCAGCGCCTGCGCAAGGACGGGATGGGCGGCATCAAGTTTGATTATCCCGAGACCGCCTGGCGGCCGGAGGGCGGCTTTGAAAACCGCCATGCCACCACCGCGTTTGCCTACCGCGAAGCGTTCCGCCTCGCCCGCGAAGGCCTCGGCCCGGAAGCCTGCCTCGATGAACGCAATCTCGGGGAATCCGGCAAGCCCTGTCTGGATGTGACGGCCGGGCTGGTGGATACCCAACGGAATTGGGCCGACTCCAATAAGTTTATCCCACCCATGATCACCATCGGGGGATTGCGCTGGTATAAAAACCGCACGGTCTTCAACTATTATCCCGACAGCAAAACGGTCCATGACAGCACGCCGGAAATCCGCCGGGCGATGCTGACCATGGTGTATCTGACCAGCGGGCGGATTGATCTGGCCACTTCATTCACGCTGTTCACGCCGGAAATCGTCCATGATTTCACGCGGATTTATCCCGCTTACCGCGAGCCCTTCACCGCGCGTCCGCTCGACGCCTTTACCGGAGTGAAAGACCCGCAAGTATATGATCTTGAGCTGGCTCCCGACTGGCATCAGGTGGCCCTTTTCAACACGTCCAACAAGGCGGGACCGGTGTCGGTGCCACTCAGCGGCGATCGGGTTGGCGGGGCCATCGGGCTGGATCCGGTGGCGTCGTATTATGTCTATGATTTTTGGAGCGACGTGCTGGTAGGTAAGCTGAAAGGCACCGATAAGATTGAAAAGAAGCTCGAGCCATCGCACTGCGCGATGCTCTCGGTGCGGAAAGTCCAGCCGAACCCGCAAGTCCTCTCGACCAACCGCCATGTTCTCCAGGGCTGGGTCGATCTGGCGGAGGTAAAATGGGATCCGGCTACGAAACAGCTTTCCGGCGTTGCGAAAGCCGTCGACGGGGAGCCCTTCCGCATCACCGTCGCCAATAACGGGTTTAAGCCCGTTGCGGCAACTGCCGGCGGAGGCGCGGCCAAGCTGGAGAAACAGGCGGCTGGCGATTTATGCGTCATCGAGCTGAGCGCCAGCGGCAGCTGCCCTTGGAGCATCAAATATGAATAACCAACTCGGCAAATCTATGCCCATCGTCCTCCGCACCCTCACCCTCCTGTTCCTGACCTCCCTGGCGATGGCGGCCCCCGCGCCGCTGGATCCCAAGGACTTCCCGGCCCCCATCCGGGTTGCCTGTGTCGGTGACAGCATCACTGCAGGCTTCGGGGCACCGAAGGGCTGGTCCTACCCCGACCAATTGCGCATGATCCTCGGTGCCGGCTGGGAGGTCGGCAATTTCGGCGTCAGCGGCCGGACCCTGCTGCGCCAGGGCGACCGGCCCTACGTCAAGGAAGCGGCGCTCACCCAAGCCAAGAAGTTCAAGCCCGATGCCGTCATCCTCCTCCTCGGTACCAACGACACCAAGCCGCAGAACTGGGCCCATGTTGCCGACTTTCCCAAGGACTACGCCGACCTCGTGGGTGAGTTCCGGGCACTGGACAAGCCACCGCGCATCTACGTCGGACGTCCCTGCCCGGTGGTCGAGCCGGGCGTCTGGGGCATCAACGAGGCCGGGGTGCAGACGGTGATCGGCCATGTCGATGCTCTGGCCGCCCGTCTTGGTCTGGAGGTCATTGACTTTCACGCTGCCCTCGATGGCCAACCCAAGCTGCAGCCCGACCGGGTCCACCCCAACGCCGTCGGCTATGGGGTGCTGGCCGCCACCGCCTTCACCGCCCTCACCGGTAAGCCGGCTCCTACCATGCCCAAGCCGCCGACGACCGAAACCCTGGTCATCGCTAATAGGAAATTAAGCCTCAAGGTTCCGGTCACTCCGGCCCCAGGTCGGCCCTGGCTGTGGGTTGGCGAGTTCGGCGGTCACCTCGGCAATCTCGAAGACGCCCTTGTGGAGCGCGGCTGGCATGTGGCCTACTTCGCCTTCCCGAACCAATACGGCGCGCCGGCAGCCATGGATGCCTGGGACAAAGTCTATGAGGAACTGAACGGCAAGCGTGGCTTGGCTGCCAAGCCGGCCCTGCTGGGCATTTCCCGTGGCGGCCTCTACGTCAACGCCTGGGCCCGCCGTCACCCCGACCGCGTGAGCGTCCTGTATCTCGACAACGCGGTCTGCGATCTGCGGTCATGGCCCGCTGGCATGCCCCTCAAGGCCACCGGAGCTGGCTCCCCCGCCGAGTGGGCCAGTTGCAAGACCATCTACGGCTGGGCCGACGATGAGGAGGCCAAGGCCAAGGCTTTCCAGCCGACCGACGGTATGGCCGCGGTCATCGCCCAGGGCGTGTTCCTGATATCGGTTCACGGCACCGCCGATCGCGTCGTTCCCTTCGTTGACAATGGCGAGCACCTGGTGGCCGCCTGGAAGGCCGCCGGCGGGCGCTGCGCCGTCTTTCCCAAGGAGGGCGGCGACCACCACCCGCATGGATTGCCGGATAACACGCCGGTCATTGACCTGCTGTGCGCCGAGGGCGTGCGGGGCAACGCATTCTAGGGCACCCATTATTTTCATCTCAAATATCAACACTAATAATATGACAAAACCCATTCTTCTCTCCCTTACGTTGGCCGCAACGGCCTTCACCAACCCTGCTTTTGTTGTCGCCCAAGACCAGCAGGTCACTCCGGCACTCACTGCCAAGGATACGCGCGAACCGTTGCGTTACCCTTTCGACAATGAAACGCCCGCCCAGCGCGAGGCTCGCTTTGCCTGGTGGCGCGAGGCCAAGTTCGGCATGTTCATCCACTGGGGAATTTACGCCATCCCGGCCGATGGCGAATGGCACATGAAAAATAAGAAAAAAAGCTTTGCCGAGTATTCCCGTTACGCCGGGCAATTCAACCCGGTAAAGTTCGATGCCGACCAGTGGATGGCCATCGCTCAGGACGCCGGCATGAAATATCTGGTGATCACCGCCAAGCACCACGACGGCTTCGCGATGTTCGACTCGAAGGCCAGTGACTACAATATCGTCAAGGCCACCCCGTTCAAACGTGACCCCCTCAAGGAACTGTCCGTCGCAGCGCCCAAACACGGTGTAAAATTCGGCGTCTATTATTCGCACATCGCCGACTGGGGGCACCCCGGCGGCTCATCCGGTGGACCCCACTGGGATCCCTCCTATCAAGACGGCGACCTGGACACCTACATCGACAAAGTCGCGGTTCCCCAAGTGAAGGAACTGTTGGAAAACTACGGCCCCATCGGGGAATTCTGGTTCGACAACGATGGGGCCCCGGGAATGACCACAGCCCGCGCCAACCGCTTCTTCGCGCCATTCAAGGCGCAGCCCCAGGTCTTGATCAACAACCGGCTGGTCACTGGGGATTTCTTAACCCAGGAGCAGCACATGACCCCGCAGGCCCCGCTGAAGCCCTGGGAGGTCTGCCTGACCCTCAATGGTGCCTGGGGCTACAGAAATCAGCCCGCCGGCACGCTGCAAAGTCTCCTCCAGCGGATGGTCGAAGGCTGGAGCAAAGGCGGCAATGTGCTCATGAATGTCGGCCCTAAGGCTGACGGCGAATTTCCCGCCGATTCGATCGATCGCCTGCGTGGCATCGGTGCCTGGATGCGGGTTAACGGGGAGTCTATCTATGGTTCCACCGAAGGGCCACTCCTCTGCGTGCCGTGGGGCCGAACCACCCTCAAAGGAACCACGCTCTACCTGCATGTGTTCAACTGGCCGGCCGACGGGGTGCTGAATATCCCCGTGACCACTCCGGTGAAACGCGCCTACCTTTTGGCCGACCGTGACAAAGCCCTCACCACCTCGACCAAAGACGGTCGCCTGCTGATTCAGCTGCCCGCCACCGCGCCGGATCCGAATGTCAGTGTCATTGCCGTTGAACTGACCGCCGTGCCTGCCCGCGTCAACCCGCTGACTCTGGACAAACCCATCACCGCCGACCTCGATCCAAAAAATGCCTTCAAGGTGGTGGACAATGATCCCAACAATTGGTGGAAGGCAGGGAAGGTGTCCACCGCCACCCTGGCGGTTGATCTGCAAGCGCCACAGACGTTCAACACCCTGCGCCTCGGCTCCCGCCTCTCAAAATTGAAAGTCACCCTCGAATACCTTGAGGGCGAAACCTGGAAAACCGCCTGTAGCGAAGCGATTACGAAGGAGGTTGACGAGTATGTAAAAACCTTCCCGGCGGTCACCGCGCAACACGTCCGTTTGACTATCAGCGAAGCCACCAATGAGCTCACCCTGACCTGCTTTGAACTCTTCGCCCCGTAATTCGCAAGACGTCCCAATAGCAATTACAGAACGATGAAAAGGATTGTCCCATCATTAGCATCATTACTGATCTGTGCGCTAATGTTCAGCCATGGATTGCACGCTGACGAGATGGCCCTGCAGCCGGCCCCGGTCTTCACGGACCACATGGTCTTGCAACGGGACCGGCGGGTGCCGGTGTGGGGCGTGGCCAAGCCAGGCACGACCATCACCGTGACCCTCGGCACCGCCCGTGGGACTGGCGTCACAGACGCTCAAGGCGCATGGCGGGTCGAGATCGGGCCCCTCCCGGTCAACGCCGTGCCAGCGGTTCTATCCATCACCTCGGACCACGGAGAACGGCGCGACCTCCAAGATGTGCTGGTTGGCGATGTGTGGGTCGGGTCCGGGCAGTCCAACATGCAGCTGCCCTGCGCCAGCTTCATCGGTCATCCCAACGATCCCTTCATCAGCACGGTGCCCGACCACAACCTGGAGGCACTGGTCAACGGCGCACCCTACCCGAAGGTGCGCCTGTTCTCCACGGTCATGAACAACTATGCCGTGCCCACCGCCAACCTGCGCTGGGTGCCCGCCACGACGGAGTCCCTCAAGACCTTCTCGGCCCAGTTCACGGCAATGGGCGTGACGCTTTCCCAGCAACTGGATGTCCCCGTCGGGCTCATGCTGGTCGCGGTCGGCGGTTCATCGGCATCGCGGTGGTTAACGCCCCAGGCCATTGCCGACGACCCCGGCTGCCAGCAGGCCGTGACCAAGGCCCGGGCCACTTTCGACCCCGCCAAGGAGCAGGCCGCCTATCAGCAGTCTCTCACCAAGTATGAGGCGGCCCTGGCCGCCTGGAACCAGTTGCCCGAGGCCGAGAAGAAGACCAAAAAGGCCTCGGGGAAACCCAGCCCCCCGGTGGAGCCCGGCGTCGGCCTCTTTACGGTGGGCGATTTCCACGACAAAATCCTGAAGCCCGTCATCGGCTACGGCATCCGCGGAGTGTTGTGGGATCAGGGAGAAACGGGGGTCTTCATTCGTGACATCGATCAAGCCAACGTGATGGGTGCACTGATTGCCAGCTGGCGGAAGGAATGGGGCCAGGGCGATTTTCCCTTCGTGATCGTGCAGAAGCCCAGCGGCGGAGGCTGCGCCTTCGATCCCGCAGATCCGGTTTACGGGTGGGCCGCAGACGCCTTCAATCCCCTGCCACCAGCCTCGGGTGCCGCTGGGAAAAATGGACGCGAGCAGTCGCTCCGCATCGCCGCCGGGAACCCCAACGTCACCCTGATACCCACCAGCGATCTGGGCGGCGGGCTGCATCCGGTGAACAAGTTCGCCTACGGCGCCCGCGACGCCCGGGTGATCCTCGGCGCCATCTATGACCGGCCCGGAGCGTGGAGCGGCCCCACCATGCTCTCCTGCACCGTGGAGGGCGGTGCCATCCGGGTGCGCTTCAAACAGGTAGGCCAGGGTCTCGTCGCCCGCCAGGCCGACGCCGTGCAGGGCTTCGCCATCGCCGGGGAGGACAAAAAGTTCGTCTGGGCCACGGCCACCATCGAGGGCGACGCCGTGGTCGTCAGCGCGCCCACCGTCACCAAACCGCTCTACGTGCGGTATGCCTGGGATGTGCAGATCCCCTGGGCCAACCTGTTCAACCGGGATGGCTTCCCGGCCCTGTCCTTCCGCACGGATCCCTGAGCCCCCCTTACACCCACAATCCCATCCAACATTGATTTCTCTACTAAAAATAACCCCATGAAAATTAAACCAAACTCCGATCTCCTGATATTCTCCCGGTTGTGTGCCGTGGGTGTTGTGACCCTGACGCTCACGGGGCCGGCGATGGCGGTCGATCCGTCCCCGCGCGAGCGGGTCCTTTTTAACGACGGTTGGCGCTTCCAAAAGGAAGA
>JBAWZH010000126.1:0-7173 GCA_037143135.1 bacterium
ATGATGGTGGCATGGGGGCCCCAGCGGTTAATCAGGGGATGGAGGAGAAAGACATTCATCCACCAGCCCCGGCAGAACCCCTCCGGAATTCCGGAATAGCGCAGGAGGCTCGGAATAATCGCCCAGATGGCCATGCCCCATGATGACCCCATCCAGCGTAGAACCGTGGGTGCCAGGGGTTTCCTGGATTGCCATACCCGGTGCAGGCGGGGTGATTCAAGCGCCATACCCAGCGCCAGTCCCACGGCAAAATGAAGGGAGGCGTCAGCCATGTTTGGATTCCTCCAGGAAAAGTTGCCTGAGCGCGACTCCCATCACGGCGGCGGCCTCGAGGGCAATCCCGACCCCATACCAGGAGGATTCAACTTCGATCTGATCAAGCGTGTAATGCCAGAGAAAGATGTTGATGCGCGGATCCTGATGAATCCGCATGTAGAGATCATGAAACCCGAGCATGCGAGGAATGTCCGGTGCGGAGGCCCACACGGCCAATACTCCCATGGCAAGCGGCACAAGGATCAGCATCGCCAGATTGGCCCTGCAGCCCCGAAGGAAATAGATCAGGGCTCCGAGGGCGAAGGGAATCGAGGCGCCGTAGAGGAAATGATTCATGTCAGGGCCTCCCGGGGATAGAGGGTGGAGTCAGCCAGGGCCGGATCTGGTTCGCCCGTTTGAAGGCCTCCGCCGCACCATCGTAGAGTTTGAGGGCGAGTCGCGTATTCCCCAATTCATACCACAACCTGTAATTCTGAGGATCCAGTTCGCAGGCCCGTGTCATGCAGGTGACGCCCTCACTGCAGAGTCCGACTTCGCCCCGGGTCGCACCTTCCTTGTACAAGGCGCGGCCCCAATAGAGCCAGGCGGATGAAGTAGGCGCCCAGATCAAAGCCTGCTGCAATTCACGGTATTTCGCGGTGAAAAGCGAGGCGGGATCATCCCGGTCTTTCAGTATGGATGGATGAGTCATCAGTATGACCGTGGCGCCCGCCATGCCGATCAGTGCGGGCAGCAGCAGGACGGCGCGCCCCTTCCTGGTTCCAGGATCAGGGTTGGCCGGCAGCGCTAATCCGGCAAGGGATCCCAAGACCAGCGCGTAAAGAGGAAGATGGGTGGGGAAGTCGACAAAGCAATGAATGCCGGTGACGGTCAGTGCCCCGGCCACGGCGATCTTGATGACATCCGGAATCGCTCCCGGGGATTCACGAAGTCGACTCCTTGCCGCTGCCAGGAGTGCCAGCGCCAGACCCACGCCGACCACGCCTCCCTCGGCCAGCATTTGTACATATTCATTTTCCGCGTGAATCAACCGGGCGCTCACACTGGTCTGCCGGTATTGGGGATAGACCATGCGCAAGGCGTTCATTCCCGCCCCGAAGAGGGGATAGTGAGGCCAGACGCGAAGCGACTCCCGCCACTCCGCCAGTCGGCTTTGCACACTGTCAAGACTGGCAGGATGATGAATTCCCGCGAGTCGATCGCGAACCACCGTCGATTGACCGGCAATAACCATCCCGCCGGCGAGCAGAACGGCCAGAAAGATCCCACCCCATGCCACGCTGCGTCGGAAGGCGATGAAGCCGGAGAGGGCCACCAGTCCCGCTCCCAGGGCCAGCATGGCTCCCCTCGACAGCGACAATGCCACGACGGCCGCCATGATGCCGGCCAAGGTCAGAGTGTAGAGCAGGACGAACCACTTCTTCCGGACGGCGGCATCATGCGCCAGGGCGAGTGCAACCGGGCAGAGCATGGCAATAAAGCCGCCGAAATGATTCCGGTTCAGAAAACAGCCAACAGAAGAAGTCGGGGCATGGGGGATCGGAATGAACCACCAGATAGAATCACCCTGCGGGATCTTCCATTGGCTTATCCAGCCGGCAATACCGACGGTGGCACCCAGCACGGCAAGAATATGGAGGAAAGCGATTCGCCGACCTGCGGGAAGGGAGGCCGTCGCGGCCATCGCGCCGAAGGCTGCCGCCAGCAGTAGAAAATATCGCAAGGTGCCTGCACGATTGCGAGTGATCGAGAACCAGGGTTCGTTCAAAGGCACAGGCACTCCAGCCTGTGCGGCTCTCTCGAATGCGGTCACAACGGTTTGGTTTTGCCCATGGCGCAGCGGGCCAGCCAGCCAATCCAGGGCCGGGGGCAGGGGCAAGGCCGACAGAAGCACCAGGAGTAGGAGCATGGCCATCACCATCTCAAGGTGGAGCAGGGGAGTCCTGACGAGGGGGGTGGATTCAGAGACGGCACGGAGCGGGAGAAGCACAAGGATCGCGATGAGCAAGTTGATGACCAGGGCGGTAATGGCCACGGTGGACGGGAAAAGGCCACCTCCCGAGATGACCAGGAACAGGATTGACGATGCCAGAACGACTATTGTTGCAACCGTCCTCATGGATATCGTGATGAAGGAATTACCGGGATTGCCTAATCGAACTACTCTTTTTCCGCCGCATTCATGAGGGAGTCCGAGCTGATCCGGTGAAACAGGAACAGAAGTCCACCAGGCAGCCCCCAGACGACCAGGAAAATATAGGGAATGAACGCGAGCAGAAACGCTTTTTCGTCCGGCACACCCATGACAGACCAGAGTTTGATGGACGTTCCCTCGCGGATACCGATCCCGCCAGGGGTGATGGGAATGGCGCTGATCAAACCCACCAGGGGCGAAAAGGTGAGATAGGTCAGAAAGGACATGTTCAGGGCCAACGCCTCTCCCACACACCAGGCCACTCCAACAAACATGATTTGGATGGCCAGTGAGTACAGGGCCAGTGCCAGAAGCAAACGGGGATTGGCTCGGCAGATGTAGAATGCATTGTAGGCGCGTTCCAGGGTTCCCATCAGGGATCCGATCAGGCGTATGCGATTCAGGCCCTTCACCCAGGGGAAAGCCTCAAAAATGTGAATGCTGAACGCCACGCACCCCCCGCCGAGAAGGATCAGGCAGGCGATCAGGGCCGGCCAGGCAAACGCGCGGGTCGTCGGATTCGACATAAAGAAATCCCAGCGGATCAGAATAACCGTGCTCACAACAAGCGCCATAACCAGGAGTCCGATCACCCGGTCAATGAAGATGGTGGTGACGGCTTCCGTTTTCTTGTGGTGCGTCTCGCGGGCCGTATAATACGCCTTGATGAGATCGCCGCCGGTAGGTCCGATCATGAATGAGTTGAAAAACAAGCCAATATAGAAAATCGTGTTCACCCGGAGCCATCCCAGTTTCATGGCCTGGGCATCCAGGATCAGTTTCCATCGTGCCATACAGACAAGTAGGGGAATCACACACAGGGAAAACCCCGCCAGCAACCAGGGCCATCGGTCAGCCGTTGCCTTCATGGTGTCGCCCAGTTGGGCGAGTCCCATCTTATGGAAAAGGTATCCCAGAACGGCCACGGCGATTCCCGCCTTGACCAGAAAACTAACAAGTTGTTTCATTTTTTTCATAAGTCCGCCAGCATGTCGGTCAGGGTTTTTTCAATCGGAATGGTGGCTTGCCATCCGGTGTCCTCGTGGAGACGGGTGGTATCCAGTATCGGGTTTTGATCCAACGGACGATAGAGGGTTTCATCCCGGACGATTTTGGGTCGGACACCCGCCAGGACGCAGAGTTTTTCCAGAACGTCGCCAATCCTGATCTCGCGTCCCGAGGCGATATTGTAGGGTTTCCCGGTTTGTCCCTTCTCCAGAAGGAGTCGATAGGCTCTGGCGATATCGCGGACATCCGTCAGGTCGCGGCGATTATCAAGATTACCGACCCTGATGACGGGAAGCGCACCTGTGCTGATGGCCTTTACCTGGCGCGCAAAGGAGGCGATGGCAAACTGGGGGGACTGCCCGGATCCGATGTGGTTATGGGGGCGGGCCACCATGACATCGAGACCGAACGTGTTCGCATAAAGCAGGGAAATCCGGTCGGCAGCCATTTTGGCGATGGAGTAGAATGTGTCTGGATTCAGAGAGTCTTCTTCCTTGATCGGGGCGGGGCGGGCCTTCATCCCATAGACATGGGCGCTGGAGATGAAGAGGATACGCGCCTTGGACTTGGCCAGTCTGAAGGCCTCCAGCACATTCGTCGCGCCGACCAGGTTAATAGTCAGGATATTTTGAGGATTTTCGCCGCCGGCAAAGGCCAGGCCCGCCAGATGGACGCAGGCGTCCGGTGAAAGATCGGCGACAACTTTTGCCATGAGCGCCGCATCCGTGATGTTGGCGGAAATATAACAATCCTGGGACAGACCGCCCGGAGGGGGGCCGATATCCAGCCCGATGACTTCATAGCCGTGGGCGGCAAACTCAGTCAGGACATGCTTGCCAACGAACCCACAGGCGCCTGTAACCAAGACTCTCATGGCGTGCTTTCTTGTCAGAGGGGACTTTCCCAGGCTTCCCTGATCAGTTTCAGTCCCGATACGATATCGGCCGCGGGTATTGCGGCATTGGGTTCAAGTACGAGAATGATATCATCCTGGGCGACATCGCGAAACAATGGAAATTGGAGTGAGCCGGATGGGGGCATGAGGTGATCGCTAGCCGGGGGGCGCACATCATGAATATGCATCCCGGCGAGCCAGGGACGGAGTCGTTTTATCCACCTTACGTGACTGGTCAGCCCCAGATTTTCGCGAATCTGGCCGTGACCCAGGTCATGCCAGAACCGAAGCCAGGGCGAATTAAAGTGGGTCAGGAGTTTCTCCATCTCAACCTCGGTTGGAATCGCCTCCCAGGTGGGTAAAATTTCAAAGGCCAGGATACGGCGTGTGCTCTCCAGGAGAGGCATCAGTTTCTCAACACCCGCATAGAGATAGGCAAGTTGTGCGGAGGCGGCTTTTTCCCGGGCCAGTAACAGGGCCATCCGGATTTTTTCATACTCCTCGTCATATTGCCGACCGGCGGCGACCAACTCAACCAGACGCGGGGTAAGTGGCTTCATCTCAACATTTCCGGCGTGGGAGACAATGACGCGAGCGTCGATTTCGGCGGCAAAGCGGATGGTGTTCTCGAGGTAGTAGAGGGCATTGGCCCGGATGGCAGGGTCTGAGGCGGCCAGGGTGAAAGGTTCGGGGCTCGCGAAGGGAACGGGGGGAAGCGGACAGAATGCATGGACGCTATCCGCTTTGACCCGTCCGCTCTTGATCATGGCGCAGGTACCCTGCACCAGGTTAGGGGTGAGATCAAAGCCAAGTTCGACATGCCCGAAACCGAGTTCGAGGATTTCCTCGATCATGGACTCGCCAGTCTCGTGCCGGCGCGCATTCCATCGTGTTGTCAGGCTAAAGTTCATGTCCGGAACACACCGTTTGCTAACAAAAAAGCTCCCTGAATAGTAATCCAGGGAGCTTTCAGGGATTCAGTGACTGAATCAGATATTGTACGCCGCGCGGGCGCGGGCACGGGCTGCCTTGCGGCGGCGTTGCTCACTGGGCTTCTCAAAGTATCGATTGGCGCGAATCTCTTTCATGATTCCTTCTTTATCCATGATCTTTTTAAGGCGTCGCATTGCCTTATCGATCGTCTCGCCGCGTCTGATTTTAACTTGGGCCACTTGTACTGTCACCTTCCCTTCGTGATCCGGATCCCGGTTCAATGATCCTTGGATCAAACAAGGCCGGAAATGTATAGAAGGAGCGCTGGTTATTCAAGAAGAATCCGGGCCACCGTGAGAATCCATCCCATGTCCCGCACAGATTGGATTGTCTGTACTGAAAAAAATCGATTTTGTTTTGCCTGAAAGTTGCTAAAATCACCTTTTATTCTCTGTATGATGATGGACTATTGCAGGTGATCAATCATGGGTGCTGCGCAGGCAAAACTTTTGGTAACTAGTTGGAACACAATTCGTTACGAGTTGCTTAACACTCGAATTTCTGATCTGAAATTGAAAATCGAGGGGTCTCCGGTTGAGCCCATGATCCGGCAGGTTCGCAGGGAGTTGGACGCCAAGGGTGTCAAGTTCATGCCGGTATTTTATCTGACAGACAGTTGGGGCTGTCCAGACGAGGTTCCCGCTGTTGGCGTTCCTTTTTATCTGGCTGACCGTCGGTTAGCCCGCATTGAGGAAGAGCAAACGGGCGAGATCGAAGATCTCCGGACGACCATGATGTATCTTCGCCATGAGGTGGGCCATGCCCTCAATTATGCCTATCGCCTGTGGGAGTGGCCAGGTTGGGCTGATACATTTGGAAAATTCTCCAAACCCTACCGGGATGTATTTCTGCCGGATCCCTCCAGCAGGGATTTTGTGCGGCATCTGGTTCACAGCCAGTATGGACGCAGTTACGCCCAAAAACATCCGGACGAGGATTTTTCAGAGACCTTTGCCATCTGGCTGACGCCCCGTTCGGGATGGCGCCGTAAATATCGATTCTGGCCGGCGTTGCGAAAATTGTCCTTTGTTGCAAACCTGATGAGGGGGCTAAAGAATAGGCCCGTTCCCGTGGTCGCCTCAGGTTCATTGCTGAATCCGGTTGAGAGCATGACCATGATTTTGGCTGAGCATTACGGTCAACGGGCAGAGCGATATCGAGCGGCGGCCCAGGGGTATGTGGATGACAAGTTGAGTCAGGTGTTCACGAAGGTTCGATCCAACGCTCAAATCCCGGCGTCTCAGTTCATCCGGAAACACCGGAATCAACTCGTTACGAGTATCAACATCTGGTCCGGACTGGATGCCGACGAGGTTGCCACCATTCTGGATAAACTCTCGGATCGCGCCCGTTTCCTGAACTTGAAGATGCCCCGCCGGAAAGGGATTGAGAAACTCGTCGAAGTGACCTCCCTGGCCACCTCCCTTGCCAAGGATTTTGCCTACACCGGTCGCTTTACAGGGTAATCCGCATCGAGTTCCCGTCTAGATCATCGGAATACCGACATCGAAGGAGGGGCCTTCCATGGCGACTTTGACAATTTGCTGGAGAAGGTGAGGATAATCGACCCCGGCTTTTTCCGCAGAACGGGCCAGGGCGACGCTTTCGTCCAAGGACGGGTTGCAGTTGACTTCGAGGACACGGGGTTGTCCGACTTCATCCAGGCGGATATCCACGCGTCCGTATCCCCATCCGCCAACCGCACGGAATGCGCGCAGGGCAATGGAACTGATTTCCCGGGCCAGGAAGGGTTCCACATGCGCGGGACAGGTTACGGAGGTGTGCTGATACTCAACGCTGTCTTCCA
>JBAWZH010000127.1:0-7033 GCA_037143135.1 bacterium
AAATCCGCCGGCACTTTGAACGTCTTGGTGTAGGTGCCCGTGCCGGAGAAATACTTCACGCCGGGATCCGGGTGTTCGCTCCAGGACTTGAGGGTGTCGAGAGTGACTTCCGGCGGTGCCCCGCGCTCGGGCTGGAATTGCAGACGCCATGGGCCTTCAATTGCCAGAGAAGGTGCGGGGGCGTCCACCGTGACGGAACCTTTTTTTCCGGAGGCGGTTTGGAAGTCGTAGGTCCCGGCCGTCCAGGCTTCGAGTGAAAGCTGACCCTTTTTGTCAAACGTGAGGCGGGCTTCGGGGAACAGAGTTTGCGGAATTTCCGGGATGATCGAGACCTCTCCCCAATCCTGGGCGGTGACCGTTCCCTCTTTCCCGTTCAACGTATAATCGACCGTGAGTTTCTTCTCCCGCATCGGGAACGGATCGCCCCCGAGCACGCTTCCGGAAACCACCAGGTGCAAGCCACCGCCCTTCACGAGGGCGGACACTTGCTTGGTCACATCCGCCGATCCACTGCCTTCCACCGGATCGTAAGTGGCCCGGCGGATCTCCAACACGCTGGCTTTACTTTTATCGGCCTCCTTTCGCTCCAAGGAAACGATGCTGTCATTGGGCTTGGAGTTTTTCGGGAAGACCACAAAGACCGAACCATTCGGTTCCAGACGCAGGGGAATGCGGGTCAGGCCAACACGTTGTTCGTAAACTGCGGCCTTTGGGATTTGACCGGTCACGGGATTCCAGAACTCGGGAGTTCTTCCGTCCACGCGGAAAAGACCTTCCTGTTCCACAAAAACACCGGAAGGATTGATGATGAAATAAATCTCCGCGTCCTCGGTTGTCCGGTGGATGGATTTCAGGCTGGTCGTCCCCTCTTCGCATTGGAAATCCGGAGAGACGCGCAGTTCCTGCAATGCATTTTGGACAGGGATGTCCTTGATTTTGCCGGAATCCCAAAGGGCATTCGCCAGGGTCTTGACCTCTTCGTCAGAATGGGGAAACCCGACAAGGCTCGGGGATTTGACCGGCTTCGGACCGATGATCGTGGCCCCCGCTTCGGCCAGTTCTTTGAGTTTCTTCAACAGTGCGGGAGTCATGGTTCTCTCCCCCGATAACACAAGGACTCGATACGACATGCCGTCGGGAAGAACGAGTTTCCCGTTTTTTACGGAGAGGCGGTTGAGAATCACATCGGCGTTGCAGATGTCCGAGTCATAGCCGGCGACCTCCGGAGATCCCGATCCACCGGGCGAACCTTGACCGGTAAAAAAGAGGATATCGGCCACGAATTTCCCCTGCCGCAACATGTGCTGGCAGCGCGTCAAATAGGTGATCCACGCAGTGCCTTGTTCCCACCAGGTATTGGTCCGCTCCAGATTGGATCCCCAGGGCCCCATGGTCATTCCCGGCCAGCGGTTCAGCCACGGCTGGTGGGCGTAGCGATGAAAAATCAGTTGATTGATGCCGTAAGCGAAGGCCGTATCCCCGACCGGCTTCAACTGTTCCGGGCTTTGCTGCCAGCGTCCATTTTTGGTGGTTGAAGTGAACGCTTCCGCTCCGACAACGGGTTTCCCATAGACATGAGCAACCGAAGCAGGGCCTTTGAGGCCACGACCGGGCACATCAGGAGCCCAGAACTCACTCATCGGCATGTCAGAACTCCGGCCGCTCAGCAACTCATCAAAGGGACCGTTTCCGTAGGTTTCGGTTGAGAGAAGCAAGCCGGATTGGTGCGCCAACTCGGCCATGTAATCGTAGTAGTTCTCGGCGAACAATTCGGCGATGGTCTTCCGGTAATCCCACAAAAACCGCTCCGACTCTTCCGCACTGCCAACAAATCTTCCGGTCAATGTCGGGAGCCAGGGAAGCAGATCGTAGCCGCGGCGTTTTTGAAACTCTTCGCGGAGCGCGGGAGACCAGTTTTGACTGCCCACTTCGTAACTGTCGATCAGGGCATGGTTCAGGGTTTTTCCCGCCAGGGGACCGGATTGGGCGATGACTTTGGAGATCATGCCCTCATCCCAGAATTGCTTCAGCGCTTCGCGGCTGAGTTTATCCACCTCAGGTCCTTTGCCTTCAGGGGTGGCCGGGTGGTTCTCCACGCCGGTGGAAGTATGACCGATCCGCAGAATTGTCCACTCGCCCTCCGGCACATTCCAATCCAGTTTTCCCGCCTTGTCCATGTGGTCGGTCAGATTGATGACCCCGGCCTTGTCCACCGGAATGTCGCCGGAAACAGGATTGACCGGAGAAGGCCACAATCCGCCCCTGACAAAAGCGGCTTTCGCTTTGAAGTCGTCAATCAACTGGGTGCCACGGAGATCAATCTCGGCGATGGGCAGCGGAGTCGTCGTGTCGCGCGGAGACAGATGATTGTAGTAACTGTCGAAGAGGATTCGATAGAAGCGGGACGTCGTGGGTGGGATCGTGGCGTAGAGGGACTCGCCATTGGGAAACTTGAAAGATTTTACGCTGCGAAAGGTTTTCCCGTCATCGGAAGCCTGGATCTCCCCACCGGCCCCGAAATTCCAGGCTCCGGGAACGATGACCACCGTGCGCGTTGTAAAAGGTTCGGCAAATTCAAACTGGACGTATTGGGGATTGTCCTTGCCGGGCAGTGGAAAGGTCGCGCTCGTTTCCTTTTTTCCATCCGTGACTTTCCCCGAATCAAAACCTTCCGCCCCCGACGTAATCTTCGGTGCGAGGTCGGCCATTTTGATCTGCTCGGCGCGGGGCGTTGGGAAGGCGAGAACGGCAATATCACGATAGAAATTACGAGCTGTCGGCGGCTGCTGCAGGACTTCCGAGATGTGAAGCGGGCCTTTGAACTTTTTCTCACTCGTGACGACATTCTGCATCGCGTGTTCCGGCGTGACCCAAGGGCCACCGCTGCTTGAGTAGCCAGGACAGTTATGAAGACCGAGCTTCAATCCGAGCCGATCCGATTCGCGGACGGCGTGCTGAACCAACTCATACCACTCCGGACTGAGGGTTTTCACTTTGCCGGGGGGAACTGTGTAGCTGACGTCAAGGAGCGTGGCCCCACTCAGGCCAATCCGCTTCATGGCCTCCAGGTCTGCCGTAATGCCCTCCTTGGTGATGTTTCCATCCATCCAATGCCACCAGGTTTGCGGGGCGGAGGACAAAGGGGGGGCAACAAAAGAGTGACGGAGAGCATCGGTGTCATCTGCCATTCCGGTCAGGATTCCAGCAGCGAAGAGGATGGTCGGTATGAGGGGTCGTTTCATTATGTATTCATTTGGGTTTTTCTGAAGTTAATCGAAACAGAACTTCTCCTGTCATTACCTGACAGCCGCTGGCATCTCGAAGGACGACCGAATCGTCACCGGGCCGATGAGTCCAGAATCAACAAGGGGATCGTTCTTTTTGAATGGGGCCCAGAACCAAGTGTTGAATCCGACGCGTCCGGTGGGGCTGGGCTTGCCTTCTTTCACCCAGTCCGGCCAATCAGCTCCTCCGTCAGGGGTCTTTTTCCACTCCAGGTCTTTGGGGAGTTGTTCGTCGCCTATCAGTCGGTTCACCCAGAGGTTGGTGACGGCGACGGTCAACTCGTTGGTGCCGGGCTTGAGGTAGCTGGTAATGTCGGCGATGAAGGGGCGTTTCCAAAGGATGCCGAGGTCGTGACCGTTGAGCTGGGCTTCGGCCAGGACGGCGACTTTCCCGAGGTCGAGATAGTAGCGGCGGTTCTTTTTGATGAAGTCGGCGGGAACGGTGAAGGTCTTCGAATAGGTTCCGGTTCCCGAGAAGTATTTCACCCCGGTGTCGAGGTGTTGGTTCCAGGGGATGAGTTGGTCGAGGGTGATTTCGGGAGGAGCGCCGCGGTTGGCTTGGAACCGGACTTTCCAGGCTGCATCGATGGGGAG
This sequence comes from bacterium, assembly GCA_037143135.1. GTDB lineage: Bacteria > Verrucomicrobiota > Kiritimatiellia > CAIKKV01 > CAITUY01 > JAABPW01. The sequence continues at coordinate 3,879 of JBAWZH010000127.1, forward strand.
GGTGGGAGCGTCGGCTTCAACGTTGAGGGTGGCTTTTTTGCCGGACGCGGTCTCGTATTGAAAGGTTCCCTTTTGCCAGGCTTCGAGGAGAAGCTGGCCCTGGTCGCCATACGTTAACCTTGCATCGGGGAAAGGGGTTTGGGGCACGGGATTCGGGATGGCAACGAAACTCCCCTCCCCAAAACTCGAGGAGAATGGCTGGCCGTCGAGCTTGTAGTTGATGTTCATAGTTTTGGCCTGGCCGGGAAAAGGGTCGCTTCCGATCAAGGCGTTCGAGACGGTGAAGGAAAGTTTTCCGTTTTGGACAAGGCCGGATATTTTTCCGGTCACATCGACAGGGGCCACGCCGGGTGCAGCAGCAGACTCGTAGGTGGCGTGGAGGATTTCCAAGCGTGGGGAGGCGGCTCCGGTGGCAATGCGGGCGAACTGCACAACATGGTCGCCATCAGATTTTGCATTTTTTGGAAAGACGACGAAGACAGAGTCGTAGGGTTCCAGCCGGAGGGTTAGCTGAGTCAACCCATTTTTTTGGCTGTAGGCCGCAGCCTTTTGGATTTTTCCGGTGACCGGATTCCAGAGTTCGGGGGAACGGCCGTCAACGCGGAAAGTGCACTCCTGTTCGGAGTAGGCGTCCGAAGAATTGACGACAAAATAAATCTCCGCGTCTTCGGTTGTGCGGTGGATGGCGGTGAAGCCCTTGGAATGGAAGTCGGGCTGGATGGAAAGGTCATTCAAGGCTTTTTCGACGGGAATGTCCTTGATTTTTCCGGAGTCCCAGAGTTCGGCGGCAAGTTGGCCGACTTCGTTGTCACACTGGGGATAGTTTGTAAGGCTTGGGGATTTTGCCGGTCTTTTCCCGATGATGGTCGCGCCGTCGGCCACAAGTTTTTTGATTTTGCGGAGAAGCGGGGGTGTCATGGTTGTCTCCTTGGAGAGGACCAGGAGGCGGTAGCTCATGCCATCGGGAAGGACGAGTTTCCCGTCTTTGGCAGAGAGGCGGTTGAGAATGACATCGGCGTTGCAGGAGTCGGCATAGTAGCCGGGGATGTTTGCGTCGCTGTAGGCGAATGGAGTCCCCTCACCCCCAAAACTCAGCACGTCGGCAACATGCAGCCCGCTCTGGAGGAGGGTTTGGCAGCGGGTCAAATAGGTGACCCATGCCCTGCCCTGTTCCCACCAGGTATTGGTGCGTTCGATGTTGGCACCCCATGACCCGGCGGATATGCCGGGATAGCGGTTGAGCCAGGGTTGGTGGGCGTAGCGGTGAAAGACGAAATGGTTGATTCCATAGGCGAAGGCGGCGTCTCCGATGGCTTTGAATTGCTCGGGAGCCTGCTTCCAGCGGCTGGTGAAGGCGCTTCCGGTGAAGGCCTCGGCCGCAGTCCGGACATGTCCATAGACATGGGAGATCGAGGCGATGCTGCGGAGTTCGGGAGAGGCGACGTTGGGCACCCAGAACTCAGTCATGGGCATGTCCACATAGCGTCCACTCAGGATGTAGTCAAAGGGGGAGCCCGCCGGTTCGACTTGCAGGGTGAGCCCTGATTTGTGCGCAAGTTCCGCCATGCCACCGTAGTAATTTGCGGCAAAAAGTTCCGCGATCGTGCGGCGGTAGTCCCAAAGGAAACGCTCGGATTCTTCGAGATTGCCCACGATGCGTCCGGTCAGGGTCGGGAGGTAGGTGAGGATGTCGTAGCCGGTCAGTTTTCTGAATTCCTCAGGGAATGCGGGAGTCCAGTTTTGACTGCCTGCCTCGAAGCTGTCGATCAGGGTATGGTTGAAGGCTTTTCCGGCGAGAGGGCCGGATTCTTTGATGATTTTTGCCATGAGTCCGTCCCAGTAAACTTCCATGGCTGTCCTGCTGAGTTTATCGCATTCGAGGCCGGTCGCTTCGGGAGGAGTGGGGCGGTTTTTGGATTCGGTCGTGGTGTATCCCATCCGCAGGATTGTCCAATCCCCTTCGGGAACATCCCAGGTGAGTTTTCCGGAGGAGTCCACCTTGCTGGAAAGATTGAGGATGCGGTTCTTCGGGACAACCATTTCTGGCGGGAAAGCGGTTGAGGCGGCGGAAGGGAAAGAGCCGCTGGTGCCCACGAAGTTGGCTTTGGTGCGGTATTGGTCGATGGCGGGGGCGGCTTCGATGGCAATTTTTTTCACGGTGATGGCGTCGGTTCGCTTGATGCGAAGCCATCCCTTTTTGGCTTTCCCGAAAGTGATTCGAAAATACTTCGCGGTTGTCGGTGGTATGGAGAAGCGCTGGAGTCCCAGGACGGGTCCGTAAACTCCTGACTGGTAATCAAAGTCACGAACCTTGCGGAAGGAATGGCCGTCGTCGGAAGTTTCCACCGTGCCTCTGACGCTGTCGCGCTGTTCATTGACGATTTCATCCGGTCCACCGAAGGCGATTGCGATGGTCCGCGCTTCGAAGGGTTGGGGAAATTCAAACTGGATGTATTGCGGCTTTTGCGGGGTCGGCAGGGCAAGATAACTGGTGCCGTTTGGGTATTCCTTCACAATCTCACGGGTATCGAGTTCCGCATCGCTGGAGGTCACCTTGGGTGAAACATCGGCCCTCTCGATTTTTTCGGTCGAGGGTGTGGGAAAGGCGAGAATGGCAATGTCCCGGTAAAAACCCATCCGGGTTTCAGGCTGCGGAAGGGTTTCAGAAATTGCGGCAGGCCCCTTGACTTGCTTTTCGCTGGAGACCACAAACATCATGCTATACTCGGGGGTGACCCACGGGCCGCCGCTGCTCGACCAGCCCATGCAGTTTTCGATACCGATCTGGAGGCCGAGGCGTTGGGATTCGCGGAATGCATGCTGGACCAGTCCGTGCCATTCGGGACTGAGGATTTTTACGGGGCCGCCTGCCGGCATGCCGCTGTCTAGTTGGACGATGGTGGCTCCGCCGATGCCGATCCGTCTCATGGCTTCCAAGTCAGCGGTGATGCCTTCCTTGGAGATATTACCGCCCGACCAATGCCACCAGGTTTGCGGCGCGGAGGAAGACGGTGGCGCAACGAAGGAGCGGCGCAGAGCATCGGTGTCATCTGCCATTCCGGTCAGGATTCCAGCAGCGAAGAGGATGGTCGGTATGAGGGGTCGTTTCATTATGTATTCATTTGGGTTTTTCTGAAGTTAATCGAAACCAGAAT
>JBAWZH010000128.1:0-6996 GCA_037143135.1 bacterium
GCCCTGAGCCTCATTGGAGGCGGTGACGATCAGGTAATCCCATGTTCCGGAAATCCCGGGCCTCTCAGGATCCTCGCTCATCCTTTCAGGCCCAGCCTTCCAGACCTGAATGTCACCAGCGTATCAATGTTTCGCAGATACGGTTTCTTGAGTGTTTCGGTCATGGTCTTCCCCTGTGCTCAGAGTTGTACAGCCGACACGGTTTCGAATCAAATGCAAAAGGCACGCCCGCAACGGGACAGGCGAGGCGGGTTTCCTTTGAGTGAGACGGAAATTCTTGTTCAGGGAAGCGCGGCAGTGTGCTACACAGTGTGCCCGAAGCCATGACTCAGGAAGGGAATGATGGTGGGAAAGACTCCAGGCAAACGAATTCTATTGATCAAACCGTCCGCGCACGATGCCGCCGGACGGGTGATCCGGGTTCGGCGGTCGTTCTTTCCGTCCCGAACCCTGCCGTATCTGGCCGCCTCCATTCCCCCGCATTTCGACGTTCGCTTTCTTGACGACGCCGTTCAGGATGTCACCGGAAATGAGGATGCGGATCTGGTCGTCATGACCGGGATGTTGCCGAACATTCCCCGCGCGATTGAGTTGGGACACCGGTTCCGGAAACGTGGCATCATGACGATGATCGGAGGGATCGGTGTCTTTTCAGTTTATGAGCTTGTGCGCGCCAGCGGGGCATTCGATTGTATTGTCCAGGGCGAATCGGAGACCGTTTGGGCGGGGATCCTTGACGATTACCGAGCCGGACGCCTGCGCGACACCTACAAGGCGGAGCGACCGGAGAACTTGTCGGGTTTACCCGTCGCGCGCTACGACCTGATTGATCCCTCGCGCTACTGGCGCTTGCCGGGGCAACGCCTTCCGTTTCTGGCCGTCGAGACCTCGCGGGGCTGCCCGCACAGTTGCTCGTTCTGCTCCATCCGCCTGTATTTCGGCCAGAAAGTCCGGTTCCGGCCGGTCTCCGATGTGGTTGACGAGGTGAAGAAACTGGGTTCGCGGTACATCATTTTCTCGGATGATAACCTGATGGCAGACCCGACCCGTGCCGTGGAATTGTTCAAGGCCCTTAAACCATTGGGAATCCGATGGGGTGGACAGTTTGACGTCAACGCGATCCGTCACCCGGAGGCGCTGCGACTGGCCGCCGAGGCGGGCTGCCGGTATGCCGGAGTGGGCATTGAGTCCATCACGCCGCAAAATTTCGAGTACACCCACAAGCACCAGAACCAGCACGTTTCGATGGAGGACGTGGTCAAGGGGTTCCGCGAAGCGGGCATCGCGATTGCCGCGAGTCTGATTTTCGGGATGGATTGGGACACCCCGGAGAGTATTGAGGAAACGCTGGATCGAGTTATCTGTAGCAAGGCCGATTTCCTGTTGCCGTGGACGCTGACGCCGGGTCCAGGGTCGGCGATCTACGACCAGTTGAAAAGCGAGGGGCGGCTCCTTCATGAAGACTACTCGCTCTACAATGGAGTCGATGTCGTGTACAGGCCCCTGCATATGACCCCCGAACAACTTGGCGGGCATCTCTCCAGCGCTCTGCAGCGGTTCTATCGGTTGCGGCACGCACTGCCCCGCGCCCTGACCGCCGCACGCAAGACCGATGTTCTGGGCATGGGACTGTTCTTCTGGGCCGTGACGCGGAGCGGGCGTCATCCGTTCGCCGGCGTGTGAGAAATGGATCGATGGATTTTAACAACCAGGCTTTTCAGCGAACCCGGGCGAACACCCGGGCGCGATTATTGGAGTCCTTCAATCCCGGCGGATACTGGTACGGGCGGCTGTCGAGTAGCGCCCTGTCGACGGCGACGGCGACCATCGCGCTGGCGCTGACGGACAGGGAAAAGCATGATCGTCTCATCCGCAACGGCCTTGACTGGCTCGCCGCCAACATGAATCCGGACGGGGGATGGGGGGACACCCTCCGCAGCCGCTCGAATATCAACACGACCAGTCTGTGCTGGTCGGCCCTGGCCTTTGCGCCTGAAGAGAAGGAGGCGTGGAGCCATGCCTCCGCCCGGGGAGGCGAATGGATTCGCCGACATGCGGACAGCGACCAGGCCGGAACCATCGCTAAAACCATACTGAAATTCTATGGGGCGGATCGGACGTTCTCCACGCCGGTGCTTACGTTATTGATTTTGAGCGGTCGTCTGGGGCCACGCCGGGAGGCTTTTGGAAACATTCCCGGACTTCCCTTTGAACTGGCCGCCGCGCCTCATGGACTGTGGCGGTCGCTCGGATTGCCGGTGGTCAGTTACGCGCTTCCTGCGTTGGTGGCGATCGGGCAGACCCATCACTTTCACCGGCCGACCCGTAATCCGGTTCGGCGCGTTGTTCGTAACGCGGTGCGCGAGAGGACACTCAACACCGTTCTCGGTATGCAACCAAGCAGTGGAGGATTCCTCGAAGCCATACCCCTCACCAGCTTCGTGTGTGCGTGTCTTGCCTCAATGGGAAAAACAGATCATCCGATTGTTCAGAATGCGGTCCGGTTCCTGACCGGACAGGTGCGTGAGGATCATGCCTGGCCAATTGACACCTGTCTTTCGACCTGGCTGACGTCACTTTCAATCCATGCGCTCTCGATCAACGGCGGGTTGCGCGAAAGCCTGCCTGAGCCATCCCGACGGGCCGTGATCAAATGGTTGCTGGGGCAGCAGTATGACCATGTCCATCCGTTTACCCACACCCCGCCCGGCGGTTGGTCGTGGATGGATACCGACGGCGCCGTACCGGACGCCGACGATACGCCGGGGGCGATTCTCGCCTTGCTGGAGTTGGCTCCCGGGGATCCCGCAGTGTGCGCGGCCATTGAGCGCGGCGCGATCTGGTTGTTGAAACTCCAGAACCGGGATGGCGGCATGCCGACATTTTGCAAGGGGTGGGGCAAGTTGCCGTTTGATCGTAGCGCGGCGGACATCACGGCGCACTCGCTCCGCGCCTGGCATCGCGCCCTGCCGGTACTGACACCAGAAACCGCAATCCGGGTGCGGAAGGCCTCAAAACGTCTGGTGCGGTACTTGAACACCAGGCAGGCCGCCAACGGATCCTGGTTGCCACTGTGGTTTGGCGACCAGTTCGGGCCCGACGATGCCAATCCCTGTTACGGGACAGCACGCGTCGTCAAGGGCCTTGCAGAGGCAGGATTTACCCATGACGACGCGACACTCAAGGGAGTCCGATGGCTGGTCGAGACTCGCAAACCCGACGGGGGCTGGTCTGGCGGGAGTGGTCCGGCGACCATTGAGGAAACCGGGATCGTGATCGAAGCCCTTGCCACCTGGTTCATTCACGGAGGAAAGACGGAAGCCCTTGCCTATGAGGTCAGGTCGGCGGCGCTGGCAGGACTGGAATCCCTGATCCGTCAGACGCGGGAAGGATCGGAGTTTCCGGGCGCCCCGATCGGTTTGTACTTCGCCAAATTATGGTATTACGAAGACCTTTATCCAGTTGTTTTTGCCCTGTCCGCGATGGACATGATGGTCGCAGCCGGATTAGTGGAGAATATCGATGAAGTGAACGGGAGCATCGGAATGGTTTGACACGCAAGGCACGATGAACTCCATTCCGCCATGGACTTCGAGTGGATACGGGATAACCAACATGCTTGACAGGGCGTGTCTTTCTCAAATAGGGTGACTCCATCATGACCAGTAGAGAAAGAGTGTTGCGTTGTTTGAACAGGGAGCGCCCCGACCGGCCGCCGCGTGATCTGTGGTTGTTGCCTGCGGCACGGTTGTCCCAGGGAGACGCGGCGATCAACGATTTCATCAGGCGGTGGCCGACCGATTTTGTCCAGTGTTCCGCAGGCCGTCCCACGTCGCGGCGGGCCTCCGGAAACGCCTATGCGCCGGGCACGTCCACGGACGAGTGGGGTTGCGTCTTTGAGAATATCATGCCCGGTGTTCATGGCGAGGTCAGGCATCCCCTTTTGGACGATTACGCCAAGTTGCCGGACATCCGTCCGCCGGTGGAATTTCTTGAAGTCAACACCGAAGCTGTCAATGCGTTTTGCCGCCAGACGGACGCCTTTGTGTTTGCCAGCGGCTGGGCGAGGCCCTACGAGCGGATGCAGTTTCTGCGGGGCACCGAGAATCTCATGATGGACATCGCGGAGGAGAACGATGGCTTCAAGGCGCTCGTCGCGCTGGTGCATGGCTTTTTCCGCGAGCAGTACGAACGGTGGACCGCGACCGAAGTGGACGCCCTGGTGATGATGGATGATTGGGGTTCTCAATCCTCCATGTTGATCTCGCCGGAACAGTGGCGGCGCCTGTTCAAGCCGCTCTATGCCGAGTACGTCCGCATTGCCCATTCGACGGGAAAGAAGTTTTTCATGCACTCCGACGGGTGGATTCTCGACATCTATGAAGACCTGATTGAGATCGGCGTGGATGCCATCAACAGTCAACTTTTCTGCATGGACATCGAGGAAATCGGTCGGCGTTGTCGCGGTCGTATCACGTTCTGGGGCGAAATCGACCGGCAACACATCCTGGCGGTGGGAACGCCCGCCGCCGCTCGCGCCGGGGTTCGGCGGGTCAGGGAGAACCTCTGGCAGGACGGCGGTTGCATCGCCCAATTTTCCTTCGAGGGCGATACCCGGCTCGCGAACGCAGAGGCCGTCTTCGATGAATGGCGGATCTTGTTTGAAGCGACCTCGTGAGTTCGTCTTCAGGAGAACCCGCGCTTGCCCTTTGACGGTTTGTCTGGCATATAATCCCACCGCAAAAGGAGATTCTTCATGGCAACCATGGCGTTTATGCAGAACCGGCTCGGGCGTACCGACGGCGTGTCCCTGGAAGTGGACAAGTGGCGTTCGATTCTTCGTGATCGGATGGGCCATTCCGTCATCTATTGTTCAGGGAATTCCGACGTCAAGACCAACTACGTGATTGACGAGATTTACGCCCAGCATCCCGTCACATGGAAAATCCTCCGCAATGCCAGCGTGAAACTCACCGATTACACCCGCGAGGAGGATCTTGAGGCGGATATCTACCGGCATGCCGACGTGGTCGAGCAGAAGATTCTCCGCATGATCGAGGAGAAGGGCGTCTCGCTGTTGCTCCCCAACAATCTGTGTTCCGGCGGTTATCAGCCCGCCTCCGCGATTGCCCTGCACCGGGTTTTCCGGAAGACCGGCATCGCCGGGATCGTGCACAGCCACGATTTCTATTTTGAGGACTCCGGCGAGGTGAATCCGACGTGTCACACCGCCGAAAGCATTTATCACCGCTACTTCCCGCCGAAACTCCCGAATGTCCAGCATGTGGTCATCAACCGGATCTCGCAGGGCGAGATCAAGCGGCGCAAGAACATCAACGCCACGGTGGTGCCGAACGTGTTTGATTTCGACCAGCCCGCCTGGGTGGCCGACGCCTACAACGCCGATTTCCGGGCCGCGTTCGGAATCGGGGATGACGATCTCGTCTTCCTCCAGGCCACGCGCATCCTGGATCGGAAAGGCATCGAGATGGCCATTGATGTCGTCGCCGAGATCAGCAACAACCCGGAACTGCGAAAGAGTCTGGTCGGCGTTCGCACGGCGGCGGGCGGGCGTTTCTCGGCCTCGAGCAAGATCATCCTGCTGTGCGCGGGAATCATCGAGACGATCGGGATATCGGGAAACTACTGGCCGTCGCTCCTGAAGAAGGCTGGCGATCTCGGCGTCGATATGCGCCACACCGGGGATCGTGTGACGCATTCACGGGGAACCATGCCGGACGGCGCAAAGACCTATTCGCTCTGGGATTCCTATGTCCTCGCCGATTTCGTCACCTATCCCTCGACCTGGGAAGGGTGGGGGAACCAGTACATCGAGGCGGTTTTTGCCAAACTTCCGGTCTTGATCTGGGAGTATCCGGTGTGGCGCACCGACCTGGGTCCAGTCGGATTTGATGTCGTCTCCCTCGGACGGGAACTCACGGGCAAGGATGCCGCCGGTCTGGTCACCGTCGCGCCGGACAAGGTGTCCGCGGCGGCCAGGCAGGTGTGCGCGATCCTCACCAATCCCGCCCTGAAACGGGACATGGGTGAAAAAAACTTCGCCCTTGCGAAGCAACACTTTTCGCTTGATACCCTCGAGCAATTGATCCGTCGTCTTCTGGAAAAGGCGGGCATCGCCGGATGATCACCTGGACGCTCGACAGTCTTGAGCAAGTGGGAGGACTCACTCCCCGGATTGTAGGGGCGCCGGGGCTTTGCGCGTCACCCTATGGTCCGGCCGTGGTTTTCAACGGGAAAACCGACGCTCTTTTTTTTGACGTCAATCCCCTTCAAAACGCCCGTGCCTTTACCCTCGAGGCCCTGTTCCGTCCGGATTCCGATGGCGCACCCGAGCAACGGTTTGTCCATGTTCACGATTCCACCCGCGATGCGCGGATTTTGCTCGAAACCCGCCTCGCCGAGGGGCGCTGGTATGCCGACACGTTTATCAAGGACGGCTCCAACGAGCAGGTTCTTTGCAGTCCGGAACTCGTTCATCCTGCGGGAGAATGGCAGACCCTGGCCCTTGTTTATGACGGGCAAACCATGAGCCAGTATGTGAACGGCGAGGAGGAACTCTCCGGGAAAATTGACCGGCAACCCATTGTCCGGGGCCGGGTTTCCATCGGTTGCCGTATCAACGAAATCTTCTGGTTCAAGGGTGCCATTCGCAGTGTCCGGTTCACCCCTTCGGCGTTACCCCGCCATCTTTTGCTAATCCCCAGTTTAAGGAGAGAATCATGAAACAAACAGAATACGGGCATTTTTCCCAGGATGGGCGCGAGTTTATTGTGACGAATCCCCTGCTGGATCGTCCATGGATGAATGTATTGAGCAACGGGCGGTGGTGTTATCTTGCCAGTCAGATCGGCGGCGGTTACTCCTTCCTCGACAACCCCACAGTCTGCCGGATCACCCGCTGGCACATCGATGGCGTGCCCCGCGACACGGTCGGCAAGTTTGTCTATATCCGTGACGAGAAGACCGGCGACTGGT